>NZ_FYAV01000043.1:0-25433 GCF_900185745.1 Stappia sp. TSB10GB4 | reverse complement strand
GCCGCTTGCGGCAACCGATGCCTCGGCGCGCGGCGGCACCGGCGCCTCCGTCCGGGGCGGCGCCTGCTGGCGGACGCGCGGCTTGCCCGAGCCGGGCTCCAGCGGCCGGTCGTCCTCGGGACGGGAGGCAGGCATGGCCGCCATGCGGGCGTCGTGCTCCAGCGCCATCAGCCGGTTGTTGATCGAGGCGAGCACGTCCTGGACGCTGTCCATGGATTCGCGCGAGCGGCGCTCGGAATTGGTCGCCGCCTCCATCAGCCGATGCAGGTCGCCGCGCAGGGCCTGGGCGACGTCGCCGCCGGTTCCGCCCGCCTGCAGCGCGCTCTGGATCTCGCCGAGCCGGGCAAAGCCGCTGTCGGCGGCATCCAGCTTGGCGGCAAGCGCCGCGATCTTGTCCTCGACCTGGGAGAGAACCGCCGCGTCGTCGCTGGCGGAGCCACGGCTGACGGCCTCGGCCAGATCGCGGAGTTGTGCCTCGAGTTCGCCCACCGACACCGGCTGGGCGACGCTGTCGCGCAAGGAGGCGATCTCCCGGCGCAGGCTTTCGAACTCGTCGCCGCCGGCGAAGGCACGGCCGGTCTCGAAGCGCTCGTTGAGATTGGCGATGCCGGCCTCGAGACGGGCGATCAGATCGGCCTCGATGCTGGCCTGCTGACCTTCGGCGACGAGCGTCACCCGGTCGGGCCGGTCGAGGGCGTTGATCTTGCCGTCGATGGCGGTAAGCCGCTTTTCCAGCAGGGTGAAGGCGGCATCATAGCTCGGCGGCATCTGCCGGGCGGTCTCGATCCGCTTCAGCCGGCCGGAAATCTCGCCGAGCTTCTCGTCGAGCTGCGGATCGGCGCGGCTGTTGCGGTCGTCGGCCAGCATGCTGGCGATTTCCTCCAGCCGGTCCTGCAGCCGGTCGACGGCGCCCGACTGCGGCAGCCGGTGCTCGATGGCGCCCATCCGCTCGGCGAGGTGGCGCTGCTCCTCGACCAGCCGGTCGATGGTGTCGAAGCGCCGGGCCAGGGCACTCATGCGCTCGTCGATGCCGGCGAGCAGGTCGCCGACGTCGAACCGCTCGACCAGATCGCGCACGCTGCGGATCTCGCCGCGCAGCAGGTCGAGATCGGCACCGCCGCTGCGGCGAACCAGTTCCTCGACCCGGTGACCGATATCGGCGACGCGGTCATCCAGGGCGGCGAGCTGGTCGCCGCGCGGCACGATGCGGAAGGCATCCTCGATGTCGGCAAGGCGCTGGCCGAGTTCGGCGACGAGGCGCGGCTCCAGCCGGTCGCGCGCCATCTCGTCGAGACGCTGGACCAGATGCGCATAGCCGCTTTCCAGCGTCGTCAGCATACCCTCGACATTCGAGTGGCCGATCATCGCGCGCAGGTCAGCAATCTCGGACCGCAGCTCGCGGACAAGGCGCATGTCGCCCCGATCGGCGCGCAGCCGCTCCACCGCGTCGGACAGGCGGCGCATCTCGCCGCTGTCGCGGGAGGCGGCCCGCTCGCGCTCGGCGCGCAGGCTCTGGGTCAGGAAGCCCCGCAGGTCGGCGATCTCGCGCCGCAGCACGTCGAGCCGGTCGTCGCGCGCCCCGCTCGCCCGCTCGACCCGATGGGCGAGGTCGCGGATCAGCGGCCGCAGGTCGTCGCCGCCGCGCTCCTCGCGCCAGCCGCCGCGCGGCGGCATCGGCGCCGGGTGCTCATGGCCGTAATCCGCGTCCGCCAGCCCGTCATACAGCGCCTCATCCCCATCGTAGCGGGCATTCTCGTAGCGGGCGTCGTCGTAACGGGGATCGTCGTAGCGGGCCTCATCATAGCCGGCGTCGCGCGGTGCACCGTAGCTGTCGTCGTAGCCGTAGCCGGCGTCGCGCCAGTCCTCGCGGGGCGGCGGAGCGGCGGGGCGGCGCGGCGCGCGGGTCGGGGCAGACGCGTTCGGGCGCGCAAGGCCAGGGGCCCGCTGTCCGGCGCGCGCGCCGCGGCCATTTGCGTCATGAGCGGAGGCGTGATGGGCATCGGCCTCGTGAGAAAGGTCCTCGACGCGGCGGTCGAGCCGGTCGAGCGCGCTCAGCACCGCCTCGATCCGGCCGCTTCGCGAAGCTGGCGCGGCCGGCGCTGGCGCTGCGGCAACTGCCGGGCGCTCGCTGCGGGCGCGGGAGACAGCGGCGCGGCGCGCCTGGCGGTTGCCGGCTGCGGGTTGCGGCGTGTCTATCAACCGCCCGAGGGCGTCGGCGACATCGTTGAGCTGCTCGCGCGCCCTCGCCCGCTCGACACCGCGGGAGGGGTCGGCGGCCGGCGGCCGGCGGCGCGGCTCGTACCAGCTCTCGGGCTCGCCCTGCGCCTCGCGCCCCTGGCCGTCTTCCCTCGGCAGGCCGCGTTCACTGCGATGTCGCGCGTTCCAGGACATGAACTGCCTCTCAAACCCATGTGGGGCGCGTGTCGCGCCAGCAATCTTCTTCGCCCCGGTGGGAACACGGCTACACGGTACCCGGACGAGCTTGGCGTAAACTGTCGCCGCTTATGGTAAACAGCCGGTTAAGTGGCGGATTTACATGGTTAACGACCGGTAAACGGGCCGCGCGGATCGCAACAGAGCCATCGCGAACCGCCGGAAGGCCGCTTGACGCTTACGTGCACGGAATGTATGCCAGGTGCAGGTTACGTAATGTCATGCCCCTGAAGACCCGCCGGAACCGCCCCGGAGCGATGTCCGCTTCCGGCCGCCTTTTCCGGTCAATGCCAAGGAAAATGCCATGAGCGAAGCGCTCTCGGTCAACAACGATATCGTCGAGGCGGTGGCCGCCAAGGACGAGACGACAAAGAAGACGCTCTTCACCATCGGGGACCTTGCGAAGGAATTCGATGTCACCTTGCGGACCCTCAGGTTCTACGAGGACAAGGGCCTTCTCAACCCGCGCCGCGACGGCATGAACCGCGTCTATACGCGCCGCGACCGGGCACGGCTGAAGCTGGTGCTGATGGGCAAGCGGGTCGGCTTCTCCCTCGCCGAGATCCTCGACATGCTCGATCTCTATGACCTGCGCGACGGCCAGGTCACCCAGCTCAAGGTGGCGCTGTCGCGGTTCCAGGAGCAGATCGACGTGCTGGTGACGCAGCGCCGCGACATCGACCAGGCGATCGAGGAGCTCGGCCGGACGGTGGAAATCGTCTCCGGCATGCTGAAGGAGAAGGAGGGCGACTGAGTCGCGCCTTGCCTAGGGTCAGGGCCCGCCCTCCCCCGACGACGCGCGCGCCCTCTGTCAGACCTGTCGAACCCCGTGCCGCTCCCCGGCGCGGGGTTTTTGCGTTTTCGTCGCGTGTCGCGACCCGCTCCGGCGGTTTTCGGTCGGAATCTCCCTGATTTTGCCGTCAATCGCACTGAGAGTGGCCGGCGGCGCGCGATTTTTCGGGCTGAACCGCAGGAACAGGCCTTGCGAGCGTCGGCCGCCGGCCATATAACCAGTGCAAGGTGACGTTTACGGAAACGTCAGGTCTGTGATACAGGCTGCGCCGCGCAACCGGCACCACAGGCCGGGCCGACCATCGGGAGGATGATCATGCCAAGCTATACCGCCCCCGTCCGGGATGTGATGTTCCTGCTGAACGAGGTGCTGGGCTACGACCGCCACGGCAGTCTGCCGGGCTTTGCCGACGCGACGCCCGACCTCGTCGAGGCGATCCTCAACGAGGGCGCGCGCTTCTGCCAGGAGGAGATCGCCCCGCTCAACGCCACTGGCGACCGCGAGGGCTGCACCCGCCACGACGATGGCAGCGTGACGACGCCCAAGGGTTTCCGCGCGGCCTACGACACCTATCGCGAGAACGGCTGGATCGCCCTGTCGATGCCGGAGGAGTATGGCGGCCAGGGCCTGCCGACGACGCTCAACTCGGTGATGCAGGAGTTCATTTCCGGCGCCAACCTGGCCTGGGGCATGTATCCGGGCCTGTCGCAGGGCGCGGCAGCGGCGATCCTGGTGCATGGCAGCGCGGAACAGAAGGTGCTCTACCTGCCGAAGCTCGCCTCCGGGGAGTGGTCCGGCACCATGAACCTGACCGAGCCGCATTGCGGCACCGATCTCGGCCTGATCAAGTCGAAGGCCGTGCCGCAGGGCGACGGCAGCTACCGCATCTCGGGGCAGAAGATCTTCATCTCCGCCGGCGAGCACGACCTGACGGAGAACATCGTGCATCTGGTGCTGGCCCGCATCGAGGGCGCGCCGGAGGGCACAAAGGGCATCTCGCTGTTCATCGTGCCGAAATTCCTGCCCGATGGCGACGGCAAGCCCGGCGCGCACAACGGCGTGTCCTGCGGCTCGCTGGAAGAGAAGATGGGCATCCACGGCAACGCCACCTGCGTCATGAACTATGACGAGGCGACCGGCTGGCTGATCGGCGAGGAAAACCGCGGCCTCAACGCGATGTTCGTGATGATGAACGAGGCGCGCCTCGCCGTCGGCGTGCAGGGCCTCGCCCAGTCCGAGGTCGCCTATCAGAACGCGCTGGCCTATGCCCGCGAGCGGCTGCAGGGCCGGTCGCTGACCGGGCCGAAGAACCCGGACGGCAAGGCCGACCCGATCCTCGTGCATCCGGACGTCCGCCGCACGCTGCTGTCGATCCGCGCCTTCAACGAAGCGGCCCGCGCGCTGGTGCTGTGGACGGCCTTGCAGTCCGACGTCTCGCACCGCTCGTCCGACAAGGCTGAAGCGCAGGCGGCGGACGACCACATGGGCCTGATGACCCCGGTGATCAAAGGCGTGCTCACCGACAAGGGCTTCGAGAATGCGGTGGCGGCGCAGCAGATGCTCGGCGGCCACGGCTATATCGAGGAATGGGGCATGTCGCAATTCGTCCGCGATGCCCGCATCACTATGATCTACGAGGGCGCCAACGGCATCCAGGCGCTGGATCTGGTCGGCCGCAAGCTGCCGCGCGACGGCGGCCGGGCGGTGATGACCTTCTTCAAGGAAGTCGGCGCTTTCCTGAAGGAGATCTCCGGCGACGAGGCCCTCGCCCCGCTTGGCGGACCGCTGAAGGCCGGTCTCGACGACCTGCAGGCGGCGACCATGTGGTTCATGAACAATGCCATGACCAAGCCCGACAATGCCGGTGCCGGCTCGACCGACTACATGCATCTCTTCGGCATCGTCGCGCTCGGCTACATGTGGGCGCGCATGGCGAAGAGCGCGCAGGCGGCCCTTGCCGCCGGCACCGACGGCGACAGGGCGTTCTACGAGACCAAGCTGACGCTCGCCCGCTACTTCATGGAGCGCCACATGCCGGAGACCGGGCTGCGCCTTGCCCGGGTCTCGGCCGGCGCCGACACGATGATGGGCCTCGACGCCGCCGCCTTCTGAGCCGACGATCGCGGAACCACGGACAGGGTGCGGCGCGCGGGGGCGTGCCGCGACCGCACAACGACAAGAACCGTCGCAGGGAGGAGAGCGGCTTGAGCGTCTTGAACGCCGGAACGCCGGCATGGATGAACGACGAACTGACGATGCTCGACGACGCCTTCGCGCGCTTCCTCGAGCGGGAGATCGCCCCGGACTACGAGGCCTGGGTGGAGGCCGGCTGCGTCACGCGCGCGGCCTGGGAGAAGACCGGCGCCGGCGGCTTCCTGTGCTCCGGCATGCCGGAGGAATACGGCGCGGCCGGCGGCACCTTCGCCCATGAATCCGTGATCATCCGCCGGCTCGGCCTTGCCGGCTTCGACCATTTCGGCATCGCCCTGCATTCGGCCATCGTCGCGCCCTATATCAAGCACTACGGGTCGCAGGAGCAGAAGGAGCGCTGGCTGCCAAAGCTCGCCTCCGGCGAGATGATCGGTGCCATCGCTATGACCGAGCCGGGCGCCGGCTCCGACCTGCAGGCGATCCGCACCAGCGCGGTGCGCGACGGCAATCACTACCGGATTTCCGGCGCCAAGACCTTCATCACCAACGGCCAGCTCGCCAACCTGATCATCGTCGTCGCCAAGACCGATCCGGCGGCCGGATCGAAGGGCGTCTCGCTCTTCGTGCTGGAGACCGAGGGCGCGGAGGGCTTTCGCCGCGGCCGCAATCTCGACAAGCTCGGCTTCAAGGGCAACGACACGTCGGAGCTGTTCTTCGACGACGTGCGCGTGCCGGCCGACGCGCTGCTCGGCCCGGAAGAGGGGCGCGGCTTCTATCAGTTGATGGAACAGTTGCCGCAAGAGCGACTTCTGGTTGCGGTGCAGGCGATGGCGGCGATCGAGCGGGCGCTCGCCCTGACGCTCGACTATGTCAAGGAGCGGCAGGCTTTCGGCAAGCGCGTCCTCGACTTCCAGAACACCCAGTTCAAGCTGGCGGAACTGAAGACCGAGGCGACCATCGGCCAGGTCTTCGTCAACGACTGCATCGCCCGGCATGTGGCGGGCGAGCTCGACGGCACCACCGCCTCGATGGCGAAATACTGGACCACCGACCTGCAGTCCAAGGTGATGGACGAGTGCCTGCAGTTCTTCGGCGGCTATGGCTACATGAACGAATATCCGATCTCCCGGCTCTATGCCGATGCCCGCGTGCAGCGGATCTATGCCGGGACCAACGAGATCATGAAAGTGCTGATCGCCCGCAGCCTTTAGGGGCGCGACAGCGGGACAAGCCAAGGAGGCATCGATGGCCGACGCATTGATTTTCGACCATGTGCGCACGCCGCGCGGGCGCGGCAAGAAGGACGGCGCCCTGCATGAGGTGCCGGCGGTGCGGCTGGCGGCCGAGCCGCTCAAGGCCTTGCGCGAGCGCAACGGCCTTGACACCAGGCTGATCGACGACGTGGTGCTGGGCTGTGTCGACCCGGTCGGCGAGGCCGGCGGCGACATCGCCCGCGCCGCGGTCTTCGCAGCCGGCTATGACCACGCGGTGCCGGGCATCCAGATCAACCGCTTCTGCGCTTCCGGCCTCGACGCGGTGAATTTCGGCGCGGCGCAGGTGATGGCCGGCCAGCACGACCTCGTCATCGCCGGCGGTGCGGAATCTATGAGCCGCATCGGCATCGGCGCCTCGGGCGGGGCCTGGCCGATCGATCCCGAGGTCGCCCTGCCCTCCTACTTCATGCCGCAGGGCGTCTCGGCGGACCTCATCGCCAGCAAGTACGGCTTTTCCCGCGACGATGTCGACAGCTATGCGGTGGAAAGCCAGAAGCGCGCGGCCAAGGCCTGGGAGAAAGGCCGTTTCTCCCGCTCCGTCGTGCCGGTGCGCGACCTCAACGGGCTGACCATCCTCGACCGCGACGAGCACATGCGGCCCGACACCGACATGCAGTCGCTGGCCGCGCTGAACCCGTCCTTCGAGATGATGGGTCAGATGGGCGGCTTCGACGCGGTGGCGATCCAGGCCCATCCCGAGCTTGCCGGCATCACCCATGTGCACCACGCGGGCAACTCGTCGGGTATTGTAGATGGGGCCGCCGCTGTTCTCATCGGCAACCGCAAGGCCGGGCGCAAGGCCGGGCTGACGGCGCGCGCGCGCATCCGCGCCTTCGCCAATATCGGCTCGGAGCCGGCCCTGATGCTGACCGGGCCGGTCGACGTCACCGAGAAGCTGCTGGCGAGCGCCAAGATGTCGCTGAAGGACATCGACCTGTTCGAGATCAACGAGGCCTTCGCCTCGGTGGTGCTGCGCTACCAGCAGGCCTTCGACCTCGACCCGGCCATCGTCAACGTCAATGGCGGGGCCATCGCCATGGGCCATCCGCTCGGCGCCACCGGCGCGATGCTGCTCGGCACCGTGCTGGACGAGTTGGAGCGGCGCGACCTCAACACCGCCCTGGTGACGCTGTGCATCGGCGCCGGCATGGGCACGGCGACGATCATCGAGCGCGTCTAAGGCGAGCAGGCGGAGGACAGACCATGACCTATAGCAACTTCACCCTGACCACCGACGCCGGCATCGCCCATATCGTCTGGGACATGCCGGGCAAGAGCATGAACGTCATCGACATGTCGGTGATGGAGGAGCTCGACGCGATCATCGACGCGGTCGCGGGCGATACCACCGTCAAGGGCGCCGTCATCACCTCGGGCAAGGCCGCCTTTTCCGGCGGCGCCGACCTGACCATGCTGGAGGGGCTGCTGCGCGACTTCCACGGCAAGCGGGCGAAGGATCCGGAAGGCGCGGCGCGGATGCTGTTCGACGGCTCGCGGCGCCTGTCGCAGATCTTCCGCAAGCTGGAGACCTGCGGCAAGCCCTTCGTCGCGGCGATCAACGGCACCTGCATGGGCGGGGCGACGGAACTGGCGCTTGCCTGCCACGCGCGGGTCGCGGCGGAGGAAGACGTCTTCAAGATGGCGCTGCCGGAGGTCAAGGTCGGCCTCTTCCCCGGCGCCGGCGGCACCCAGCGCGTCATGCGCATGACCGACAGCCAGCAGGGCCTGCAATTCCTGCTCCAGGGCAAGACGCTGAACGCCGCCCAGGCGAAGGCGATGAAACTGATCGACGAGACCGCCCCGGCGAAGAAGCTGGTGGCGGCGGCCGTCAAGCTGCTGAAAGCCGGCGTCGACCCGGTCAAGCCGTGGGACCAGAAGGGCTTCCGCCTGCCGGGCGGGGCGATCTACTCGCCGGCCGGCTTCCAGTTCTGGCCGGCGGCCAATGCCATCTACCGGCGCGAGACCCATGACAACTATCCCGGTGCCCGGGCGCTGCTGAAGTCGGTCTACGAGGGTCTGCTGCTGCCGATGGACCAGGCGCTGACGGTGGAAAGCCGCTACTTCGCCCATGTGCTGCAGACGCCGGAGGCGGCCAGCATGATCCGCTCGCTGTTCGTCTCCATGCAGGAGTTGAACAAGGGCGCGCGGCGGCCGGCCTCGGTCAAGGCGAACCGCATCCGCAAGGTCGGCATCCTCGGCGCCGGCTTCATGGGCGCAGGCATTGCCTATGTCACCGCGAAGGCCGGCATCGACGTGGTGCTGATCGACCGCGACCAGGCGGCCGCCGACAAGGGCAAGGCCCATTCCGACGAGTTGGTGTCGAAGGCGATGAAGCGCGGCCGGGCGAGCGAGGCCGACAAGGAGGCGCTGCTGTCGCGCATCACGGCGACGCCCGACTACGCGGCGCTGGCCGACTGCGACCTCGTCATCGAGGCGGTGTTCGAGGACCGCGAGATCAAGCGTGCGGTGACCGAGCAGGCGGAGGCGGTGCTGAAGCCACGGGCGATCTATGCTTCCAACACCTCGACCCTGCCGATCACCTCGCTCGCCGAGATCTCGAAGCGGCCGAAGAACTTCATCGGCATCCACTTCTTCTCACCGGTCGACAAGATGATGCTGGTCGAGGTGATCCTCGGCAAGAAGACCGGCGACAAGGCGCTGGCCATGGCGCTCGACTACATCAAGGCGATCAAGAAGACGCCGATCGTCGTCAACGACTCGCGCGGCTTCTACACCTCGCGCGTGGTCATGACCTATATCCGCGAGGGCCTGATGATGCTCGCGGACGGGGTGCCGGCGGCGATGATCGAGAATTGCGGGCGCATGGCCGGCATGCCGGTCGGTCCGCTGTCGCTCGGCGACGAGGTGGCGCTGGACCTTGCCTGGAAGATCGTCTCGGCGACGCGCAAGGACCTCGGCGTCAAATATGTGGAAGGTCCGCTCGACAACATCCTGGAAGAGATGGTGGTCAAGCGCGAGCGGTTCGGCCGCAAGAACGGCAAGGGCTTCTACGACTATCAGGGCCGCGACAAAAAGCTGTGGCCGGGCATCCCCGAAGTGGTCGGCAAGCCGAAGCCGGCTGAGGCCTTCCATGTCGAGGAGTTGAAGCAGCGCTTCCTCGTCATGCAGGCGCTGGAGACGGCGCGGATCTTCGAGGAAAACTGCCTGACGGACGTGCGCGAGGCGGATGTCGGCTCGATCCTCGGCTTCGGCTTCGCGCCGTTCACCGGCGGCACCCTGTCCTATATCGACGGCATGGGCACCGCCGCCTTCACCGAGCTGTGCCGCAAGTTCACCAAGAAATGGGGTCCGCGCTTCAAGCCGAACCGCCTGCTCAAGGAGATGGCGAAGACCGACGCCCGCTTCTACGAGCGCTTCGCCCCCGAGAAGGGGCCGGACGCCGGCGCGCGCGAGGCGGCATAGGCCGCCTGCCTGCGCAGGCGTACAGCCGTGGAGGTGGCGATGCGCTCCTCCCTCATGCTTGCCGAAGGTGCCAATGGTTCCCGGCTCTGCAGGCTTCGCCTGCGGCCGGGATGACATCAGAGGTGGAGGCATGACCTCGCATCCCCTCGGCCGTCACCCCGGCCAAGCGCAGCGCGCGCCGGGGCCTATTCGTTCCCAGAGCGGTGGCGGTAGCGCATGGCGGCAGCTCCATAGTCCCGGAACGCCCCAGACGGGCCGATCCGGAACCGCGCCAAACCAGCGCTACTTGTAGACCAGCAGCACCACCGCGGCGCCCGACTGGTCGCGCAAGAGCACGCGGCCGGGCATGCCGTCGATCTGCTTCACCGCCGGGAAGAAATGCAGGAACCGGCGCTCCAGGTCGCCGGAGGCGCCTTCGCAGGCCATTTCGGTTGCCATCACCCGGGTCGAGACGGCGAGCGCGTGTCCCATCTGCTGCAGCGTGCCGCGCAGCCGGTTGCAGCCGGCCGAAGCGAGCCACATGCCGTGCCGGTCGATGGTCACTTCCGTGCGGCTGGACAGGCCCTGGTCGACATCGACCAGCGCGCCGCCGGGCGCTGCCAGCGCCTCGATCCGCCAGGTTCCGGTCACGGAGAGGTCCTGCGCCTCGGCGGCCGAGGGATGGGCGGCAAGGCCGAGAAGCGGCAGGGTGGCAAGCGCGAGGATCGCGGGCTTTCGCAAAGCGGCACTCATGTCGACGGGCATTCCTGGCTTGACCGGTCCGCGCCATGGCAACGGACCTGTCGGCTGCAACGAGGTCGGCGCGCTCCGGCGGCTCCTGCCGCACCCGGCCGGGCCGAAGCCAGCGGGGACCCTCCATTTGCGGACGGTCCCGGCGCCGGAGCGTTACCGATCCAGGATACGGCCGGGCCCACCGCCTCACGGGCCTCGCATGGCGCGGCAATGGCCGCCGCGAGTCGTCCGCATCCTGCGACACGAGATGTCCCGCTCCAATGTGGCATCATCTTGACGCGGGCGACAAACGCCGCCGCAAACCGCCGACGCCGATTTTCGGTTTGCTCCGGCGGGATCGCCCGCCTACATCTGCGGTCATCAGACCGAGACGCGCGGGCCTTGCGCGCATCCGGCAGCCTTCTCGGGAACCGACGCATGTCCAACTCTCCGATCAGCCGCTTCCTCGGCGACTCGCCCGGCCGGGTGATCGTCAAGCTGCTCTTTCTGTCCTTCGTCGTCGGCGTGCTGCTGTCGGCGCTCGACCTGCACCCGCTCGACCTGTTCGACGGGATGGTGTCGTTCATCCGCCGGCTGTGGAACCTCGGCTTCGAGGCGCTCGGCCAGCTCGGCGGCTATTTCCTGCTCGGTGCGGTGGTGGTGATCCCGGTCTGGGCGGTGCTGCGGCTGATGAGCATCGGCCGGCGGAGCTGAACCAAACGCCTCGCGCGATCAGGCGAACTCCGCCGCCACCCGGTGCAGGATCGTGTGGCGGCGCGCCAGCCTGTCGATGTCCTCCAGATAGCCGCCGCCGATCACCCCGGCGAGCGGGATACCCGCCTTGCGCACGCGCGAAATCACAAAGCGGTCGCGCGCGGCGATCCCCTCGTCGCTCAGCGACAGGCGCCCCAGCCGGTCCTCTTCATGCGGGTCGACGCCGGCATTGTAGAAGACGATGTCGGGTCGAAAGGTGGCGAGCGCGCCCGGCAGGACAGCGGCAAGCGCCTCCAGATAGGCGGCATCCCCGACGCCGTCCTCCAGCGGCACGTCGAGGCTCGAGGGTACCTTGCGCACCGGATAGTTGCGACCCGCATGCAGCGACAGGGTGAACACCGCCGCGTCGCCGGCGAAGATCTGCGCCGTGCCATCGCCCTGATGCACGTCGAGATCGACGACCATGGCGCGGCGGATCGCTCGGTCCGCCATCAGCAGGCGGATCGCCACCGCGACATCGTTGAAGACGCAGAACCCCGCCCCTTGCGAGCTCCTGGCATGATGGCTGCCGCCGGCGGTGTTGCAGGCAATGCCCCGGTCGAGCGCCAGCAACCCGGCGAGCACCGTGCCGGCCGTGGCGCAACGGGCGCGCAAGGCGACGCTCTCGCTCATCGGCAGGCCGATCTCGCGGGCAATCGGCGCCGGCACGTCGGCGGCGAAGACCTGGTCGACATAGGCCCGGTCATGGGCGAGCGCGATCCACTCCGCCGGTGCGGGCGCCGGCTGGTGGAAGCCGCCCTCCACGACCAGCCCGTCCTCGACCAGCACCTGCGCCACCCGGCGGAACTTGTTCATCGGGAAGCGGTGCGTGGCCGGAATGTCGGCACAGAAGGCCGGATGATGGACGATGGCGAGCGACATGCGGAACCCGGTACTCCGGCTGCGGGACCCAAGCGGGACAGATCTTATACGCTCGGCCCGGCGCGGGAGACCAGTGCGGGGGCGTCCGCCGATGGGACACCCCCGCACCCGTTCAAACGTCAGACGATGGCGGCCCGCAAGGGCACCGTCCGGCTCGCCGGCGGACCGGCGAGGCCGCGATGCAGTTCGGCAAGCTGGCCCTCGCTGATCGACATGGCCGGCAGGCCGGCCACCACATCGGCGACGATGGCATCGGCATCGGCCAGCAGGATCTCGCCGGCCTCAGTCAGCCGCGCCAGGCTCTGGCGGGCATCGCGCTCGCCCTTTTCCGTCACCACATAGCCGAGCTTTTCCAGCGGCTTCAGCGCGCGGGTGACGGCAGAGGGCGTCAGGCCGACGCCCTCTGCCAGTTCCACCCGCATCGCCCGGCTTCCGGGAAACTCCGACAGGCTTTTCAGCAGGCGATATTCGCGGAAACTGACGCCGCGGGCGCCGGCAAGCGGGCGGTCGAAGCGCTTCTCGATCAGACCGGCAATGTCGAGAAGGGTGAAGACAAGCGCGTTCATGACACGAAACCTTCCTGTTGCGTGACTGTTGCAGTCTATATACGTGATTACTCACGCAATTCAAGGGAGCAGTAGACCCAGCTCCTGGCGAGGAGGGTCTGGCGAGGATCTGGCGAGGAGGGGCCGGCGAGAAAGGGCTGACGAGGAGGGTCCGGAGAGAGCAGACGAACGACGACGGCGCCCCCTCAGCCCGCCTCGCCTTCGATCCACTGGCGAAAGGCGCGCATGGCCGGCGTCTGCCGGCGCGATTTCAGCCAGGTCAGCCAGTAGGCGCCGAGCGGCGCCTCCACCGCGAAGGGCCGGGCGACGCGCCCTTCCGCGATCTCGCGGGCGAACATCGCCACCGGCACCAGGGCGACGCCCGCCCCCAGCGCCGCCGCCTCGACCAGGGCTCTGGAGGAATCAAACATGAAGCCGCGGGCCGGCAGCGACTCGAGGCCGGCCATGCGGAACCAGGCCGCCCATTCGTCCTGACGGTAGGAGCGCAGCAGATCCGCGCCGGCAAGGTCGCGCGGCTGCGCAAGCCGGGCCGCGATCTGCGGCGCACAGACCGGCGAGAACGGTGCCTCCATCAGCCGCACCGCCTCCGTTGCGTGCCAGGCGCCATCGCCGAAGCGGATGAACAGGTCGAGCCCGTCGAGCAGCATGTCGGCGCGGTTGTTGTTGGTCTTCAGCCGCAGGTCGACATGGGGATGGGCCTCGCGAAAGCGCGAGAGGCGCGGCAGCAGCCAGCCGATGGCGAAGGTGCCGACGACGCCGATGGTCAGGATCTCGCGGAAATTGCCCTGTTCGAACTGGCTCAGCGTCGCGCTCATCCGCCGGAACGCGTCGCTCAGCACGGGCAGTAGGGCCTGCGCCTCGTCGGTGAGCGCAAGGCCGCGCGGCAGCCGCTTGAACAGGGTGAGGCCCAGCGTTTCCTCCAGCGCCTTCACCTGATGGCTGATCGCCGTCTGCGTCACCCGCAGTTCCAGCCCGGCGCGGGTGAAGCTGCCGAGCCGGGCCGAGGCCTCGAAGGCGCGCAGCGCATTGAGCGGCAATTGCGAGACATCCATGGGCTTTCCTCCAAGGCCAAGATTTTCTCATGTCTAATCCCAGAATTGATCGTTTGGCGAGGGTCTTATGTTTGCGCATGATCGCCCCCGCAGGCTGGGAGGCCATCCAGCGCCTGCCGCCGGGGCCAACCGGCGCAGGTCGCACGCTGTCACCACGGAGACGACACCCATGTTCAAACTGTCCCGCCGGCAGGCACTTGCCGGCTCGCTTCTGCTCGCCCCGACACTGGCCACCGGCACCGCTCTGCTGGCGACACCCGCCCGTGCCGGCACGGCCGATGCCGCCGATATCGAAGGTCGCCTCGCCGCGCTGGAGCGCAAACAGGGCGGCCGCCTCGGCATCGCCATCCATGACGTTGCCAGCGGGCAGACCTTCGGCAATCGGCTGGACGAACGGTTTCTGATGGCTTCGACATTCAAGCTGACGCTCGCCGCCTTCGTGCTTGCCCGCGTCGACCGGGAGGAAGAACAGCTCGACCGGCGCATCCCCTTCACCAAGGGCGATCTCGTCTCCTGGTCGCCCGGCACGGAAAAGCATGCCGGCGGCCCCGGCCTAACGGTCGCGGAGCTGTGCGAGGCGACGGTGACGATGAGCGACAACACCGCCGCCAACCTGCTGCTCAAGAGCTTCGGCGGTCCGGCGGCGCTGACGGGGTTCACCCGCTCGCTCGGCGACGAGGTCACCCGTCACGACCGCATGGAGCCGGAGCTCAACGCCCATGACGGGCCCGGCGACGAGCGCGACACGACGACGCCGAGGGCGATGACCCAGACCTTGCGCAAGCTGCTGTTCGGCGATGCCCTGTCGCGCCGCTCGCGCGACCGACTGACCGCGTGGCTGGTCACCAACCGGACCGGCGACGCACGGCTGCGGGCCGGCTTTCCCGCCGACTGGCTGGTCGGCGACAAGACCGGCACCAGCGGCAAGGGCCACGCCAACGACATCGGCGTCGCCTGGCCGAGCAGCCGCGGCGCGCTGATCGTCACCGCCTATTGCGAAATGCCGCAGGCCGAGGCCAAGACGCGCGACGCCACCCTGGCCGAGATTGCCCGCATCGCCGCCTCCATCTGAGCCTCGTCGGGGCGGGACGGCTCCCTGCGCCGCCCCGCCCACCCGACATTTCTTCAATGCAGCCGTGGCCGCATCGCCTACCCTCTCCCGCAGCAATCCACGGGAGCACCGCATGACCGTCAGGCGCATCGTCGCGAACATCGCCGTCACCGACACCGGCCCCTCGCAGGCCTTCTACCGGGATATTCTCGGCCTCCAGCCGGTGATGGACCACGGCTGGATCGTCACGCTCGCCGCCGACGCCCCCAGCCCGGCACGCCCGCAGATCGGCATCGCCACGCAAGGTGGATCGGGCACCCCGGTGCCGGACCTCTCCATCGAGGTGGACGACCTCAACGCGGTGATCGCCCGCATCGAACGCGCGGGCCTTCAGCCCGAATACGGGTCGGCCCTTGAGCCCTGGGGCGTGCGCCGCCTGTTCCTGCGCGACCCGAACGGGCGCCTGCTCAACATCCTGGAGCACGCGGGGGAAGAATAAGCCGAAAGCACAGCGCGGCTTCCCCTTCCGCCCTTTCCTTCCTCATTCCGGGCAAGGCGCAGCCGCGACGGGGAACCGGCGAACCGGCCCCTCCACTCGTCCTCCCGGACAGCGCGCCGAGGGCGTCTCGGATACACTCACGGACGATCCACCAGTGCCCTGCCTCCCCGGTCCCGGGTCTCGCGAGGCTCGCCCGGGAAGACGCCGGGAGAGCATCGTGCAGGAGGATGACAGAACGATCGAGCACGGCACAGCACGGCAGGAGCCCCGCTTCCCCGGCCACATCCCGTTTGACCGTTCCGTCTTTGTTCGCTAGCGTTCCGGGAAGACGACTCTCCCGCCCGCGTCCGCGCCGCCGTTTTCGCGCCCGCATTTCAGAGCCCCCGTTTCAGAGCCAAGCCAGATGACGAGCCAGCCCTCCGGCGCCGTGCGCCCGTTCGACGTGACCAGCCGCAGCGTCCTTGCCATCGCCGTGCCGATGACGCTCGCCTATCTGTCGACGCCGCTGCTCGGGCTCATCGACACGGCGGTGATCGGCCAGCTCGGCGATGCCGCGCTGCTCGGCGGCATCGCGCTTGGCGGCGTGCTGTTCGACATCGTCTTCACCAGCTTCAACTTCCTGCGCGCCGGCACCACGGGGCTGACCGCGCAGGCGAGCGGGGCGGGCGATGGCGAGGAGGAGCGCGCGGTCCTCTTCCGCGCCGTGCTGCTGGCATTGGCGCTCGGCGCGGCGGTGATCGTGCTGCAGCAGCCGGCGCTGACCGCCGGCCTGTGGCTGATGGGCGGCAGCGCCGAGGTGCAGGCGGCCACCGCCAGCTATTTCGCCATCCGCGCCCTCTCCGCGCCGCTGGCGCTCGCCAATTACGCCTTTCTCGGCTGGTTCATCGGCCGCGGCCAGGCGATGACCGCGCTCGGCCTGCAGAGCTGGCTGAACGGCATCAACATCGCCCTCTCCGTCCTCTTCGTGCTGTATCTCGAATGGGGCGTCGCCGGCGTCGCCGCCGCCACCGTCGTCGCCGAGGCGCTGACCGCCCTGGCCGGCACGGTGGTCGCCGCCCGCGCCCTGTCGGGCCGCCCGCTCCCCACCCGCGCGCAGATCGTCGACAAGGCCCGCTTCACGCGGATGATGGCGCTCAACGGCGACATCCTGATCCGCTCCTTCGCGCTGATCACCGCCTTCGCCTTCTTCATGTCGCGCTCGGCGGCGCAAGGCGACACGGTGCTGGCGGCCAATGCCGTCCTGGAAAAGTTCTTCATGGTGGCGAGCTTCTTCCTCGACGGGCTGGCGACGGCGGCCGAACAGCTTGCCGGCCGCGCCGTCGGCGCGCGCTACCGCCCCGCCTTCGACCGTTCGCTGAAGCTCAGCCTCCTGTGGGGCTTTGTGCTGGCCGGGCTGATCTCGCTGGTGTTTTTCGTCGCCGGCCCGCTGCTCATCCGCGCGATGACGACGGCGGAGGATGTGCGCCAGACGGCCATAATCTATCTCGCCTGGGCTGCGGCAACGCCGCTGCTCGGCGTCCTCGCCTTCCAGATGGACGGGGTGTTCATCGGCGCCACCTGGTCGCGCGACATGCGCAACATGATGCTGGTGTCGCTGGTGCTGTATTTCGCCGTCTATTGGGCCGCCTTTCCGGCGCTCGGCAATCACGGCCTGTGGCTGGCCTTCACCGTGTTCCTGGCCGCGCGCGGCTTTTCGCTGCTGGCGATCACCGGCCGGCGGGCGCGACAGACCTTTCCCGCGCAGCCCGTTTGAGCTGGCGAAGCCGAAAGGGTTCTAGCGAATTTCCATCTTAACGCGTGTCATGGAAATGCTCTGTCGTTTTGTTTTCGCGCAATTCCGGACGGAAAACCGGTTCCCACTTTTCCTGGAATTGCGCTAGCGCAGGCAATCGAGGATTTCGCCCTCGCCGACGAGGCCGAGCGGCGTGTCGCCCTCGCACACCAGCACCGGCCGCACGCTCGCCCGCTTCAGGGCGATCACCTCGCGCACCGGCGTCTTCGGCGCGCAGCGCGGCGTGCCCTCCAGCGTGCCCGCCTCTCCCTCGTCCAGCGGACGCATGATGTCGCGGGCGCGCAGCACCCCGAGCGGGTTCATATGCGCCACGAAATCGGCGACATAGTCGTTCGCCGGCTTGCGCACGATCTGCTGCGGCGTGCCGAGCTGGATCACCCGCCCGCCTTCCATGATGGCGATCCGGTTGCCGATCTTCGCCGCCTCGTCGAGATCGTGGCTGACGAAGACGATGGTCTTGTTGAGCTTGTCCTGCAGCGCCAGCAGCTCGTCCTGCAGATGGCCGCGGATCAGCGGGTCGAGCGCCGAGAACGGCTCGTCCATCAAGAGGATCGGCGCATCGGTGGCGAAGGCGCGGGCCAGCCCGACGCGCTGCTGCATGCCGCCGGAGAGCTCGTGGACATATTTGTCGCCCCACTGGGCAAGGCCGACCAGCTCCAGTTGCGCGTCGACCTTCTGGCGGCGCTCGCGCGCCGGTATCCCGGCCAGTTCCAGCCCGAAGCCGACATTCTCGCGCACCGTGCGCCAGGGCAGCAGCGCGAATTGCTGGAACACCATGGCGATGCGGCTGCGGCGCAGGGCGCGCAACTCCTGCGGTGTGCAGGCGGAGGGGTTCACGGAAGCCGCGCCATTGTGCACCAGAACCTCGCCGCGGGTGACCCGGTTGAGCCCGTTGACGGCGCGCAGCAGCGTCGACTTGCCGGAGCCCGACAGGCCCATCAGCACGATCAGCTCGCCGACGCGGATGTCGAAGCTGGCGCCGGCAACACCGAGGATCTGGCCGGTCTCCTTCTGGATCTCGGCGCGGCTGCGGCCGGCATCGATCAGCGGCAGGGCGGCGTGCTGGCGCTTGCCGAAGACGATGTCGACATTGCGGAACGAGACGGCGGCGGTCATCGGCTGCCCTCCCCTTCGTCGCGGGTGCGGAAGAAGCGGTCGAGCATGATGGCGACCAGCACGATGGCGATGCCGACCTCGAAGCCCTGGGCGATGTTGACGGTGTTGAGCGCGCGCAAGGTCGGCACGCCGAGCCCGTCGGCGCCGACCAGCGCGGCGATCACCACCATCGACAGCGACAGCATGATGGTCTGGGTCAGCCCGGCCATGATCTGCGGCAGGGCATAGGGCAGCTCGACCTTCCACAGGAGCTGCCAGCCGGTGGCGCCGAAAGCCTCGCCCGCCTCGATCAACTGGCGCGGGGTGGAGGCAACGCCGAGCCGGGTCAGGCGGATCGGCGCGGGGATCGCGAAGATCACCGTGGCGATCAGGCCCGGCACCATGCCGAGGCCGAACAGGATCAGCGCCGGGATCAGATAGACGAAAGTTGGGATCGTCTGCATCAGGTCGAGGACGGGGCGCATGGCGGCAAAGAGCTTGGGCCGGTGCGCGGCGGCAACCCCGAGCGGCACGCCGAGCGCCATGCACACGGCGGAGGCGGCGATCACCAGCGACAGGGTCTCGGTCGTCTGCTTCCAGTAACCCTGGTTGATGATGAGAAGCAGGCTGGCGGCGACGAACAGCGCGAAGGAGACGCGCCGCTGCACCGCGAAGGCCAGCATCGTCGCGAGGACCACGACCGCCAGCGGGCCGGGCGCCTGCAACAGCCAGAGAATGGCCCGGATCAGGGTTTCGAGCACCGCCGAGATGCCGTCGAACACCCAATAGGCATTGGCGGTCAGCCAGTCGACCACCGCCTTGGCCCAGGGACCGATAGGGATCTTGTGTTGGGTGAGCCAGTCCACGCGCAGCCTCGCCGTCCGGTCTTGTCATCTTGTGCGGGGGCTTGGCGCCGGCCCGCTTGGGCGGATGCGGCCCGCCCGCGCGCACCTGGCAAGGCTGCGCGGGCGGGCGGGAGGCTCTAAAGGCCGAGGGCGCCCTTCAGGGCGGCCGTGGCATCGCCGCCGTCGAAGGTGGTGACGCCGTCGAGCCAGGCCTCGGCGACGCCCGGGTTGTCCTTCAGCCAGGCGGTCGCGGCGGCGTTCGGCTCAGTGCCGTCATTGAGGATCGCGCCCATGATCTCGTTTTCCATCTGCAGCGAAAACACCAGGTTCTGCAGGAACTTGCCGACATTCGGGCACTCGCTGAGATAGCCGGCGCGCACATTGGTGTAGATCGTCGCGCCGCCGAGATCGGGACCGAACACCTCGTCGCCCCCCTCCAGATAAGCCATGTCGATATTGGCGTTCATCGGATGCGGCTCCCAGCCGAGGAAGACCACGTCCTGCTTGCGCGGCACGGCGCGCGAGACCTGCGACAGCATGCCGGCCTCGGAGCTTTCGACGATCTGGAAGTCCTTGAGGCCGAACATGTCGCCCTCGATCATGTCGATGATCAGGCGGTTGCCGTCGTTGCCGGCCTCAATGCCGTAGATCTTGCCGTCGAGATCGTCCTTGAACTTGGCGATATCGGCGAAGGACTTCAGGCCCTTGTCATAGGTGTAGCGCGGCACGGCGAGCGTGTACTTGGCGCCTTCCAGGTTGGCGCGCACGGTCTCCACCGAGCCGTCCTCGCGATAGGCGGCGATGTCGCCCTCCATGGTCGGCATCCAGTTGCCGAGGAAGACGTCGATGTCCTTGTTCTTCAGCGAGGCATAGGTGACCGGCACCGAGAGGATCTTGACATCGCTTACATAGCCCAGCGCCTCCAGCACCACCGAGGCGGTGGCGGTGGTGGCGGTGATGTCGGTCCAGCCGACATCGGAGAAGCGGACGGTCTTGCAGGCTTCGGCTTCCGCCGCCAGGGCGGTCGGTGCGGCCAGACCCAGGGCAAGGGCTGCGGCGCCGAAGCGCAGGGCAAGGGTGGTCATCAGCGTGTGTCCTCCTGACGGGCGGGACGACCGGAAGGGCCGGCCCGCATGCTGGGTTGCGGCACGGCGGCAAGGCTGGCCGCGCCGTTGGGAGCCGGCCGCGAAACGCGGCGGCGCAAGGTCCCGACGCGCGGCCCGCAAGCTGCGGCGCGCAAGGGTTCGAAGGAGGGCGGAAGGTCCCGCGTGCCGGCAACGGGGCCGCAGTGCCCCCGATTTCGAGGCCAACCCGAGGCGCCGCGTCCGGACAGCGCATCCCGGACAGCATACCCCTGATGGCGACTTCCGAAGCGCAATTCCGAACTGCAAATCGCGGCGTGCAACCCCCGGCCGAATGAACCGGACCTCCCTGCCCGTTTCGTCATACATCAAACCACTTTTGAACGGCATGTGCAATTCCCCGCGCATTTTTCGTTTTTTCGTTGATTGAACGGCCAATCAAAATTACTTGTTGAAGAGCAAGGCGCGCCGGCTCGGGTCGTATCCCGTGGCGGGTCGCGCACGCATCGTGTCTGCCCGTCAACCCTGCGGCGTCAACCCTGCGGCGTCAGCCCTGCGAGATCGCCCGCGCGGCGTCCCTCCCGCGGCATCGACAGCAAGGGCGGCCGGTACGGGAGACCTTCCACCATGGGGCTGCCCGATGGCGCGGCCGGTGGATCACGAGCGAGCTTCAGAACGAACGGGGCGGGCTGGAAACGGAGCGCAGATGCCGCGAATCGGAATGGAAACCCATCGCCGCAAGGCGCTGATCGACGCCACCGTCGAGACGATCCACGAGCGCGGCTTCGGCGATGCGACGATGGCTGAGATCGCGCGGCGCGCCGGCGTCTCGGGCGGCCTCGCGCATCACTATTTCGGCTCCAAGGCCGGGCTGCTCAACGCCACCATGCGCTTTCTGCTGACCGACCTGTCGCGCGAGACCCGCGAGCGGATGGCCGGCGCCGCCGGCCCGCGCCAGCGCATCTCGGCGATGATTTCGGCAAGCTTCGCGCCGACCCAGTTCCAGCCGGCGCTGATTTCCGCCTGGCTCGCCTTCTACCTGCAGGCGCGCACCGACGCGGAAACCCGCCGCCTGCTGCGGATCTATCACCGGCGGCTGGTCTCCAATCTCGCCCATGCCTTCGCCGCGCTCATTCCCGGCGAGCGCGCCCGCCATGCGGCGGAAGGCACCGCAGCGATGATCGACGGGCTGTGGCTGCAGCGCATCTTCGCCGACGGACCGCCGCAGCCGCGCACCGCCATCCGCCGGGTCGAGGACTATGTCGAGCGCCAGATCGGCGCCCCCTCGCTCGCCCTCACCGACACCGGACCTCAGGGAAACGGATAGACCCATGCAGGACGCCACCCATATCGTCGTCGGCTCCGGCTCGGCCGGTGCCGCCCTCGCCTATCGCCTGTCGGAGGACCCGGCCAACAAGGTACTGGTGCTGGAGGCCGGCGGAACCGATATCGGCCCCTTCATCCAGATGCCGGCGGCGCTCAGCTATCCGATGAACATGTCCCGCTACGATTGGGGCTTTCAGAGCGAGCCCGAGCCGCATCTCGGCGGCCGCCGGCTGGCGACCCCGCGCGGGCGGGTCATCGGCGGCTCCTCCTCGGTCAACGGCATGGTCTATGTGCGCGGCCATGCGCGCGACTTCGACACCTGGGAGGAGATGGGCGCGCGCGGCTGGTCCCATGCCGATGTCGCTCCCTATTTCGAGCGGATGGAGACGAGCCATGGCGGCGAGGCCGGCGTGCGCGGCACCTCCGGCCCGCTGCATGTCACCCGCGGCACCAAATGGAACCCGCTCTATGCCGCCTTCGTCGAGGCCGGGCGCCAGGCCGGCTACGAGACGACGCCGGACTATAACGGCCTGAAGCAGGAAGGCTTCGGCGACATGGAGATGACCGTGTGGCGGGGCCGGCGCTGGTCCACCGCCAATGCCTATCTGCGCCCCGCCCTGAAGCGGCCCAACATCCACCTGTTCACCGGCGCCACCGTCACCCGCGTGCTGTTCGACGGGCAGCGCGCCACCGGCGTCGAGTTCCGGCGCGGCGGGCGCCTCGAGAGGGTAAGCGCCTCGGCCGAGGTGATCCTTGCCGCCTCCTCGATCAACTCGCCGAAGATCCTGATGCTCTCAGGGATCGGCAATGCGGCCGCGCTCCGCGCCCTCGGCCTGCCGGTGCTGGCCGACCGGCCGGGCGTCGGCGCCAATCTGCAGGACCATCTGGAGCTCTACATCCAGCAGGCCTGTATCCAGCCGATCACCCTTTACAAGCACTGGAACCTGATCTCGAAAGCGGTGATCGGGGCGCAGTGGCTGTTCTTCGGCGCCGGGCTCGGCGCCTCCAACCATTTCGAGGCCTGCGCCTTCATCCGTTCGCGCGCCGGCATCGAGTATCCCGACATCCAGTACCATTTCCTGCCCTTCGCCGTGCGCTACGACGGCAAGGCGGCGGCCGAAGGCCACGGCTTCCAGGCGCATGTCGGGCCGATGCGCTCGAAGTCGCGCGGCCGCGTGGCGCTGACCTCGCCGGACCCGATGGCCGCGCCCTCGATCCTGTTCAACTACATGTCCCACCCGGACGACTGGGAGGACTTCCGCGCCGCCATCCGCCTGACGCGGGAGATCTTCGGCCAGGAGGCCTTCGCCCCCTATCGCGGCCGCGAGATCCAGCCGGGCGACAACGTCCAGTCTGACGCCGAGCTCGACGACTTCATCCGCGATCACGCCGAAAGCGCCTACCATCCCTGCGGCACCTGCCGCATGGGCGCGGCCGACGATCCGCTCGCGGTGGTCGACCCGCAGGGCCGGGTGATCGGCGTGGAAGGCTTGCGCGTCGCCGACAGCTCGATCTTCCCGCAGATCACCAACGGCAATCTCAACGCCCCCTCGATCATGGTCGGGGAGAAGATCGCCGACCATGTCATGGGGCGCGAGCCGCTGCCGCGCTCCAACAAGCAGCCGTGGATCCATCCGAACTGGCGGACAGAACAGCGTTGACGCCTTAGACTTGCCTTACACTCATTCGTAAAATTCCGGTCCGTGTCCGCCAGGAGAGAGTTCATGCGTGCCCAGCCCCCCGCTTCGCATTTCATCAACGGCAGCTACCAGGAAGACCCGCACGGGCGGCCGATCGAGAACCGCTATCCGGCGACCGGCGAGGTGATCGCCCGGCTGTGCGCGGCCGGCTCCGAGACGGTGAACGCCGCCGTTGCCGCGGCCCGCTCGGGCTTTCGCGTGTGGGCGGCGACGCCGGCGGCCGAGCGCGGCCGGGTGCTGCGGCGGGCGGCCGATCTTCTGCGCGCCCGCAACCGCGAGCTGTCCGAGTTGGAGACGCTGGACACCGGCAAGCCGCTGCAGGAAACGCTGGTGGCGGACGCGGCCTCCGGCGCCGACTGCCTCGAGTATTACGGCGGCCTTGCCGCGACGCTGACCGGCGAGCATATCGATCTCGGCGGCTCCTTCGCCTATACGCGGCGCGAGCCGCTCGGCGTCGTCGGCGCCATCGGCGCCTGGAACTATCCGATCCAGATCGCCTGCTGGAAGGCGGCGCCGGCGCTTGCCTGCGGCAATGCGGTCGTGTTCAAGCCGTCCGAGCTGACCCCGCTCAGCGCGCTCAAGCTGGCCGAGATCCTGAAGGAAGCCGGCCTGCCCGACGGGGTCTTCAACGTGGTGCAGGGCTATGGCGAGACCGGCGCGCACCTCGTCGAGCATCCCGATGTCGCCAAGGTCTCGTTGACCGGCTCGGTGCCCACCGGCACGAAAGTCGCCGAGATCGCCGCGCGAACGCTCAAGCACGTGACGCTGGAACTCGGCGGCAAGTCGCCGCTGATCGTCTTCGACGACGCCCATCTCGACAATGCGGTGTCGGCGGCGATCAACGCCAATTTCTACTCCTCCGGCCAGATCTGCTCGAACGGCACCCGCGTCTTCGTGCAGAAGGGGCTGAAGGAGGCCTTCCTGGCGCGGCTGGCCGAGCGCACGGCGCGCGCAAGGCTCGGCGATCCGATGGACGAGAGCGTCGACACCGGCCCGCTGGTCTCGCAAGCCCAGTTCGACAAGGTGCTCGGCTATATCGAGGCGGGCCAGCTTGAGGGCGCGCGGCTCGTCTGCGGCGGCACCCGCGCCACCGTGCAGGGCTTTCCGGACGGGCTGTTCCTTGAGCCGACGGTCTTTGCGGACGTCGCCGACCACATGACCATCGCGCGCGAGGAGATCTTCGGCCCCGTGATGTGCGTGCTCGATTTCGACAGCGAGGAGGAAGCGGTGGCGCGCGCCAACGCGACCGAGTTCGGCCTTGCCGCCGGCGTCTTCACCCGCGACATTTCCCGCGCCCATAGGGTGATCGGCGCGCTGCATGCCGGCACCTGCTGGATCAACACCTACAACCTGACGCCGATCGCCATGCCCTTCGGCGGCTACAAGAAGTCCGGCATCGGCCGCGAGAACGGCCACGCCGCCATCGAGCATTACAGCCAGGTGAAGTCCGTCTACGTGGAACTCGGCGACGTCGCCAGCGCCTATTGAGGGCGAAACGCGCCGCAGAAAACCACTTCAACGCGCAGAAATGTCGGATGAATACCGTTTCTGTACAGTCAGCGGATGAGCTTTTCAAGAGCTGTCCGAATGGCATTCCTGTCCCGCCTTGCGCCCCTCGCATACCCAAGCGCATCAATAATATCTTCGCAAACTTTTCGGGAAACCACCCCAATAACCCCATTTTTCTTCAAAGACTGACTAACTATGTAATCATCAATCTCGAGTATTGTACACTCGATAAAACTATCCCACTTGAGAAACTCATGGTCAGGAATCTTGATCAACGGGACGCAAGGCTGCCAATTATCATGGGAGTTGATGCGAAAATAAAAACCTAAAGTCGGCTCAACGCATACCACCATTTTGGGGCCCGGCGGCCTAAGAGTCCGTTTGGAAAATCAGGGATGAGCTGTTCTGCGTAGCAGGTTTCCGCCCATGGCGACGAGGATCATGGCATGAGAGACGTCGATGCGCTGCTCATAGTCGCGCACGAGGCGTCGCCATC
>NZ_FYAV01000029.1:0-11484 GCF_900185745.1 Stappia sp. TSB10GB4 | reverse complement strand
CCGTCTTCCACAGGCTGATCGCAAACGGAAAGAAGCCAATCGTCGCCCTCACAGCCCTCATGCGAAAGATCGTCGTCATCCTCAACGCCAGAACGAGAGACCACCTCAACGATATGAGTTGATGACGAACCGAGGGGGCGGTGCGTCCGGGAGGACGTCAAGGGGCGGTGCGTCCCGGAGGATGCGGGGTTCGCGCGGGCGTGTCCTCGCCGCCGCTCTGGGAACGAATAGGCCCCGGATCTCGCGATGCTCGTGCGGGGTGACCCCGGGGGGACGCCAGGCCGAGGCAATCGATCACACGTTGGACAGCACCCAGGCGGAGAGTTCGCCGAGGACATTGTCCGCCGCCGCGTTCATCGCCGCGACGGCATCGCGCACGCTGGTGCTCGCCGCCGGAACTTCGGCGCGGAAGATGCGGCTGGCCTTGGTGCGGCCGTTGCGGTCGTTGACCAGCCGCGCCATCACCTCGACCACCGCCCGGGTCTGGCCGTCGATCTGCAACTGGAAGGACCTCAGGTCCGTCTGCAACTGATAGTCGATCAGCAGCCCCTCGCCCGGCAGGCCGACGCCGCGCAGGCCGCGCGTGTTCTCCAGCGTCTGGACGATCTTGGCCTGGACCACCTTAGGCAGGGTATCGGTCCAGGCGGCCTTGGGGAAATAGGTATAGACCGGCCCCCGGTCGACGACGGCGATGGACGAGGTGTCGAGCGCCTGCAGGGCGCGCGGCGCCGCGACCAGCACCTGGATGCCGCCGCCGCGCGCCGACGGCGCGCGCTCGGAAACAGCCGGCGCCGTCAGCCCGTAATAGGCATCCGGGGTGCTCGCCGTGCCGCAGCCGCCGAGCAGCAGCGCCATGCCGATCGCCCCGGCGGAAAGAAGGCCCCTCAGGCCGGCCCGTTCACCCACACCCACCCCCAACTTCCATGTCATCGACGCTGCGCCCCCCCGAAGGTGGGCCTGTCCGGCCCGCCGAAGATCACGCGCTGCGGATCCCGGTTGAGATCGGAGACGGTGCGCTGGATCTCCACCAGCGTGCGGCTGAGCTGGGCCATGGCATTGGAGAAATCGCTCGATCCCCGCACGGTGAACCGCTCCAGCCCGCTGGCGATCGGCCCGACCCGCTCGGCGAGCACGTCGGCGACTTTGCGGATCGAGGCCGCCGCCTGCGTCGCCTCGGCGATCAGGCCTTCGCCGTCGCCCTCGACCATCGCATCGACCTTCTCGACGACGCTCTGGATGCGGGTTCCGGTCTCGTTGAGCTTCGACGCAAGCTCCTGCGCATCGCGCAGGATCTGGTCGATCTCCGGCCCGCGTCCCTTCAGGCTCTGGCTGAACTCGTTGACATTGGCGACCGCCTCGCCGGCCCTGTCGATCGCCGCCGTCACGGTCTCGGTCTTCTCCGCCAGCCTGCCGGAGAACCGCTCGACCGAGGCGACGACGCTGGCGATCTGCTGCGGATCGACGGCGGCCACCACCTTGTCGAGGCGATCGACGGTCTCGACGAGCTGCGTGCCGAGGACGCGCGTATCGGCGAGGACCTGGCGGATATCGTCCTTGCCCTCGGCGACCACCGTGCTGACCTCTTCGAGGTTCTCCATCGTCCGCGCCGAGGAGAGCACCAGCCGGTCGATGTCCGCCGACCGCTCCTGCAGCATCGTGGCGAAGGAGGACGCCCCCTCGACGATCCGCGACACGGCCTCGGGCCGCACCGTCGCGATCACCGCATCGACCTGAGCCAGGCTGTCGGTGAGGCCGGCGGCGAATTTCTGCAGGTCCTGCGCCGCGGTCTCCGCATTGGCGACGAGCCCGCTGAAGCCGTCCGCCGCCTGCGCCGCCTTCGATGTGATCTCGGCCGCATCGGTGACGATCTGGGTGACCCGGTCCGGCGGCACGGCATTGACCACCGCGGTGGCGCTGTCGACCAGCCCTTCAAGACGGCCGGACAGGCTCTGCAGGGCCTCGCCGGTGCTGGCAACGCTGGCCATGAACGTGTCGACGCCGTCGGCATTGTTCGCCAGCGCATCCGTGAAGACCCGCGCGTTGACGATGATCTTGTTCACTTCCTCGCGGTTGTCGTTCACCACCCGCTCGAGCGAGGCCAGCGTCGTCTCGGCGCGGCTGAGAATGTCCCTTGCGCCCTCGACGATATCCTCGAAGGCGGAGCGCTCGGCATAGATCACCGGCGGCTCGTCCGCATCGGGATCGAGCAGCAGCGGCGCGCTGGTCGACCCGCCCGACAGGTCGACATAGGCAATGCCCGACAGGGTCTGGAAACCGAGCGTCGCCTTGACGTCCCGGCGCAGCGGCGTCGACGGGCTGACGCGGATCGTCGCGATCACCACGCGCGGGTCCTTGGCGTCGAAGCCGAGCTCGCCGACATCGCCGACCTTGATGCCGTTGAAATTGACCGACCCGCCGACCGACAGGCCGGTGACGGCGCCGTGGAAGACGACCTTCACCGGCACCGCGCGCGGGCCTTCCGCCCGGCTACCGAGCCAATAGATGAAAACGAATCCGATGATCATCGTCGCAAAGACGAAGGCGCCGATGGCAATATAATTCGCGCGGGTTTCCATGCTTTCGCTGTTCCTGCCTATACCCGCCGCAACGCCCGCTCGCCGTTGAAATAAGACTGAACCCAGGCGTTGTCGAATGCCATCAGTTCGGCAACCGTTCCCGCCTTGAGCACCCTCTTTTCTCCTAATACCGCGACGCGGTCGCAAATGGAATGCAGGCTGTCGAGATCGTGCGTGACCATATAGACGGTCAGGCCGAGCGTATCACGAAGCGCGCGCACCAGATCGTCGAAAGCGGCGGCGCCGATCGGGTCCAGCCCCGACGTCGGCTCGTCGAGAAACACGAGGTCCGGATCGAGCGCCAGCGAGCGGGCAAGGCTCGCCCGCTTGATCATGCCGCCGGAGAGCTCCGAGGGGAACTTGTCCGCCGCGCTGCGCGGCAGGCCGACCATTTCCAGCTTGAGCAGCGCCAGTTCGTCCATCAGCCGCTGCGACATGCGCATGTGCTCGCGCATCGGCACCTGGATGTTCTGGCGCACGGTGAGCGAGGAGAACAGGGCGCCCTGCTGGAACAGCACGCCCCAGCGGCGCTCCACCGCCTGCCGCTCGTCCGGCGAGGCCTTGTCGAGATCGACGCCGAACACCTCGATGGAGCCGGCCCGCTTCGGCGTCAGGCCGAGGATCGCCCGCATCAAGACCGACTTGCCGGTGCCCGATCCGCCGACGAAGCCGAGAATCTCGCGGGTGCGGACATCGAGATCGAGATCCTTCAGCACCACCGTCGAGCCGAAACCGACGGTGACCCCGCGAACCCGCAGGATGATCTCCTGGTCCTGCGGGGACTGATCGTCTGCCTCACGGGGCGAAAGAGCGGTGTCGGAGGACATTCAGATCCCGATCGAGGAAAAGAAGATGGCGAAGAGGCCGTCGACGACGATCACCATGAAGATCGCCTTCACCACGGACATCGTCGTGTGATGGCCGAGCGACTCGGCCGAGCCCGAGACCTTCATGCCTTCGACGCAGGCGACGAGGCCGATGATCAGGGCCATGAAGGGCGCCTTGACGATGCCCACCAGCAACGTGTCGACGGTCACCGCCTGCTGCATCAGGTTGATGAAGACCCGCGGCGCCATGTCGAGATAGAGCCAGGACACCAGCCCGGCGCCGAACAGGGCGGCGAGGTTCGACAGGAAGGTGAGGATCGGCAGGGCCAGGATCAGCGCGAACAGCCGCGGCAAGATCAGCACTTCCGTGACCCGCAGGCCGATGACATGCAGCGCGTCGATTTCCTCGCGCATCTTCATCGAGCCGATCTCGGCAGTAAAGGCCGAGCCGGACCGCCCCGCGACCATGATCGCCGTCAGAATCACGCCGATCTCGCGCAGCACCAGAACGCCGGACAGGTCGACGACATAGACCTCGGCGCCGAACTGGCGCAGATAGAAGCCGCCCTGCTGGGCAATGATCGCCCCGATCAGGAAGCTCATCAGCATGACGATCGGCACCGCGCCGATGCACGCGCGATCGAACTGGGTGGCGATCGAGACGAGCCGCAGGCAGCGCGGCCGCACCAGCACGCCGGACAGCACGCTGACCAGCGAGCCGACGATGTGCAGAATGGCGAGCGCGTCCCGTCCGATGCCGACGACCTCGCGCCCCGTCGTCTCCAGAACACTGAAGACCGACAATTTGTGCCGCACCGGCGCCCAGGGCGGCGGATGGTGCTGCTCGATCTCGGAGATCAGCGCAGCGAAGGAGGGTCGCACGCCCTGCAGGCTGACGCGCGCGCCGTGGAACTCCAGGTCGCCCCGCAGCCTGTGGATGAGCCAGGCGCCGGCGGTATCGAGCCGGCGAAGCTGTGCAAGGTCGATATGGATGCGCCCCGCGCCAGGCATCCCGATGCCGGCCAGCGCCTGTTCCATCGCATCGCTGTGATGGATCGTCCACGGCCCGGCGAGCACCAGGAGAAGGACGCCGTCCTTCTCCTCGAGCGAGATGCGCGGTATCTCCTGCGCTGCCTCAAGCGTCATGCCAGCCGTCGTCCCGTTCCGTGTCGCCGCCAGCTTGCGCGCTGCGGCAAAGCTGCGCGGCGAACCGTTGATGCCGGGGGCGCGGCCCCGCGCCACTGCGCCCTCTTGCCGAGCCTCCCGAGGTCCACGTATACCTTGGCGCCAACGCAAGCGTCCAGCCAACCGGCCCCGAAAGGCGGGAGGCCCCACCTTACCGGCCGCACTTGACCGGCCGCACCATGTCCGGACATCCGTCTATCAGGAGACCATGATGGAAATTGCCCATCCTTACCTGCTGTTCCTCGGCGACGTTCCCGACGCGCTGGCCGCGAAAACCGGGCTCGGCATCGTCGACTGGCGCCGCGACTGGTGCCTGGGCCAGCACCGGCTGGACGGGTGCAAGGCGGATGCGAAACTGCCGGAGATGTCTCCGCAGGAAGCGGCTGCGGCCGGCGCCCGCACCATGGTGATCGGCGCGGTGAATGCCGGCGGCGTGCTGCCCGCGCATTGGGTGGCCTCCATCGTCGCCGCCCTCGATGCCGGGATGGACGTTGCCAGCGGCCTGCATATGCGCCTGCGCGCCGTCCCGGAGATCCGCGAGGCGGCCGAGCGCAACGGCCGCAAGCTGTTCGACGTGCGCCATTCCGACATCCGCTTCGACACCGGCAAGGGCAGCAAGCGCAGCGGCAAGCGGCTGCTGACCGTCGGCACCGACTGCTCCGTCGGCAAGAAATACTGCGCGCTGGCGCTGGAACAGGCGATGCGGGCGAAGGGCTTCGATGCCGACTTCCGCGCCACCGGCCAGACCGGCGTGTTCATTTCCGGGCGCGGCGTCTCGCTCGACGCGGTGGTTGCCGACTTCATCTCGGGCGCGGCCGAGTGGATCTCGCCGGCGGCCGACGAGAGCCACTGGGATCTGGTGGAGGGCCAGGGCTCGCTGTTCCATCCCTCCTTCGCCGGCGTCACCCTCGGCCTGCTGCACGGCTCGCAGCCGGACGCCTTCGTCGTCTGCCACGAGCCGACCCGCAGCACCATGCGCGGCGTCAAGACGCCGCTGCCGACGATCCAGCAGGTCATCGACATGACCATCGCGCTCGGCAAGCTGACCAATCCGGAGATCCGCTGCGTCGGCATCAGCATCAACACCGCCGCGCTTGCCGAGGACGAGGCCCGCAAGCTGCTCGCCGACACCGAGGCGGCCCATGGCCTGCCCGCCACCGATCCGGTGCGCTTCGGCTGCGACAGCATCGTCGCGCGGATCGCCGACGAGTTCGGCCAGCCATGACGGTCGAACTCGGCGTCGCGACGGATAGCTGGCCGATCGAGGGCGGCTTCACCATTTCACGGGGAAGCCGCACCCACGCCAATGTGGTCGTCGTCACGCTGACGCAGGGCGCCCATCGCGGGCGCGGCGAATGCGTCCCTTACGCCCGCTACGGCGAGACCGTCGAGGGGGTGATGGCCGAGATCGAGCGGATGGCGCCCGAGATCGCCCGCGGTCTCGACCGCACCGGCCTGCAGCAGGCGATGCCGGCGGGCGCGGCGCGCAATGCCGTCGACTGCGCCTTCTGGGACCTTGCCGCCAAGCAGGCCGGCACCAGCGCGGCGGCCCTTGCCGGACTTGGCCCGCTCGGCCCGGTGACGACGGCCTTCACCATCAGCCTCGGCACGCCGGAGAAGATGGCCGCCGACACGGCGAAGGCGAAGGACCGCCCCTTGCTGAAGATCAAGCTCGGCGGCGAGGGCGACGACGCGCGCATCGCCGCGGTGCGCGCCGCCGCGCCGGACGCGCGGCTGATCGTCGATGCCAACGAGGCCTGGAGCGAGGCGCTGTTCGCACGCAACATGGAGGCCTGCCGCGCCGCCGGGGTGGAACTGATCGAGCAGCCGCTGCCCGCCGATGCCGACGCCGCCCTCGCCCACCTGCCGCGCCCGATACCGGTCTGCGCCGACGAGAGCCTGCACACCTCCGCCGACCTCGACCGCCTCGCCCCGCTCTACGATGCTGTGAACATCAAGCTCGACAAGACCGGCGGGCTGACCGAGGCGCTGCGCCTTGCCCGCACGGCGCGGGAGATGAAGTTCAAGGTGATGATCGGCTGCATGCTGGGTACGTCGCTGGCGATGGCGCCGGGCGCGCTGATCGCGCAGGAGGCCGACTATGTCGATCTCGACGCGCCGCTGCTGCTGTCGAAGGACCGCGAGCCGGGCCTGGTCTTCACCGGCAGCCTGATGCATCCGCCCCGGCCGGAGCTGTGGGGCTGACAGCGCAGCCAAGCGGCGAGCGCGCACCCCTCGCCGATCAGCGGGAGCTGGCGTCCGCGCGCGCGACCACCAGCCCCGCCAGCAGGAAGACACCGCCGGCCGCGGCAAGGACCGACATGGCGGCGAAGGCCGGCATCGCCCCCAGCGCATAGAGATAGCCGGCTACCGCCGAGGCCAGCGCCGTCACCGCGCCGATGATCATCGAGTTGATGCCCTGCGCCGCCCCCGCCCATTGCGGCGGCGCCATCCGCGCGACGAAGGCGACGGCGCCCAGATGCGTGGCGCCGAAGCTGAGCCCATGCAGCAATTGCAGCAGCACGATGGAGAGCGGCGCCTCCACCAGCGGAAACAGCAGCCAGCGCAGCACCGCGCCGGCAATGCCGATGGCGAGCAGCCCGTTGATGCCGAGGACCGCGCGAACGCGCGCGGAGGCCGCGAACAGCGCGATCTCGGTGATCACCCCGACGCCCCAGAAGACGCCGACGGCGGTGCCCGACAGCCCGGCCTGCGACCAGTGCAGCGCGCTGAAGGCATAATAGGCGGCGTGGCTCCCCTGGGCGCAGCCGGCGGCGAGGATCACCAGCAGGAAGCCGGGCGTGACGAAGGTGCCTTCCCGGAACAGCTCGCCGAGACCGCGCCGGCGCGTGCCGGCGGCAATGGCAGGCGGTGCCTCGTCGTCGACCACCTCGGCGAGGGCAAGGTCCGGCGAGGCGATCGACACCGATTCGTTTTCGTCCACCTCGACTCGCGGCAGCGACACGGTGAGCGCCGCGAGGCCGGCGGCGAAGAGGCCTGCGACGATGCCGCCGACGACGACGGTCACGGTCCATTCGCCGATCAGCCCCCCGCCGATGACGTTGGCGACGATGAAGGAGACCGAGCCCCACAGCCGCATGCGCCCGTAATCGCCCTTGCCCTCACGCTCCACCCGCGCCGCAAGCGCATCCCCAAGCGGCATCAGCGGCGACCAGGCGATGGAGATGGCGACCAGCAGCAGGGCGCTGGCGAGGAAGCTCTTGGCGACGAAAAAGCCTGAAAACGCAATGGCCGCAATGATGCTGAGCAAGGCGATGGCGCGCCCCGGCGTGCCGAAGCGATCAACGATGGCGCCGATCAGCGGGTTGGCGGCAAGCCGCACCACCATCGGCACGGCGAGCAGCGTACCGATCTCGCCGGCGCTCAGGCCCGAGCTGGCAAGCACCAGCGGGAAGAAGGGAAGGAACAGGCCGAGGCCGAAGAAATAGGCTGCGAAAATGGCCGCAACCCTGGCGCTTAAAGGCATGGGGGGATGTCCGAGATCCGGGTGGACCCGCCTTCTATACCGATTTTAAGGATTTGGCGATTAAGCATGAACGTCGGTCTCCGGGCGATCCGGCGCCGAGGCGGAACAAGAACACGGAACGACAGTCATGGCTGACACGGGCACGCCGAGCGCGATCCGCGAGAGCGATTACGAAACGCTTCTGACCGCCCTGACGGACACCGATCGCGGCCGCTGGTTCCTGGACGAATACATCCGCCGCAACCAGAAGCCGGAAACCCAGATGGTGCTGGACGCCATCGCCCGTCTGGAAAAGGTGATGGTGCGCGAGCGCACGGTGCCCAGCATCGACCGGATTCGCCTCGACATCGCCGACATGCAGGAAGCGATCGAGCGCACCAAGCGCGAGATCTCCAACATCAAGCATGAGCAGGAAGAGGGCAACCGCTTCATCGAGGCCTCCAACGAGCTCGACGCCATCGTCACCAAGACCGAGAGCGCGACCCAGGAAATCCTCGCCGCCGCCGAAGCGATCCAGGAGACCGCCTGGACGCTGCGCGAGAACGGCGCGGACGAGGCGAGCTGCGACGACATCGACGCCCGCGCCACCGAGATCTTCATGGCCTGCTCGTTCCAGGACCTGACTGGCCAGCGGACGCAGAAGATCGTCCAGGTGCTGCAGTATCTGGAGTCCCGCATCAATCTCATGGTCTCGATCTGGGGCATCGAAGGCAGCCAGGCGGAAGATCCGAAGTTCGTCGAGGACAAGCGCCCGGATGCGCATCTGCTGAACGGACCGCAGCTCGAGGGCAAGGGCGTGTCGCAGGACGCCGTCGACGAGATGTTCGGCGGCGAGGCGAACATGGACTTCGACGGTCTCGAGGCCGGCGCCGATGCGTCCGGCGAAGCGGAAGAGGCCGAGGCCTTCTCCGGCTCCATCGCCTCGGCCGACGAGATCGACGCCCTCTTCGCCTCGGACGCGGCGGAGACCGGCGCCGACGTGTTCGATGCCGCCGACGAGAACGCGGGCGGGTCCGCCCTCGATACGGCCGCGCCTTCGGCGGGGCTCGATTTCGACGACATCGATTTCGCCGATGCAGACGTTTTCGAAAAGCCCGGCCGGCCGCAGCCAGACATCGCCCCGGTGGACGACTTCGACGATGTCGTGATGGTCGACAGCGAGGAGGCCGCCGCCTGGGATGCCGAGTTCGAAACTCCGGACCCGCAGCCGGCCCGGCCGGCGCCGAAACGGGCGATCCTGGACAGCGGCGAGAGCGACGACCCGCTCGACCGCCTGTCCCCCGGCGAGAAGCAGTCGCTGTTCAGCTAACGGCAGCCTGCCCTTTGTCCTTCGCCCTTTGTCCTTCTCCCTTGGACCTGCGGCCGATTGTCTGTATCTCTTCGCTCGGGGGCACATTGTGGCAATGGACGGGGCGCATGATCCGTGACCGGCTGGAGCAACTGGCAAGGACACGCGAGCCTTCGGCGCGCTCCGAACTCGTGCGCCTGCTCAGCGCCCAATATGCCGACAAGCTGGAGCGGGAGCCGACGGAAGCCGAGCGCCAGCTCTTTTCAGGCCTCGTGCTCGACGTCTTCGACCAGCTCGACCATTCGGTCCGCCTCGACATCGTCGTCCGCCTCGCCCGCACGGCCCGCATCACCCAGCCGCTTGCCGACCGCCTGACCGAGGAGCCCTTCGACGTCAGCGAGCCGGTGCTGGAACACTCGCCGGTGGTCAGCGCGGACAAGCTGCTCGAAGTGTCCCGCACGAGGTCGAACCGCCACCGGCTGGCGATCGCCCGCCGCCTCCATGTCCCCAAGGACATCGTCGACACGCTGATCGCCCGCGGCACGTTCCCGGTGATCAACGCCCTGCTGCACAATCGCGGCGCCGAATTCGCCGTAAGAGCGCTGCTCGCGATCCTGATCCTGTCGGGCAGCGACCAGCGGCTGCTCTGGGCGCTGGCCCAACGCTGCGCCCTGGACGACGGCTTCCGCGACGACATGCGGATGATCTCGCAGACCGACTGCCCCTTGATGCCGGACGACCTGGAGCGGGCGCTCGATGATCCGCAGCAACTCGGCCGGCTGGCGGAGCGGGCCATTGCCGACGACCGGGATGCCGGCCTGGAGGTCGCGGGCGAGCAATTGTCGCGTCACGAGATCCACATCCAGATCGCCTCGGGCGAGCTGAGCTTCGAGAGCATCTTCCTGACGCTGATCGAACGCAAGGACATGGCGGGGATCATCTGGCTGGTGTCCCGCCACCTGTCCTTGCGCGACTCGACAGTGCGCGACACCTTCGCTTCGCAGGCTGGCGGGGCCGTCGCGCTGCTGATGAAGGAGACCGGCATCGGCCCCAAGGCCTATGGCAGGTTCCTGCGGCTCAGATGCGACTGGCTCGGCATCAACAGCAAGACCGTGGCGCAGGACGTCTACAACTACCGGACGATGCGGCACCCCGGCGGCCGGCGCGCCTTCAACTGAAAGCGGGCGTGTCGGGCGCCGTCCCTTCCTTTCGTCCTCCCGGACGGCGCGCAGCGCCGAGCCGGGATCGGCGAGCCGAGGGCCTGTCGGCAGCCCGTCCGCGAGAATCCGCCACCGCCGTGGCTCGCCGGTTCCGTTGGGGTGGACGGCCCCCATCCGGCGCCGTTTTGCGCCAAGATGATGGTCCCAACACATCGAAGGAGCCGCCCAATGAACGAGATTACGCGCATCGGCATGGACACGTCCAAGCATCTCTTCCAGCTTCACGGGGTTGACGCGGCCGGCACGACGGTGCTGCGCAGGCAACTGCGGCGCGGCCAGCTTGAAGCGTTCTTCACGGCCTTGCCGCCGGCGCGGGTGGTGATCGAGGCCTGCACCGGCGCCCACCACCTGGCGCGCCGGCTGCGAAGCTGGGGCCACGAGCCCCGGCTGATCGCGCCGCACCGCGCCAAGCCCTATGTCGGGCGCAACAAGAACGACGCGGCCGACGCGGCCGGACTGTGCGAGGCGGGCGGGCGTCCTGGCATGCGCTTCGTGCCGGAGAAGAGCCCCGAGCAACAGGCCCGGCTGATGCTGATGGGCGTGCGCGCCAGCCTGATCCGGGCGCGCACCCAGGTTGCCAACGCGATCCGCGGCTATGCGGCCGAGTTCGGGCTGATCGCGCCCAAGGGGCTGTGCCGCATCGAGACGCTGCTGGAGCAGGTGGCGAGCGACCCCGCCCTGCCGCCGCTCGCCCGCAAGCTGTTCGCGCTGCAGGGCGAGCAATATGCCGCGCTGGCGCCGGCGCTTGCAAAGGTCGAGGCGGAGCTCGAAGCGTTCGTGCGCGACGACGACCTCGCCCGGCGGCTTAAGGCGATCCCTTCGGTGGGACCGGTGGGCGCGGCCTTGTTGACGATCAAGACGCCGGATCCGCGCGTGTTCGCCTCGGCCCGCGGGTTTGCGG
>NZ_FYAV01000090.1:0-21392 GCF_900185745.1 Stappia sp. TSB10GB4 | reverse complement strand
GTCTCTCCGGCGGCATCAACCCCGTGGAGTTGGAAGAGATGCTTGGACGTGTCCATGCCGATGCGCGTAATCTCGTTCATTGGGCGGCTCCTTCGATGTGTTGGGACCATCATCTTGGCGCAAAACGACGCCGGATGGGGGCCGTCCACCCCAACGGAACCACGCGCCGAACTCCTCATGGTCCGACAAAGCCCGCCAGACCCGCGACACTGGCGCCCTCAGCTCTACTGTCTTGACGATCCTGTCACTCATTTCGCAACCCTCCGGTTGCCTTTCACCATACAGCAAGCGGATTGAAAGGCAACCATTCAGTTGCCTTTCTGGATTTGTGGGAAAAGGGACCCGAAGTCCTCGCGCGGCCTACGCCCGCAGGGCGTCCATCTCGGCCTGCAAGAGCTTGGTCGCCTGGACCGCTTCCATCGGCTGGCCGAACAGGAAGCCTTGCGCGTATTCGCAGCCGAGCTGGTGCAGCTCCAGCGAATCCGACTCGCTCTCCGCCCCTTCCGCCACCACCTGCATGCCGAGATCGTGGCCGAGCGCGATGATCGAGCGCAGGATCACCGGCCGGGCGCTGCGGCCGTTCGGGCGCACGAAGGACTGGTCGACCTTGATCGTGTCGAAGCGGAAGCGCTGCAGGTAGCTGAGGCTGGAATAGCCGGTGCCGAAATCATCCAGCGACAGGCCGGCGCCGAGTGCGCGCAGCCGCTCCAGCATCCGCGCCGAATATTCCGGATTGGCCATCACCACCGATTCGGTCAGCTCCAGCTTCAGCGTTCCCGGCGCCAGCGAGGAGCGCGACAGCACCGACTTGACGTCGTTGATCAGGTCGTGGCGCAGCAGTTGCAGCGAGGAGATGTTGACGCTGGCGAACAGCGGCAGCGGCAGGCGGAAGCTCTCCTGCCACTCGGCCAGTTGCCGGGCGCCCTTGTCCAGCACGAACAGGCCCAGCTCGTTGATCAGGCCCGACTGTTCGGCGATAGGGATGAACTCGGTCGGCGAGATCGCCCCGCGCGTCGGGTGGTTCCAGCGGGCCAGCACCTCGAAGCCGGCGATCGAGCGGTCGACCAGGCGGACGATCGGCTGGTAGAACACGGTGATGCCGTCGGTCTTCAGCGCCTTGCGCAGGTCGCCCTCCAGCTCGGCGCGGCTTCGGGTGCCGGTCTGCAGCGTCGGGCGGAACACCTCGACCCGGTCGCCGCCGAGCCGCTTGGCGTGATGCATCGCCATATCCGCCTCGCGCATCAGTTCGGCGGCGGAGGTGCCGTCCGCCTCGTAGATGGCGATGCCGACGGAGGCGGTCAGGAACACTTCCCGCTCGCCGAAGGTGATCGGCGAGCGCACCGCGCGGCGCACCGCATCCGCGAAGGCGGCGATGCGGTCGGCCGACTGTTCGGACAAGAGCAGCAGCGCATAGGTGTCGCCGGAAAGGCGGGACAGCGAATCCTGCGGCTTGAGCTGGCGCGACACCCGCCGGGCGATGGTCAGCAGGATGCTGTCGCCGGCCGACAGGCCGATGGAATCGTTGACCTGCTTGAAGCGGTCGAGATCGATGATCAGCACGGAAGGACGGCCGAGCTTTTCCGCGCGCGAGCGGGCGATCGCCGCCTGCAGCCGGTCCATGAACAATTCGCGGTTGGGCAGGCCGGTCAGGTTGTCGTGCACCGCGTCGTGCAGAAGCCGTTCCTCGGTCACCTTCTGGTCGGTGATGTCGAGCAGCGTGCCGACGCAGCGGATCACCTCGCCGTCGGAGCCGACGATGGGGCGCGCGCGCAGGCGGAACCAGCGGAAATGGCCGTCGTCGGCGCGCAGGCGGAAGGCTTGCGAGATGCGCCCGCGGCGCTGGTCGATCACCGCGTCGAGCGTCGAGCGGAACGTGTCGCGGTCCTGCGGATGCAGCACGTCGAGCCAGTCGCGCGCCGGCCCCTCCAGGAGGCCGTGCTTGAGGCCGAGCAGATCCTCCACCTCGTTGCCGGTGGAGATGCGGTCGCGGTCGACGTCCCAGTCCCAGATGATGTCGCCGGAGCCGGTCAGCGCCAGCGCCCGCCGCTCCACGTCGGAAATCAGCCCCTGCGCGATGGCGCCGCCGGCGAAGGCGTGCTGCATCACCGTGAAGCCGATCAGCAGCACGATCAGCACCAACCCGCCGGCCAGCGCCGGCTGGACGATGTCGTTGGCGAGCGACCCGGTCACCGTCATCGCCGCGCCGACCAGCCAGGACAGCAGCAGCACCCAGGTCGGCACCAGCATGATCGCCCGGTCGTAGCCCTGCAGCGCCAGCGCCGCGATCACCGCGAAGCCCAGCACGCCGATGATGCCGAGCGAGATGCGGGCGATGCCGGCGGCGACCGAGGGGTCCCAGACGGCGATGCCGAGCAGGCTGAGCACCAGGATCAGGGTGCCGAGCGCCAGGTGGCTGTAGCGGATGTGCCAGCGGTTGAGGTTGAGATAGGCGTAGAGGAAGATGATCAGGCTCGCCGCCAGCGCCACCTCGGCGCAGGCGCGATAGAGCTGCTCGTCGCCCGGCGTGATCTGCAGGACCTTGTTCCAGAACCCGAAATCGATGGTCAGATAGGCCAGCACCGCCCAGGCCAGCACCGCCGTCGCCGGGAACATGATGGTGCCCTTGACCACGAACAGGATGGTCAGGAACAGCGCCAGCAGGCCGGAAATGCCGAGAATGATGCCGCGATACAGCGTATAGGCGTTGACCGTGTCCTTGTAGACGGTCGGCTCCCACAGGCGCAGTTGCGGCACCTCCGGCGTGCGCAGTTCCACCACATAGGTCACCACCGCGCCGGGATCGAGGGTGATCAGGAAGACGTCCGCCTCCTGGCTCGACTGCCGCTCGGGGGCGATGCCCTGGCTCGGGGTGATCGAGGCGATGCGCGAGGCGCCGAGATCCGGCCAGATCAGCCGCGAGCCGACGAGTTGGAAGAACGGCGCCACGATCAGCCGGTCGATCTGCTCGTCGCCGGGATTGGACAGGGCGAACACCGCCCAGCTCGTGTTGGTGCCGTCGCGGGAATTCACCTCGATGCGCCGGACGATGCCGTCGGCGCCGGGCGAGGTCGAGACCTGCAGGCTGGGGCCCTCATAGGGATAAAGGTCGAGGGCGCGGGTCAGATCCAGCGCGTCGGTGGAAGCGCGGACCTCGACGGCCTCGATTGCCGCTGCCGGGGCGAAGGCATACAGCCACGCCGCCAGCGCGACCATTAGGAGCCTGAACAGGGGCAAGCGGTTATCCCGTTTCACTTCGTACATCTTACGGTGCCGGAGACTTATCGGCATCCATTCCATCTCACAAGATTTCTTTCTCTCCGGCGGCGCCGCTGGTCCCCGTTCCGGGCCCCGTTCCGGCCCCCGATCCGGCCCGCACCTGCCAGGCGGCAACGCTCGCGGCGGAGATGGTGGCAAGCCCCTCGGACGCCGCGGTGTCGCCGGCAAGACGGGCGAACAGCAGGTGGTCCTGCCACTCGCCGGCGATGCGCAGGTAGCGGCGGGCATAGCCCTCGCGGCAAAAGCCGGCATTTTCAAGGAGCCGGCGCGAGGCGACATTATGCGGCAGGCAGGCCGCCTCGATGCGGTGCAGCGACAGGTCGGAAAAGGCGAAGCCGAGCAGCGCCCGCACCGCCCGGCCCATATGGCCGCGTCCGGCATGGGGGGCGCCCATCCAGTAGCCGAGCGAGGCGGTCTGGGCAACGCCGCGGCGGATGTTGGAGAGCGTCGCCCCGCCGATCAGCACCCCGTCGGCGAGGCGGAACAGGAAGAACGGATAGGCCCGGTCCTCGCGCATCTCGCGGGCATGGCGGCGCAGCCGGCGGCGATAGGCGGCGCGGGACAGTTCGTCCGCCGCCCATTGCGGTTCCCAGGGCTGCAGGAAGGCATGGCTCGCCTCGCGCAGCGCCGCCCACTCGCCGTGGTCCTGCGGCTGCGGCTGGCGCAGCAAGAGGGCGTTGTCCCCCTCCCCCGCCACCAGGGTCCGGACCGGCTCTGAGCCGGAGAAGACCCGGAACAGGGACATTGCCGCCTCCGCGCGGGTCTCAGGCGCCGACGGCGCGGGCCGGCCGGTGGCCCAGCCGTTCGGCCACCGCCGCCGCATCGAGGGCCAGCGGCAGGCCGCTGGTCTTCGGCCCGACGACCGACAGGCTCGGCGTTCCGGCGAAGGTTTTGGCGGCGGCATTGCGCACCGTCTCCAGCGTCACCGCGCCGATGCGCGCCTGGATCTCCTCCAGCGACAGCACCTCGCCATGGATCATCAACTGGCGGGCGATCTGGCCGGCGCGGGCGGCCGGGCTTTCCAGCGACATCATCAGACCGGCGCGGATCTGCGCCTTCGAGCGGTCGATATCCGCCTGCTCGATGTCCTGCGCGGCGCGGCCGAGTTCGTCGACCAACACCGGGAACAATTCGCCGATATCCTCCTCGCCGGTGGCCGCGTGGATGCCGAACAGGCCGGTGTCCTGGAACGCCCAGTGGAACGCATAGATCGCGTAGCACAGGCCGCGCTTCTCGCGGATCTCCTGGAACAGGCGCGAGGACATGCCCCCGCCCATCACCGAGGCCAGCACCTGGGTGGAATAATAGTCCGGCGCCCGGTAGGGCACGCCCTCGAAGCCGAGGACCAGTTGCACCTCCATCAGCTCGCGTTCCAGCAGCGTGCTGCCGCCGGTGTAGCGGGCCGGCGCCGGCGCCGGTCCCGGCGTGCCGGCAAGGGCGCCGAAATGCTGCTGCGCCAGCGCCACCACCGCATCGTGGTCGACCGCGCCGGCCGCCGCCAGCACCATGTTGTCGGCGCGGTAGTGCTCGGAAAGATAGGCGCGCAGGTCCTCGGGCGAAAACGACATCACCGTCTCGCGGGTGCCGAGGATCGGCCGGCCGATCGCCTGCCGCGCCCAGGCCGTCTCCTGGAACTGGTCGAACACCTTGTCGTCGGGCGTGTCGTGCGCCGCGCCGATCTCCTGCAGGATGACGTGCTTCTCGCGCGCCAGTTCCTCCGGGTCGAAGCTGGAATTCTGCAGGATGTCGGCGAGCAGCTCGACCGCCAGCGGCACGTCCTCCGCCAGCACGCGGGCATGGTAATTGGTGTGCTCGACGCTGGTGGAGGCGTTGAGCTCACCGCCCACCGCCTCGATCTCCTCGGCGATCTGGCGCGCCGAGCGCGTCGCCGTGCCCTTGAACGCCATGTGTTCCAGCAGATGGGTGATGCCGTTCTGCTCCGGCAGTTCGGAGCGCGAGCCCGCCCCCACCCAGACGCCGAGCGCGGCGGTGCGCAGATGCGCCATGGTGTCGGTCACGACCCTGAGGCCGTTGGCCAGCCTCGTTACCCGCACCTGCATCACGACACCTCCATCGTCGCCGCGCGCGCCGTGTCGAGGACATGCCGTTCCACCACACCCCGCTCGGCCGCCACCTTCGTGAAGCGCTCGGGCGCGCTCATCATCGGCTCCAGCTCCGGCGGCAGCGCCGGGCGTACGCCGCAGGCCGCCTCCACCGCATCGGGGAACTTCGCCGGATGCGCCGTCGCCAGCACCACCATCGGCGCAGCGCCCTCCCCCTGTTGCTCGGCGACATGCAGGCCGATCGCCGTGTGCGGGTCGAGCAGATAGCCGGTCTCGCGCAGCGTCCGCTCGATGGTCGCGGCCGTCTCCGCCTCGCCGCAGCGCCCGGCGTCGAAGCCCTCGCGGATCGCCTTGAGCGGGCCGGCCGCCAGTTCGAAGCGGCCGGACTGGCCGAGCCGCGCCATCAGCGAGCGGATTTCGCCGCCGTCGCGTCCGTGCACCTCGAACAGCAGCCGCTCGAAGTTGGACGAGATCTGGATGTCCATCGACGGCGAGGTCGTCGGCACCACGCCGCGGGTCTCGTAGGCGCCGGTCTCCAGCGTGCGGGCGAGGATGTCGTTGGCATTGGTGGCGATCACCAGCCGCTCGACCGGCAGGCCCATCTTGGCGGCGACATAGCCGGCGAGGATATCGCCGAAATTGCCGGTCGGCACAGTGAAGGAGACCGGGCGGTGCGGCGCGCCGAGGGCGGCACCGGCGACGAAATAATAGACCACCTGCGCGACGATGCGGGCCCAGTTGATCGAGTTGACGCCGGCAAGCTGCACCCGCTCGCGGAAGGCGGCATGGGTGAACATGCCCTTGAGGATCGTCTGGCAGTCGTCGAACGTGCCGGAAAGCGCCAGCGAATGGACATTGGCTTCCGTGGGCGTCGTCATCTGCCGGCGCTGCACGTCGGAGACGCGCCCGTCCGGGAACAGGATGAACACGTCGGTGCGCTCGCGGCCGCGGAACGCCTCGATCGCCGCCCCGCCGGTGTCGCCCGAGGTGGCGCCGACGATGGTGGCGCGCTTGCCGCGGGCGGCCAGCACATGGTCCATCATCCGGCCGAGCAACTGCATCGCCACGTCCTTGAAGGCGAGCGTCGGGCCGTGGAACAGTTCCAGCACGAAGCGGTTCGGCGCCACCTGCACCAGGGGCGTCACCGCCGGGTGGCGAAAGCCCGCATAGGCCTCGCGGATCATCGCGGAAAGATCCTCGCGGGCGATGTCGTCGCCGACGAAGGGCTCGATCACCGCCTGCGCGACTTCCCGATAGGGACGCCCGGCAAAGCCGGCAATGGTCTCGCGCGACAGTCGCGGCCAGGTTTCGGGAACATAGAGGCCGCCATCGGCGGCGAGCCCGGTCAGAAGCACATCGGCAAATCCGAGAACCGGCGCCTCGCCCCTCGTACTGACATATTTCACGGTGGCGATATCCTCCAGAAGTCCTGCCCCGGCAGCCAGCGCCGGCCGCGCAGGGCGCCTCGCCCGTCCGCGGGCTCGAGGCGCGGTCACATCCGCGCACCCTATCTCCCCGACCGGGGTGCGGGCAAGCCGGATGCTTTGCCGGCAGGAATGCGCGTTCCGGGCACCGGCGCGCCGGGAACGGGTTGCGCTCAGGCGTGGCCGGCTTCGCTGGACAGCATCCCCGGTGCGATGCCGATCTTGGCGAGCGCCCGGTCCCACTTGCTGTCGAGCGCGGCGTCGAAGACGATGGCCTCGTCTGCCGGGCCGGTGATCCAGCCGTTCTCCTGGATTTCCGCCTCCAACTGCCCGGCGCCCCAGCCGGCATAGCCGAGCGCGAGCATCGCCTGCCTGGGTCCACGCCCCTCGGCGATGGCGCGCAGGATGTCGAGCGTCGCCGTCAGGCAGATGCCGTCCTGTACGGCCATCGTCGAGTTGGCGATGACGAAGTCGCCCGAATGCAGCACGAAGCCGCGCCCGGTCTCCACCGGCCCGCCGCGATGCACCTGCATGCGGCTCGCCGACGCCGGCAGGCGGATGTTCTGATCGTCGGGGATGATGTCGAGCTGGCGCAGCAGTTCGGGAAAGCTGAGGCTCGGCGCCCGCTGGTTGACGATGATGCCCATCGCCCCTTCCGACGAATGGGCGCACAGATAGATCACGGAATGCGCGAACCGCTCGTCCGCCATCTGCGGCATCGCGATCAGCAACTGCCCCGCAAGGGACGTGCGACCGAGGTCATCGCTTCTCATGCCGTCCTTCCTGCCCGTTCCACCGGCCCGTCGTTCCAGTATCTTCGTGCCAACGCATCCTGCCGGTGCACCCAGCCGATGCGTCGCGCCCCGACATCTTACCCGCTGCGCCGCCCCATGTTAACTGCCGCCGTCCCCCCGATCACGCAGATGTGGTGCCGCGCCAGTGGACCCGCGAGGCGATTTGCGCCAAGACTGCCGCTCCGCGCAAGCCGGACGGGCGGCGCCGGACGGATGCCGTATGAGGCCGGGCAGTTGGAGCAGGTCGCAGCGATGGTCGCGCAGCGCAGGACAGTTTTCGCCAATCCTTTCAAGAGCCTCAGCGCCAGCCGCCGCGCGCCCTGCCGCGCGCGCCCGCTCCGTCTGGCGCTGGCCTTGATGCTCGCCCAGGGCGCCTTTGCCGTCCGCGCCGAGGCCGGCGAGAGCCCGTGGGTACAGGCCGGGGCGGCCGAGGTCCGTCTCGTCTCCACCGGCCCCGGCGACGCGGCCTCGCCGTTCGGCGACGCGGCGCTGGAGATTCGCCTGGACGAGGGCTGGCACACCTATTGGCGGTTTCCCGGCGAGGCCGGCATTCCGACCTCGGCGGATTTCGGCGCCTCGTCCGGCCTTACCCTCGCGCGGCTGCGCTTTCCCCCGCCGGCGCGCTATTCCGACCCTTACGCCACCTCGCTCGTCTATCACGACCGCATCGTCCTGCCGATCGACCTTGTGCCGGCGGTCGGCGAGACCGCCCCGGTGCTGCGGGCGCATGTCAGCTTCGGCATCTGCCGGGAGATCTGCGTGCCCGGCGAGGCGAGCCTCGAACTGCCGCTGGCCGAAGGCGGGCCGGATTTTGCCGCCCGCCTTGCGATTTCCGCCGCAAGGGCCGCCCTGCCGCGGCCGCAGGACGAGGCGCCGCCGCGCATTGCCGGCATCGAGCACCGGCAGCTCGCCCCGGCCGAGGGCAAGGCGCCCCAGAAGGCGCCCCAGGAGACCTTCGTCATCACCGCCGAGCTCGCCTCGCCCGACGCGCCGGTCGATCTGTTCGCCGAAGGGGCGGAGGGCTCCTACAACGAGGTGCCGAGGCTGCTGGAGCGCAACGGCCGGTTCGCGCGCTTCGCCCTGCCGGCGACCGGCCTTGCCGCCAATGGCGACGGCACCCGCCCGCTGGTGCTGACGCTGGTCGAGGGCGACATCGCCGTCGAGCATCGCGCGGCGCTGCCGCCGGCGGGCAACTGAAAACCCGGTTCCCCGCTCGACGGACGCGCGCGAACACCCTATGTCTCAGGCGGACACGGTGCGGCGTCCTGCCGCGCCGGGACGCTTCCTTGCACATTTTCCGGGAGATTTCAGACCATGACGATCCAGGTTGGCGACACCCTGCCCGAGACCAAGTTCAAGATCATGACCGCCGACGGCCCGGCGGAGCGCAGCAGCGCCGAGCTCTTCGGCGGCCGCACCGTGGTGCTCTTCGCCGTTCCCGGCGCCTTCACGCCGACCTGCCACAACAACCACCTGCCCGGCTTCGTCGAGCAGGCCGACACGATCCTGTCGAAGGGCGTCGACGAGATCGCCGTCGTCTCGGTCAACGACGTCTTCGTGATGAGCGCCTGGGCCAAGGCCACCGGCGCCTCTGACAAGATCACCTTCCTCGCCGACGGCAGCGCCGACTTCGCCAAGGCGATCGGCCTGGATCTCGACGCCACGGGCGCCGGCCTCGGCATCCGCTCCAAGCGCTATGCGATGATCGTCAAGGACGGCAAGGTCACGGCCCTCAACATCGAGGACATGCCGGGCAAGGCCGAGATCTCGGGCGCCGCCGGCATTCTCGCCGCGCTCTGATCCTGCGTCCTCGGCCGGAGCCTTTCGCGCTCCGGCCGGGGCTCTCGCCTGCCTCACGCCGACCGAGGGTGCCAATGGTTCCCGGCTCTCCGGCTTCGCCTGCGGCCGGGACGACGGCCTGAGAAAGAGGCACGGCCTCGCATCCCCACCGAGGTCACCCCGGCCGCGCGCAAGCGCAGGGGCCTATTGGCTGCCAGAGCGGGTGCGAGAATGCTCGGCCCCTCCTTGCGTCCTCCCGGACGGCGCGTCAGCGCCGAGCCGGGACCGGAGAGCCGAGGGCCTCACGACGGCACTCCCGAACGACCCACGACCGCTGTGGCTCGCCGGTCCCGGATCGTCGGCCTTCGGCCTCGTCCGGGAGGACGCCAAGGAGAGGTGAGAGCCAGCGTCGGTACACAGCCAGGATGGGGCTGCCCGCCCGCCAGCGACGACACGCGCCCCCTCCCGGCGCGCGGCCCTACTCCCCGGATGGGCGGCGCGTCTCGCTGCGGGCGAAGGCGATGAACACGCCGATCAGCACGAGGCCGAGCCCGTACCAGGTCACCGCGTATTGCAGGTGGTTGTTGCGGAAGGAGACGATCGTCTCGCCCGCCTGCGGCAAGCCGCCCTCGGGCGTCGCCTCGGCCCTGAGGTCGACGCTGAACGGTGCGAGCGGCGCATCGTCGATGCCGAGCGAAGCGGCCATTTTCGGCGCCTCGCGCACGAACCAGACCCGCGTCTTCGGATCGGCGTCCAGGGTGAACATGTTGCCGCGCTCGTCGCGCCGCCACAGGCCGGTGATCTCCACCTCGCCAGAAACCGCGCCAGAAACCTCACTTCCCGGCGGCTCGCTGCCCGGCCGGCTCTCCGGCAGGCGGCGGGCCTCCGGCACGAAGCCGCGATTGACCATCACCACGGGGCCCGCATCGGTGCGGAACGGCGCATAGACCAGATAGCCCGGCCCGCCGAGGGGGCCGCGCGGTTCGGTGAGCGCCAGATAGTAATAGACCTCGCCGTCGAGGAAGCGGCCGGAAAGCCGCACGGGCCGGTAGTCCCAGGCGTCCTCGTCGAGCCCGGCCCACGCCTGCGGACCGGGCAGATCGACCGGGGCAAGGCCGAGGCGCTCCTCGACCCGCTCGATCAGGGCGAGCTTCCATTGCAGCCGCATGACCTGCCAGGTGCCGAGCGCCATCAGCGCGCAGAACACGACGAAGGCGACGAGGCCCGGCAGCAGCAGGCGGCGGCGTGCGGGCCGGCGGGCGGCGTTACTCGTCAACCTCGCCCTCCCGCGCGCTGTGCCTGTATTGCTGGGCGATCATCAGCCCCTTGAGCGGGCGCAGCATCCCGAGGCCGAGAATGAGGGTCAGCGGCAGCCACAGCATCATGTGCAGCCAGATCGGCGGGCGCATCGACACCTCGACCGCCAGCGCCAGGCCGACGACGATGAAGCCGACGATCATGATGATGAACACCGCCGGGCCGTCGCCGCTGTCGGCGAAGTCGAAGCTCAGCCCGCAATTGGAGCAGGCCGGCCGCGTCGCCAGGTAGCCCTTGAACAGGCGGCCCTGGCCGCAGCGCGGGCAGCGCCCGGCAAGGCCGGTGCGCAGTGGATCCTGCGGCGGATAATGCGCGCGGTCGACAGTCGGCTCACTCATCTGCATCGCGCTCCCGGCGCTAGAGCAATTCCAGGAAAAGTGGGAACCGGTTTTCCGTCCGGAATTGCGTGAAAACAACAAGATAGAGCATGTCCGTCACTCGGCAAAAATGGACATGCTCCAGGCGTGCGGACCGCAGAGCGCGGTCAGGGACGGATCTCGATCGGCGTGCCGTCGGGGACGAGACGCCAGATCTCCTCGATTTCCTCGTTGGTGACGGCAATGCAGCCGTCGGTCCAGTCGGCATAGTGATGCAGCGCGCCGAGCCAGCCGAGCCCGTTGCGCAGGCCGTGGATCATGATCATCCCGCCCGGCTCCTCGCCGCGCTCGGCGGCCCGCCGGCGATCGGCCGCGTCCGGATAGGAGATGTGCAGCGACAGGTGATAGGCGCTGTTCGGGTTGCGCCAGTCGATGGTGTAGCGCCCTTCCGGCGTGCGCCCGTCGCCCTCGCGCTGCTTGGGACCGACCGGGTCGCGGCCGAGCGCGATCGTGTAGCTCTTCAGCACCGTACCGGCCGCATCGACCAGGTGCAGGCGGCGCTCGGCCTTTTCGACGAGGACCGTCTCGACTGGACCTGTCTCGACCGAAACGTTCTCGGCCGAAACCCTCTCGACCGAAACGTTTTCGACTGGCGCCGGCGCGGCCGGCGTGCCGGCGAAAGCGGCGTCCGCGGCGACGCCAGCCGCCGCGGACAGGATCAGGGCCGCCGCGATGATGCGGAGGCGCATGGCGTCAGCCTTCCGTCAGTGGCCCGGACCGGCCGCCCAGACATAGATCGAGACGAACAGGAACAGCCAGACCACGTCGACGAAGTGCCAGTACCAGGCCGCCGCCTCGAAGCCGAAATGCTTCTGCGGGGTGAACTGGCCGATCGAGGCGCGGATCAGGCAGACCACCAGGAAGATGGTGCCGACGATGACATGGAAGCCGTGGAAGCCGGTCGCCATGTAGAAGGTCGCGCCATAGATCGAGCCGGAGAAGCCGAAGGCCGCATGGCTGTACTCATAGGCCTGGACGATCGAGAACAGCACGCCGAGCAGCACCGTCAGCGTCAGGCCCCACTTCAGCCCCTCGCGGTCGTTGTGCAGCAGGGCGTGGTGCGCCCAGGTCACCGTGGTGCCGGAGGTCAGCAGGATCAACGTGTTGAGCAGCGGCAGGTGCCAGGGATCGAAGGTCTCGATGCCCACCGGCGGCCAGACGCCGCCGGTCGCCTCGACACGGGCGAACTGCGCCGCTTCGCCGGTGAACAGCGAGGCGTCGAAGAAGGCCCAGAACCAGGCGACGAAGAACATCACCTCCGAGGCGATGAACAGCAGCATGCCGTAGCGCAGGTGAAGCTGCACCACCGGGGTGTGGTCGCCGGCCAGCGATTCGCGGATGGTGTCGCGCCACCAGCCGAACATCACATAGAGCACGAGCAGCGTGCCGACGGCGAAGATGCCCCAGCCGGAAAGATCCATGCCGAACAGCAGGAAGTCGTTGCCCTGGGTGTAGCGGAACAGGCCGACCGCGCCGAGCGCCATGATGAAGGCGCCGACGCCGCCGAGGAACGGCCAGGGGCTTGGATCGACGATGTGGTAGTCGTGGTTCTTGGCATGCGCCATGGGTACACTCCCCCGATTATAGTCATGCCGCCGTCGGGCGGGCCTGCGCACTCACATGCGGTTGCTTGGATCCGGCGTCGCGGCAGGGGCCGCTGCCACCGGCGTTTCAGGTCCCTTTGCAGGGTAGAAGGTGTAGGAGAGCGTGATCTCCCTGACATGCTTCAGGCTCTTGTCGTCGTCCATCGCCGGATCGACGAAGAACACCACCGGCATCTCGACGGACTCGCCGGCGGCGAGCGGCTGCTCGGTGAAGCAGAAGCATTCCAGCTTGTTGAAATAGATGCCGGCCTCGAACGGCGTCACGTTGAACACCGAGGTGCCGACGGTCGGCGCGGCGGAGCGGTTGGTCGCCACATAGGCGGTCTGCCGGCTCTCGCCCATGCGCAGGGTGATCGAGCGCTGCTGCGGGCCGAAGGACCAGGGCAGGGCCGAATTGACGTTGCCGTCGAAGCGCACCGTGATCGTGCGGTCGATGATCGTGCCGGTCGGCGCGTCGGCGCGCTGGGTGGTGCCGCCATAGCCGGTGACCTGGCAGAACAGCTCATACAGGGGCACGGCGGCATAGGCGGCGCCGGTCATCATCGCCACGGCGCCGACCACCGCCACCGCGATCCGCCGGTTCTTGCGGGCGAGATCCCCCGCCGCAAGACTGGCCGCGCGCGCCCGCGCGGCGTCGGACGTCTCGATACCGGCGGTATCGGTGCCGGAGATGTCGGTCTCTCGCGTCATGCGGGCGTCCTTTCCTCTCCCGGTGTCGTCACAAGGGACGATTGAGCACGGCCGGTCCCATCTTGACCAGCGTGATCACGTAGAACAGCAGGATCAGCCCGGCGATGGTCAGGCCGATGGCGATCGAGCGCTTGCGCTGGCGCCGCTTCTGCTCTTCCGTCAGGCGGATGCCGTTCTCGCTCACAGCCAGCCTCCCGCGACGAGCCGCGCGGCCAGGCTGTCGGCAAGCAGCAGCGCGAAGATCAGGAACAGGTAGACCAGCGAGAAGGCGAACAGCCGCACCGCCGCCTTGCGCGCGGCATCGCCCTCGCGCCTGGCATGGACGCGGACCGCATACCAGACGAAGGCGATTCCGAGGGCGGCGGCGGCAGCGCCATAGGCCAGCGAGGCGAAGCCCAGCAGCGCCGGGGCGACGCCGATCGGCGCCAGCAGCACGGAATAGACCAGGATCTGCGTACGCGTCGCATCCTCGCCGGCGACGACGGGCAGCATCGGCACGCGGGCGGCCTCGTAGTCGCCGCGCTTGAACAGCGACAGCGCCCAGAAATGCGGCGGCGTCCACATGAAGATGATCAGGAACAGGACGATGCTTTCCACCGACACGGTGCCGGTGACGGCGGCCCAGCCGATCATCGGGGGGAAGGCGCCGGCGGCGCCGCCGATGACGATGTTCTGCGGCGTCGAGCGCTTCAGCCACATCGTGTAGACGACGGCATAGAAGAAGATGGTGAAGGCCAAGAGGCCGGCGGCCAGCCAGTTGACGGCAAGGCCGAGCACCAGCACGGAGAAGGCGGCGAGCGTCAGGCCGAAGGCCAGCGCCTCCTCGGGGGTGACCTTGCCGGCCGGGATCGGGCGGCGGGCGGTGCGCGACATGACCGCGTCGATGTCGGCGTCGTACCACATGTTCAGCGCGCCCGAGGCGCCGGCCCCGACGGCGATGCACAGGATCGCGACGGCGCCGAGCACGGGATGGATGCCGCCGGGGGCGATCAGCAGCCCGACCAGCGCGGTGAAGATGACGAGCGACATCACCCGCGGCTTCAGCAGCGCCAGGTAGTCGCCGACATCGCCCTGTCCGCCATGGGCGGCGGCCTCGAGCCTGCGGTCCTGGTAATCTGCGAGCGACATGTGTCTTCCCGGTTCTGTCTCGTGCGTCCCGCCCTCGCGGAGCGGTCTCTCAAGCGGCTGTTTGGCACGCCCGTTCGGCCTGTCTGCCTGGGCGCCTGTTCGGGCGGCCGCGCCGGGGTGCCGGCGCGACCTGTCTTGCGTGAGCTGGCGCGATCAGCGGATGCGCGGCAGCGTCTCGAACTGGTGGTACGGCGGCGGCGAGGACAGGGTCCATTCCAGCGTCGTCGCGCCCTCGCCCCACGGGTTGTCGGCGGCCTGGCGCTTCTTGGCGAAGGCCTCGAAGATGCCGTAGAGGAACACCAGCACGGCGAAGGCCGAGATGTAGGAGCCGTAGGACGACACCGCGTTCCAGCCGGCCATCGCGTCCGGATAGTCGACATAGCGGCGCGGCATGCCGGCCATGCCCAGGAAGTGCTGCGGGAAGAACACGAGGTTCACGCCGATGAAGGTGATCCAGAAATGGGCCTTGCCGATGGTCTCGTTGTACATGTAGCCGAACATCTTCGGGAACCAGTAGTACCAGGCTCCGAAGATGCCGAACACGGCCCCCAGCGACAGCACGTAATGGAAATGCGCGACCACGTAATAGGTGTCGTGCATCGCCCGGTCGAGACCGGCATTGGCGAGCTGCACGCCGGTCACGCCGCCGACGGTGAACAGGAAGATGAAGCCCACCGCCCACAGCATCGGCGTGCGGAAGGAGATCGAGCCCTGCCACATGGTGGCGATCCACGAGAAGATCTTCACGCCGGTCGGCACCGCGATGACCATGGTCGCCGCGACGAAATAGGCCTGCGTGTCGACGTCGAGGCCGACGGTGTACATGTGGTGCGCCCACACGATGAAGCCGACGACGCCGATCGCGACCATGGCATAGGCCATGCCGAGATAGCCGAAGATCGGCTTGCGGGCGAAGGTGGAGATGATGTGGCTGACGATGCCGAAGGCCGGCAGGATCAGGATGTACACCTCCGGGTGACCGAAGAACCAGAACAGGTGCTGGAACAGGATCGGGTCACCGCCGCCGGCCGGGTCGAAGAAGGTCGTGCCGAAGTTGCGGTCCGTCAGCAGCATGGTGATGGCGCCGGCCAGGACCGGCAGCGACAGCACCAGGAGGAAGGCGGTCACCAGCACCGACCAGGCGAACAGCGGCATTTTGTGCAGCGTCATGCCCGGGGCGCGCATGTTGAAGATGGTGGTGATGAAGTTGATCGCGCCGAGGATCGACGAGGCGCCGGCCACGTGCAGCGCCAGGATCGCCAGGTCCATCGCCGGTCCGGGCTGGCCGGAGGTCGACAGCGGCGGATAGATCGTCCAGCCGCCGCCCACGCCATAGGCGCCCGGAGGACCTTCGACGAACAGCGACAGCAGCAGCAGCAGGAAGGCCGGCGGCAGCAGCCAGAACGAGATGTTGTTCATCCGCGGGAACGCCATGTCCGGCGCCCCGATCATGATCGGCACGAAGAAGTTGGCGAAGCCGCCGATCAGCGCCGGCATCACCATGAAGAAGATCATGATCAGGCCATGCGCGGTGGTGAACACGTTGAACGTGTGCGGATCGGTGAAATACTGCATGCCCGGCTCTTGCAGCTCCAGGCGGATGCCGACGCTGAGCGCGCCGCCGATGATGCCCGCCATGATCGCGAAGATCAGATAGAGGACACCGATATCCTTGTGGTTGGTCGAATAGACCCAGCGCGTCCATCCCGTAGGACGGTCCTGATCGCCGTGGGCATGCGCCGCAGTGGCCATCTTCCAGCTCCCTCGTTAGAGAATTTTACCTCGGCCCGGTCGACCGGGGACAAGCCCGGCGCAATCCCGATCCGATCCGAATCCGGCGGCGTGCGGGGAGAAGCCCTCGCACGCCTTGCATGATCAGCGCGCGGCGACGGCCAGCGAACCGGAGACCGGAGCGGCGGCGGTGCCGGCCGCCCCTTCCAGCGTCGCCATCAACTGGCGGGTCGCCTCTTCGACGTTCTCCTTGGCCGCCTCGGCCCAGGCCTCGTACTGCGCCTCCTCGACCACCCGGATGGCGATCGGCATGAAGGCATGGTCCTTGCCGCAAAGCTCGGAGCACTGGCCGTAGAAGATGCCGGTCTGCTTGGCGTTGAACCAGGTCTCGTTCAGGCGGCCTGGGATCGCGTCCATCTTCACGCCGAAGGCCGGCATGGCGAAGGAATGCATCACGTCGGCGGCGGTGATCTGCAGGCGGACGGTCTTGCCGACCGGCACGATGACCTCGTTGTCGACGGCGAGCAGGCGCGGATACTCCTCGATCGGCCGGCCGAACTCGGCGGCGCGCTCGGCGCGCTCAGCGTCCTCGCGCAGCATGATCGATTCGAAGACGACGTTCTCCATGCCCTCGTCGGTGTATTCGTAGCCCCAGTACCACTGGTAGCCGGTCACCTTGATGGTCATGTCGTATTCAGGGATCTCGATCTGCTTGTAGAGCAGGCGGAACGAGGGGATCGCGATCATCACCAGCACCAGGATCGGGACCAGCGTCCACACCACCTCGATCAGGGTGTTGTGGGAGGTCCGCGACGGCGTCGGGTTGGCCTTGGAGTTGAAGCGCAGGATGCACCACACCAGCAGGGCCAGCACGAAGAGGGTGATGATCGTGATGATCACCAGCGTGAAATCGCTGAACCAGGTGATGTCTTCCATCACCTCCGTGGCGGCGGGCTGGAAGCCCATCTGCCAGGGTGTCGGCTGGGCGGCCGACGCCGCACCGGCAAAGGCGAGCGGGGCGAGCGCCGCCGCCGCAATCTTCGTCAGACGCTTGACCAGTCCTGTCACGTCCGTGCTCCCTTCCTGATCCCGCCGGCCGACTTTGCCGGGCGAAATCCATTTCCTGTCTCCAGCGACGCCGCGCCATGCCCCGGCGCCCCGCCTTGTCGTTCGGCGATGTCGGTCATCGCCATATTGTTCGGCGATGTCGGTCATCGCCATGTCCTTCGCGGATGCCTCCCGCACGGGCCGGCTTCCGGATCCGTTTCCGGGCCCATCCTCGTTCCGAGGCATCCTCTCCAGCGCCTGCCGCCCCCCTAGCCTATCGCATGTCGGCATGACCCGAAGGGGCGTCAAAACGCCGCAAGGGCGAATTGACCTCGGTTTGATCAATGTCAAAGTCGGCCTGAAAAACCATAAGCTGGCGCGTTGCGCAATCCAGTAGTTTCGTGAATGCCCAAATTCCGGCCAATTCCTCGCCACCCTTCCGGCGGTGCCGTTCGGGCCGCTTCGACTGCCGACTTTCGCGAAAGCGGGGACGGCCGGGCGGTTTCGCCTTGAAATCGACCTTTCCAGGGCCGACAAAGCGGATTGTGCGCCGTTTCGTGCGAATCAGGCGAGGATCGCTCCGGCCTGATCGTGGCCGCTGCCGGCGTCCCGCGGGACCGGCGGGGCCTGGATCACGCGAAGACCGGATCACGCGCAACCCGGAAATCCGGGCGACCGGGAAGCCGGACAACCGGGAAACCGGCCAGGGAATTGTACCGCTGCGAACCTACGGAGTCTCGCCCGTGCCTGTCTTGTCCAAGCCGATCACGTTCCGCCTCGCGGCCGTTCTCGCCCTTCTGGCCCATATCGCGGCAGCTCCGCTCGCCCATGCCCAGGGCGCGGTCCGCTCCGTGCATGGCGACTGGCAGATGCGCTGCGACACGCCGGCCGGCGCGCAGGAAGAGCAATGCGCGCTGATCCAGAACGTCACCGCCGACGACCGCGAGAATGTCGGCCTCTCCGTCATCGTGCTGAAGACCGCCGACAAGCAGTCGCGCCTTTTGCGCGTGCTGGCGCCGCTCGGCGTGCTGCTGCCGATGGGCCTCGGCCTGCGCGTCGACGATGCCGATGTCGGGCGCGCCGGCTTCGTGCGCTGCCTGCCGAACGGCTGCATCGTCGAGGTGGTGATGCAGGACGACCTGATCGAGAAGATGCAGACCGGCAGTGCCGCCACTTTCGTCATCTTCCAGACGCCGGAGGAAGGCATCGGCATCCCGATCTCGCTGACCGGCTTCTCCGAAGGCTTCGCCGCCCTGCCGTGAGCGGGCGCGCGCTCCGCCAGACCTGACATCGGCCGTACACATATCGGCCAACAGACATCGAAAAGCGGCCGCCGGCGTCCCGGTCGGCCGCTCTTTCGGTCCGGCGCGCGCTCAGCGCGTCGTGATCGTCCGCGTCGGCGCCACCTGGCGCAGGGTCGCGCTGCGCATCGCCTGCAGGGTCGCGCCCGGAATCTGGCTCATCGAGGCGCGATGCTGCTTGTCGCAGGCATTCATGCCGGAATTGGCGCAGGCATGGGCGGCGTCGGTGTTCTTCTTCTTGTTGCAGGCAGAGATCACGTGATTGTAGCAATCTCCGAGCGACTTTCCGGCATTACCGGCCATTGCCTGCGTCGAAATCATCGGCGCGGCAATTCCCATCGCCATTGCGAGCGTCATCGCCAGGGTGAATTTCTTCATGTTATTTCCTTTCTCTCTCTTTTCAGTTTCCGGAAGATGTTTTCATCTGTCCGCATTGAGAGAGATAAGCTCTGGCTTCGATTGCGCACGTGCTGAACATCACAGGAAGGGCGCTTGCGGCGACCGGCGTGACCGGCGGCCGCCGCGCTGCCACACGCCGCCGGGACTGTGCAAGCGCGGTCCGAACCCCTAGTTTCTCCTCACACACCCTCTTTCGCGGGATACGACCGATGAGCGATGCGACGACCGACCTGATTGCCGGTGCCGGCCTGAGCGAGGAGCAGGCGCGCAGCGTGCTCGCCGGCGCTCTCAAGGGCGCCGACGATGGCGAGCTCTTTCTCGAATACCGGCAGTCGGAGAGCCTCGTCTTCGACAATGGTCGGCTCAGGAGCGCCAATTACGACACCAGCCGCGGCTTCGGCCTGCGTGCGGTTGCCGGCGAGGCGGCCGGCTACGCCCATTCCGGCGAGATCTCCGTTGCCGCGCTGGAGCGCGCCGCCGATGCGGTCTCGGCCGTCGCCTCCGGCCATTCGGGCACCTATGCGGAGGCCCCGCCCCGCACCAACGCCAAGCTCTACGGCGACGGCAACCCGATCGCCTCGCCGGTCTTTGCCGACAAGGTCGCGCTGCTGCAGCGGATCGACGCCTTTGCGCGGGCGCGCGATCCCAGGGTGCGGCAGGTCAGCGTCTCGCTCGCCAGTTCCTGGCAGGTGGTGGAGATCCTGCGCGCCGACGGGCATAGGGTCCGCGACGTGCGCCCCTTGGTGCGCTTCGGCGTGTCGGTGGTCGCCGGCGACGGCAGCCGGCAGGAAAGCGGCTCGCACGGCTTCGGCGGGCGCGACATGGTCGAGGCCTTCCTGACCGAGGAGAGCTGGAAGCACGCCGTCGACGAGGCGCTGCGTCAGGCGCTGGTCAATCTCGAAGCCGTGCCCGCCCCGGCCGGCAGCTTCGACGTGGTGCTGGGGCCCGGCTGGCCCGGCATCCTGCTGCACGAGGCGGTCGGCCACGGGCTGGAGGGCGACTTCAACCGCAAGAAGACCTCCGCCTTTGCCGGCCTGATGGGCCAGCGCGTCGCCTCCAAGGGCGTCACCATCGTCGACGACGGCACCATCGGCGGGCGGCGCGGCTCGCTCACCGTCGACGACGAGGGCACGCCGAGCGGGCGCACGGTGCTGATCGAGGACGGCATTCTCACCGGCTACATGCAGGACCGGCAGAATGCCCGGCTGATGGGCGTTCCCCCGACCGGCAACGGCCGGCGCCAGTCTTTCGCCCATATTCCGATGCCGCGCATGACCAACACGGTGATGCTGGCCGGCGATCGCGACCCGGCCGAGATCCTGGAAGGCGTCAAGGACGGCATCTTTGCGGTCTCCTTCGGCGGCGGCCAGGTCGACATCACCAGCGGCAAGTTCGTCTTCTCCTGCACCGAGGCCTATCGCATCGAGAACGGGCGCATCGGCGCGCCGATCAAGGGCGCCATGCTGATCGGCAACGGGCCGGACGCGCTGACGCGGATCGAGGCCATCGGCAACGACCTGGCGCTCGATCCCGGCATCGGCACCTGCGGCAAGCAGGGCCAGGGCGTGCCGGTCGGCGTCGGCCAGCCGACCCTGCGCATCAACAAGATGACCATCGGCGGCACCGCGGTCTGAGGCGGGGGCGCGGCGCTGCTCTGGCACCTGGCTCCACCCTCTCCGGCGTCTTCCCGGACGGCGCACGAGCGCCGAGCCGGGACCGGCGAGCCGCGGCGCTTGTGGTGTCTTTCGGGAGCGCACCTCAAACGCCCCCGGCTCTCCGATCCCGCATCTCCGCTGCGCTGCGTGCGGGATGACGCAGGAGGGGCTTGCGTGCAGCATGACGACAGAGAGGATGCAAGGCGCTGCCTCCCCCTCGGACGTCATCCCGGTCCAGCGCAGCGCAGAACCGGGAACCATTGGCACCCTTAGCCGGCATGAGGCGGGGTTGCATCGCCACCTCCACGGCTGTCACGCCTGCGCAGGCAGGCGTCCAGTATCCGCCGGGGTGGGCCGGCTTGCGAAAGCAGAAACCCCAGCCTCGGCGAGCCTCGCTCGCGGCACCGCCGTGGCTCGGGCTGAACCGTTCGGGGTTACCGGAACCCGGTCTTCGGCTTCACTGAGACCGGGACGACAGCGGAGCGCGGGATTCGCGCGGGCGCATCCTCGCCGCCGCTCTGGCAACCAATAGGCCCCGGCGCGCGCTGCGCTTGGCCGGGGTGACGACAGAGAGGATGCAAGGCGCTGCCTCCCTCTCGGGCGTCATCCCGGCCGCAGGCGAAGCCGGAGAGCCGTATGTGGACGGCCCCCTGAGGGCAAGCGATTAGTCGAGGAGTGCCCGGATCGACAGCGGTTCGTATGTCCGGCCTGTTTCGGCGGCATGGTGAACCGCCATGGCCCAAGATGGGTTGCGCGTGGGGCGGTGCCTAACGGGATCACGGCCTCGACGGCCGGTCGGCTCTCACG
>NZ_FYAV01000041.1:0-171128 GCF_900185745.1 Stappia sp. TSB10GB4 | reverse complement strand
CGCATGTTCTGTCGCATCAAGGACTTCCGCCGCATCGCAACCCGCTACGATCGGCTCGCCCGGAACTTCCTCGCCGCCGTCTGCATCGCCGCAACAGTCAGCTACTGGTTATGAGTCTTGGCCCTAGTGGGTTCTGACCCCAGGCCGGCCGTCTTGCGACAATCCGCCTCCGCCGGCCGCGGGCGGGACGCGCGACGCGGCGGCTATGCAGCCGCCCCGGCTCGGGCCATAGTCGGACGATGAGACCTGCTCCCGGCATCGATCCGCTTGTGCGTGCCCGCCATCTGCGGCGCAACCGTCTGCACACGCTGCTGCTGGGGGCCGGCGCGGTGCTGCTGCTCACCCTGACCGCCTGGACGCTGGCCGGCCCCGACGGGGTGCTGTGGGCGGCGCTCGGCGGGGCGCTGTCGGTGCTGGTCGCGGCGCGCTTCTCCTCCGCGCTGGTGCTGCATCTCTACGGCGCGCGGGAGATGACGGCGGCCGCCTTTCCCGATGCGCATACGATCGTCCGGCTGCTGGCGCAGCGCGCCGGCCTGCCGCGCATGCCGAGGCTCTACCTGGTGCCGAGCCGGCTGGTGAACGCCTTCTCGACCGGCACCCGCGAGGACAGCGCCATCTGCCTCACCGAAGGGCTGCTGGTCCGCCTGACCCCGCGCGAATTCGTCGGCGTGATGGCGCATGAACTCGCGCATGTGGCGCATGGCGACATCCATGTCATGGCGATGGCCGACATGGTCGCCCGGATGACCGGCATCATGTCGCTGTTCGGCCTGGCCCTGGTTCTGGTCAACCTGCCCGAGGCGCTGGCCGGCGGCGCCGGCGTGCCCTGGGGCACGGTGCTGCTGCTGGTGGTGGCGCCGACGCTGGGGACGATGGTGCAGCTTGCCCTGTCGCGCACCCGCGAATTCGACGCCGATGTCGGCGCCGCCTCGCTGACCGGCGATCCGGACGGCCTTGCCAGCGCGCTGATGAAGCTGGAGCGCATTCACGGCCGCATGTGGGAGGCGGCGCTGCCGCAGGGCGCCCGCATCCCCGACCCCTCGGTCCTGCGCAGCCATCCGGAAACCGGCGAGCGGGTGCGGCGGTTGCGCGAATTGCGCGCGGTGCCGGAGGACTGGCTGCCGGTCGAGGCGATGCCGCATGTGGCGGGCCGCTCGCCGGTGCCCGACACCGGCGCGCCGCGCCGCCGGCTGAGCCGGTTCGGCACCTGGTACTGACGCGTCTGGCCGGGCCAGCCGCGCCTATTCCGGCAGGCCGAGGAAGCGGAACGGCTCGGCCTCGACAAAGTTCGCCGTGGCATCGCCCGAATGGATGTGCTGCTGGTCGGGGCCGAGATCGAGCCTGCGCACCGGCGCGCCTTGCGCAAAGTCGATCTGCTTCAGGTCGACCCAGAACGTGTTCGGGGTGAGGGCGGATTCGAAGAAATACAGCAGCCGCTGGTGGTCGACGACCGTGCGCCAGCGGGTGGAGGAGATGTTCGGCTGGTCCGGCGTGGTGATGCCGAAGGGCACCGACACGTTGCGGATGACGCTGAAGACGCTGGCGACCGCCCGGTTGGGATCCTCGGGCCGCGGGATCGCCTCGACATAGAAGCTCGCCCGCGCGAAGCGGTCGGCGGCGCGGTTGGTGCCGGGCAGGAACACGGTGCCGCCGATGCCGCGCCAGTATTCTGCGAGCGCCAACTGCTCGTCGAAGGTCGGCGAATTGGTCATCACCGTGTAGCGGCGGCCGTGATGGATGACCTGCCGGCCCTCGATATATTCGACGATGGCGCTGTCGCCGCTGGCATCCGACATCGACAGGTGCAGCGTCGCAAGCCGGTCCTCGCCGGGCACGCTGTCGGTGACGATGGTGAAGGGCTCCGTCTCCAGCACCGCGACCGCCTCGGCGACGCTGGCGAAATTGTCGAGCACATACTGGCCCCAGGCGGCGATGGTCAGGCCCGGGCGGTCACCGTTCAGCTCGGGATATTCGGACTCGGCCAACCAAAGGAGGTTGACGGCAAGGCCCTCCTCGTTGACCCCGTCCGTGGTCGATATGTCATAGCCCGAGGCGATGACGCTGCCGTATTTCGAGGTCCATTTCAGGGAGTTCGGCCCGGCCTCGCCGCTGCGCTCCATGCCGCGCGGCATCACCCACAGGTTGGTGGCGATCTCGGTCCTCCAGTCCATCGACCGGGCGGTGATCACCGTGTCGCCGGCGCCGTGATAGACGAGGCGGGTGCAGGCCTCGGCAAGGGCAACGCCGCCGGTGGCGATGAGCGCGGCGAGCGCGATACGCGCGCTGATGCGCGTGCCGAGGTGGCGGGCGCGGGCGGAAAACGGCGTGCGGGGCATGGGGGACCTTTCGGCGAGCCTTGTGAGGGGCGACTGCGCCGCCCCGAAACGGACGGCCGCCGCCATGGTAGAGGGCGGCGGCGGCGTCCGGCAAGCCGGTAAAATCTGCGGCTGCACGGGCGAGCGCCTATGGCGCGACGCAGGTCGCGGTCAGCCCGCCGTCCACCACCAGCTCCTGCGCCGTGATGTAGCGGGCCTCGTCCGAGGCGAGGAACAGCGCCGCATGGGCGGTGTCCCAGGCATCGCCCATGTGCCCCATGGGGCATTGCGCGTCACGCCGGGCGATCATCGCCTCCTCCCCGCCATAGGCGGCGGCGAGCGGCTTGCGGATCATCGGCGTGTTCATCAGCCCCGGCGACACGCAATTGGCGCGGATGCCGAGCGGGGCATATTGCAGGGCGATGTTGCGGGTGAGCCCGACGATCGCCGCCTTGGAGGCCGAATAGGCGGCATAGGGAAAGCCGATATAGCGGGAGGCGGCGATCGAGGCGACGTTGACGATGGCACCGCTTCGCTGGCGCTCCATCACCGGCAGCACATGCTTGCAGGTGAGGAAGACGCTGGTCTGGTTGACGGCGATCACCCGGTTCCAGCTCTCCTCGGAGGCCTCCACCGGCCCGCCGGTTTCCGAGATGCCGACATTGTTGTGCAGGATGTCGATGCGGCCGAAACGGGACAGGCAGGCCTCGACCATCGCCGCGACCTCGGCGGAGGACGAGACGTCGGCCTGCGCCGTTTCGCAGGTGCCGCCCTCCGAGCGGATGATGTCGCGCGTTTCCGCCGCCGCGCGCTCATTGCGGTCGACGGCAAGGATGCGCGCGCCGCTGCGCGCGAAAAGCACCGCCGCCGCCTTGCCGTTGCCCCAGCCTTCGCCCGAAGAGCCGGCGCCGACGACGAGGGCGACCTTGCCGGCCAGTCGGCCAGCCGAACTATCTGTCATGTGGAAACCGTCCGTTGTGCTGCCTTGCAATACGTGCCTTGACGTGAAAAGTCCGGGGCGGGCTCGGCCCGTCCCGGATCGCAAGGAAAGCCGGAGCGGAGGATCGCCGCCGCTCCGGCCGCTCGCGAAGGAGAGGCTATTCCGCCGCCTGGCGCAAGGACTGGGCGTAGCGGGCGAGGGCATCGTCCTCGACCGGCTCGATCGGCGTGAAATCGCGATGGGCGATATAGTCCGGCCGGGTCGGCTTGCGGATCGCATTGGAGACGGTGGAGAGCGTCAGGTAGACGATCTTGCGCGGATAGGGCGTGATGTTGCCCGACGAGCCGTGCACCAGGTTGCCGTGATGGATCAGCAACCCGCCCGCCTTGCCGGTCGGGGCGACGATCCCGCCCTTGGCCGCAAGCTCGGCGACCGTGTCGTTGTCGAGCGTCCACAGCCCGTAGCTGGTGGTCGTCGTGTCGTATTCCGACTTGAGCTGGCCGTGGGTGTGCGAGCCGGCGATCAGCATCAAGGGACCGTTGATCGGCAGCACGTCGTCGAGGAACACGGAGATGTTCATCGCCCGCGGCTCGGGCATGCCGTCATCCTTGTGCCAGGTCGGGAAGTCCTGGTGCCACTGCCAGACGTCGCCGGTGAAGGCGGCCTTCGCATTCACCTTGTACTGGTGCATGTACAGCTCTTCGCCGAAGATCTGGCGCACCGGCTCGATGAGGCGCGGATGGCGGCCGAGCAGGCGGAAGGCCTCGTTGTAGGTGTGGCAGGCGAAGGCCGTGCGCGGGGAGCCGTCCTTCTCGCGCCAGATTTCCTTGCGGTCCTCGTCGAAGATGCCATTGGCGGCGTCCCGCAGCACCTCGACCTCTTCGTGAGAGAAGGCCTCGGGCAGGAACAGGTATCCTTCCCGGTTGAACTCGTCGAGTTGCTCCTGTGTCAGTTTCATGTGGCGTTCCTCCTCTTCGCCACGGCGCTCAGGCCGTGTTCCTCAGCGTTCGCCCGGCGGTGAGACGGGCCTCCGTCTCCCGCCCGGCATTTTCCGCGTGGGCTCTTGCGGCCTCTTCCGCGGCCCTGTCGCCGGCCTCGATCAGGCGGGCGATCTCCCGATGCTGCTCCCACGCCGTCTCGCGGAAGCCGCCGATGTCGAGCACCAGCCGCATCGACCGCGTCATATGCGAGAACTGCGGCTCGAGCGTCTCGGCGATCCGGCGGTTGCCGGACATGACGATGACCTGGTTGTGAAAGGCGACGTCGAGCGAAATCCGCTCGGCGACCGGGGTGTCGCCGTCGAAGCGCTCGGCCTCCTTCAGGATTGCGGCGAGCCGGCGCAACTCCGCCTCAGGGACGGTGCCCTCGGCGACGCGGGCGGCGGCGAGCCCGGCGGCGAGCCCGTCCAGCGCCGCGCGCACCTGGTAGATCTGGCGCAGATGCACCGGATCGATTTCGGTGACCTTCAGCCCCTTGCGGCCGGTCTCCTCGACCAGCCCGTCGCGCTTCAGCAATTGCAGCGCATGGCTGACCGGCTGGCGCGACACGCCGAGCCGTTCGGCGAGCTCCGCCTGGCGGATACGCTCGCCCGGCGCAAGGTCCGCCAGCGCGATGGCCTGTCGCAGCCGGTCGTAGACGCGGTCCACCAGGATCGGGCTCTGGTCGATGAGTTCCATGGACATGCCTTGCTTCCCCCCCCTTGGCGTTCCCCCTTGGCGCCCCCCCTTGGCGCCTCAGTGCTGATGCGGTCGCCAGACCGCACCCGTCATCTCATCTCACGCCGAACGCCCGCCGGGCAACGGTTGCCCGGCAACGGTTACAAGGACTGCCGCGCCGCCGGACGCACCACGGGTAGAGTTCGGGAGGCCCGCATCGGGCACCCGGCGGCGCGGTCCTTGGGGACGGACCTGTCCCTGACACGGCGAAAGGCCGTGTCCTCCGCTGTCGCCGCGGCGGCCGCGCGTCCGGGATCCGCCCTGCCGGCGTGGGGGGCGGCTGGAGCGGAGCCGGACCGGCCGGCGGTCCGGCGATGGGGCCAACGGAGCCCGGTTGCCGGCAGGGCCGGCGAAATGGTTCGACGCTCTGGCTCGGGGCCGGCGCAAGACCGGCGGCGCTGCCGGATCGCGTGGAGCGGCGGGGCCGAAGGGGAGCGACGGTGCCCGCTAAAGGAATTCGGAATTCCAAATTCCGTTGATCTCAACCTGCCGCATCGGCGGTGGCCTGTCAACCAGATCGGAATTCGGAATTCCAAAAATTCGTGCAAGCCGCGTCCTCGGGCCTCCCCCGGCCGCGTCCTCGGGCCTCCCTCGGCCGCGCCCCGGCCGCCCACCTTTCCCTGCGTCATTCCGGGCAAGGCGAAGCCGCGACCCGGACCCGGCGAGCCGAGGCCTGTCGGACGTGCTCCCGAAAGCCCCGTGAGCGCCGCGGCTCCCCGATCCCGCATCTCCGCTTCGCTGCGTGCGAGATGACGCGGGGAGGGGGTGTGCGTCCTCTGCCGCCGCTCTGGAAATGAATAGCCCCCGGCTCTGCGGCTTCGCCTGCGGCCGGGGTGACCTCGGTGTGTGGGACAAGGCTCTCGCCTCCCTCTCGGCCGTCTTTCGCAACGCGGCGAGGAAAGCACGTCGTCCGCCCCGCCCGCAGGATGTCGTCGCGGCGCGGCGCGGGTGCGCCGTCCGGGAAGACGCGGGGATGACGGGGGCGGCGTGCAAGGGGCGGTGAACGCACGCCAGGCGGGTGTTTCGCGGTGCCGGGCGGCGCAACCTGAGGAAAGCTTCGCCGGCTTACAGACTTGACGGGGGTTGCGTTGTCATCCAGCCTTCACACAGGACGCATAACAGACATCCGGTCCCTAATGGATGCAGACCGCGCCCCAGTGGAGGAACGTAGATGACCATGCACCTGACGAAGCTCGCCGGCATGGCGAGCGTTGCCGCCCTGCTTGCCGGCCTGATGGCCGCCACTCCGGCACAGGCCGAGTTCAAGCTCGACAGCCGCTACACCGATGCCGACGGCGACATGATCGCCGACATTCCTTCCGATCCCGCCCAGCAGGTCGACCCCTCGACGCTGATCTTCGCCTATACCCCGGTCGAGGACCCGGCCGTCTATGCCGAGGCCTGGGCCGATTTCCTGGCTCATATGGAGACCGTCACCGGCAAGAAGGTGCAGTTCTTCCCGGTGCAGTCGAACGCCGCCCAGATCGAGGCGATGCGCGCCGGCCGCCTGCATATCGCCGGCTTCAACACCGGCTCCAACCCGCTCGCCGTCGCCTGCGCCGGCTTCCGCCCCTTCACCATGATGGCCAAGGCCGACGGCTCCTTCGGCTACGAGATGGAAATCATCACCTATCCGGGCTCGGGCATCGAGAAGGTCGAGGACATCAAGGGCAAGACGCTGGCCTTCACCTCCGAGACCTCGAATTCCGGCTACAAGGCGCCTTCCGCCCTGCTGCAGGCGGAATACGGCCTCGCCGCCGGCACCGACTACCAGCCCGCCTTCTCCGGCAAGCACGACAACTCGATCCTCGGCGTCGCCAACAAGGACTACCCGGCCGCCGCGATCGCCAATTCCATCATGCACCGCATGATCGAGCGCGAGGTGATCAAGCCGGAGCAGATCGTGACCATCTACAAGTCGCAGACCTTCCCGACCACCGGCTACGGCATCGCCCACAACCTCACGCCGGAACTGCAGGAGAAGATCAAGGAAGGCTTCTTCAGCTTCAAGTGGGAGGGCTCGTCGCTGGAGAAGGAGTTCTCCAAGTCGGGCGAGGCGCAGTTCATCCCGATCACCTTCAAGGACAACTGGTCCGTCATCCGTCAGATCGACGAGGCGAGCGGCGTGTCCTACAACTGCCAGTAAGTCTCTGGCCGGCCGGGCGCGGGGACCTGTCTCCGCGCCCGGCCCCGACATGACCGGCCTCCCGGCCCGACAGACCTGGCCCTCTCCCCGGATCCCCGCATGCTGACAGTCGACGCGCTTACCAAGACCTACAAGACCGGTGACAAGGCGCTGAGATCGGTCGGCTTCACGGTGCCCAAGGGGCAGGTGCTCGGCCTGATCGGCCCGTCCGGCGCCGGCAAGTCGACCCTCATCCGCTGCATCAACCGCCTGGTCGAGCCGACCGAGGGCCGGGTGCTTCTGGGGGACCTCGACATCACCGGCCTGCCCGCCGGCGAACTGCGCCGGGCGCGGCGGCGGATCGGCATGATCTTCCAGGAATACGCCCTGGTGGAGCGGCTGACGGTGATGGAGAACGTGCTGTCCGGCCGGCTCGGCTATGTCGGCTTCTGGCGCTCGTTCCTGCGCCGCTTTCCCGGCGAGGACGTGGAAAAAGCCTTCCGCCTGCTCGACCGGGTCGGTCTGATCGACCATGCCGACAAGCGCGCCGACGCCCTGTCGGGCGGCCAGCGCCAGCGGGTCGGCATCGCCCGCGCGCTCGCCCAGGATCCCGAACTGCTGCTGATCGACGAGCCGACCGCCTCGCTCGACCCCAAGACCTCGCGCCAGATCATGCGGCTGATCGTCGAGATCTGCGCCGAGCAGGACCTGCCGGCGATCATCAACATCCATGACGTGGTGCTGGCCCAGCAGTTCACCCAGCGCATCATCGGCCTGAAGGCCGGCGAGGTCGTGTTCGACGGCGCCCCCGAATTGCTCGACGAAAGCGTGCTCACCCGCATCTATGGCGAGGAGGACTGGACCGCCATGCGCCGCGCGGCGGAGGAGGACCACCATGCCGAGCGCGACGCGGCCGAGCGCATGGCCGGGATGGTCTGAGCCATGACCGCCACCGCCAAGGCCTATCCCCGCCGCTGGCGCCGCCCGGCGACGATGATCCCCGATCCGCGCTGGCGCTACGGGCTCTACGCCGCCATCCTCGTCTATCTGGTGCTGGCCGTCGGCTCGGTCGAGGTCAACTGGATGCGCGTGTGGGACGGGCTCGACCGCGGCTGGCGCTTCGTCCAGGGCTTCCTGCAGCCGGACTTCACCAGCCGCTGGAAGGACATCCGCGCCGGCATGATCGAGAGCCTGACCATGACGGTCACCTCGACAGTGGCCGGCGTGCTGATCTCCGTCCCCATCGGCATCGGCGCGGCGCGCAACATCGCCCCGCGCGCGGTCTATTACGTCTGCCGCGGCATCATCGCCGCGAGCCGCGCCCTGCAGGAGATCATCATTGCCATCCTGCTGGTGGCGATGTTCGGCTTCGGACCCTTTGCCGGCTTCCTGACCCTGTCCTTCGCCACCATCGGCTTCCTGGCGAAGCTGCTGGCCGAGGACATCGAGGACATCGACGAGGCCCAGGCCGAGGCGATCCGGGCCACCGGCGCCTCCTGGTGGCAACTGGTCAACTATGCGGTCCAGCCGCAGGTGATGCCGCGGCTGATCGGCCTGTCGCTTTACCGCTTCGACATCAACTTCCGCGAAAGCGCGGTGATCGGCATCGTCGGCGCCGGCGGCATCGGCGCGACGCTGAACACCGCCATCGACCGCTACGAATATGACAGCGCCGGCGCCATCCTCTTGATCATCATCGTCGTGGTGATGTTCGCGGAATATTCCTCCAGCCATATCCGCAAGTGGGTGCAGTGACATGCCGGTGACGCAAACCGAGAACGGCCCGGTCTGGCGCCTGCGCACCCCGCGCGCCCGTCTTGCCCTGTGGGCCGGCTGGTTCGCCCTGGTCGCCCTCACCGTCTGGTGCTGGCAGGTGATGACGAAGGACACGATCTGGCTCTTCGTCCTCGATGCGCCGCAACAGGCGGCCGACATCGGCTCGCGCATGTTCCCGCCGCGCCTTGCCTATATCGAGCGGCTGCTCTGGCCCTTGTGGGACACGATCAACATGGCGACGCTCGGCACCCTGCTCGGCGTCGTCATCGCCACGCCCATCGCCTTCCTGGCCGCGCGCAACACTTCGCCGAGCCTGCTGATCGCCCGGCCGATCGCGCTGTTCATCATCGTCGCCTCGCGCTCGATCAACTCGCTGATCTGGGCGCTGCTGCTGGTCTCGATCCTCGGCCCCGGCCTGCTCGCCGGCATCATCGCCATCGCCCTGCGCTCCATCGGCTTCGTCGGCAAGCTGCTCTACGAGGCGATCGAGGAGACGGAGGCGAGCCAGATCGAGGCGATCCAGGCGACCGGCGCCGGCGGCGCGCAACTGCTCAACTACGGCTACTGGCCGCAGATCGCGCCCGCCTTCTGGGGCATCTCGGTGTTCCGCTGGGACATCAACATCCGCGAGAGCGCGGTGCTCGGCCTCGTCGGCGCCGGCGGCCTCGGCCTGCAGCTCCAGGCCTCGCTCAACGTGCTGGCCTGGCCGCAGGTGACGACGATCCTCCTCGTCATCCTGGCGACGGTGGTGTTCAGCGAGTGGGTCTCGGCCAAGGTCCGCCACGCCATCATCTGACGGGGCTGCGGATCAGCTCCGCCGCTCCAGCGCCAGCCGCAGGCCGAAGCCGATCAGCACCGCGCCGGTCACCCCGTCGAGCGAGCGGGTCACCGCCGGGCGCTTGAGCAGGCCGGTGATCGGCCGCGTCGCCAGGGTCAGCAGCGCGAACCAGGCGATCCCCATCGCCGCGTGGATCGCGGCAAGGCCGACGCTGAAGGCGACCACCGGCACGCCCTCGGCGGTGAACTGCGGCAGGAAGCTGACATAGAACACGCCGACCTTCGGGTTGAGCAGGTTGGTCAGCAGCCCGCGCCAGTACCAGCCGCGGCCTCGGCCGCCGCCGGTTCCCCCCGCCCCCTTGGCGCTCGCCATCGCCGCCAGGTGCCGCGCCCGCTCCGGCGACAGCGCCGCGCGCAGCATGCCGATGCCGAGCCACAGCAGATAGACGGCGCCGGCGATCCGCAGCAGCAGATAGGCGGTCTCCGAAACCGCGAGCACCGCGCCGAGCCCGAGCGCGGCCATCAGCCCCCAGGCGAGAACGCCGGTCGAGACGCCGGCGCCGGCCAGCATCGCCTGTCCCGGTCCTTCCACCGCCGCCGTGCGCAGCACCAGGGCGGTGTCGAGGCCGGGCGTCAGCGTCAGCAGCGCGGCGGCAAGCGAGAAGGCGAGAACGGCGGAGAGCGGATCCATTGGCAGCATCCTGACGAGAGCGGTGCCCGCAAGGGCGGGGGCAGCCTCCGCAAGGGATCGCACGGCTCCGCCGGCCGGCCAAGTGCTTTCCTCTCAACCGGCGGTGAGGGGCTTTCACGTGCCCCGTGTCCCGTGTCCCGTGCCCCGTGCCCCGTGTCCCGTGTCCTGGGGCCTGCCGCGCCGCGGGCCTGACGAGGGCCTTAGGTATTTTCGCGTATTGCTCTTGCGGAGGCCGGGGGCGGATGCTGCTCTCTCATCAAAGCCCGCCGACCGACGGGCCCCCCGACATATGAGATCCGCGATGACCGCCACCGGACAGGATGCGCGCAAGCCCTCCGCGCATCGTCCCCACTCCCAATCCGCCGCACCCGATCCGGCGGCCCTGTTCACCCCCAAGCTCGTCACCGTGTTCCGGGAGGGCTATGGCCTTGCCGCGCTCAGGGCCGATGCGATCGCCGGCCTGACCGTCGCCATCGTCGCGCTGCCGCTGTCCATGGCGATCGCCATCGCCTCCGGCGTCGCCCCGGCGCAGGGGCTCTACACCGCCATCGTCGGCGGCTTCCTGGTCTCGGCGCTGGGCGGCAGCCGCTTCCAGATCGGCGGCCCGGCCGGGGCCTTCATCGTGCTGGTCGCCGCGACGGTGATGCAGCACGGGGTCGAGGGGCTGATCCTTGCGACCTTCCTGTCCGGCCTGATCCTGATCGGCGTCGGCGCGCTGCGGCTCGGCACCTATATCAAGTTCATCCCCTGGCCGGTGACGGTCGGCTTCACCGCCGGCATCGCCGTCATCATCCTCGCCTCGCAGGTGAAGGATCTCTTCGGCTTGACGCTGGACGGGCCGGAACCGGGCCCCTTGCTGGAAAAGCTGCCGGTGCTGTGGCGGGCGCTGCCCGGTTTCGAGCCGGCCGCAGCCTTGCTCGCCGGCGGCACGATCGCGGTCATTCTCGGGCTGAAGCGCTGGCGGCCGCACTGGCCGGGCCTGCTCATCGCCGTCACCCTCGCCTCGCTGGTCACCTGGGCGGCGGGCCTGCCGGTCGACACCATCGGCTCGCGCTTCGGCGGCATTCCGAGCGGATTGCCGGTGCCCGCCCTGCCGGACATCTCCTTCGAGCGGATCGTCGCGGTGCTGCCGGCGGCGGTCTCCTTCGCCCTGCTCGGCGCGATCGAATCGCTGCTCTCCGCCGTGGTCGCCGACGGCATGACCGGCCGCCGTCACCGGTCGAATTGCGAGCTGGTCGGCCAGGGCGTCGCCAATATGGGCTCGGCGCTGTTCGGCGGCTTCTGCGTCACCGGCACCATCGCCCGCACCGCAACCAATGTCCGCGCCGGCGCCATCGGCCCGGTCGCCGGCATGCTGCACGCCCTGTTCCTGCTCGCCTTCATGCTGCTGGCGGCGCCGCTCGCCTCCTACATCCCGCTGGCGAGCCTTGCCGGCCTTTTGGCGGTGGTCGCCTGGAACATGGCCGAACGCCATGCCATCACCATGCTGCTGCGCACCTCGCGCGGCGAGACGCTGGTCTTCGCCGTCACCTTCCTGCTGACCATCTTCCGCGACCTGACCGAGGCCATCGTCACCGGTTTCGCGCTCGGCTCGGTCCTGTTCATCCACCGCATGTCGCAGATCGCCGGGGTTCGCCGGCTGCCGCTGGTTTCGGAGGACCAGGCGGACACCAGCGCCGACGGCGGCCTGCCCTATGACGGGGCGGCGGCCGACCCGCAGGTGGTCGTCTACCGCATCACCGGCGTGTTCTTCTTCGGCGCGGCCGCGTCGATCGGCTCGGTGCTGGAGCGCATCGCCGACACCCACCGGGCGCTGGTCATCGACTTCTCGGCGGTGCCCTTCCTCGATTCGACCGCGGCCAATACGGTGGCAGGCCTTGTCGACAAGGCGACACGGCGGGGCATCAACGTGGTGCTGTGCGGTCTGGAGAAGGGATTGCGCCGCCCGCTGGTGGCGCAGGGACTGGTGCCGCCGAAGGTGACGTTCGCCGCCGATGTCGAGGCGGCGATGGCGGCCCTGCGGGCCGTGCCTCAGGCGGAGGTGCGGCGGTAGACCCACACCCGCGCGGGCGGCAGGTTCTTGAGGATCCAGCCGCTGCGCTGCACCGAGAAGACGCGCGGCTCCGGCGCCACCGGCGGCACCAGGGCATAGGAGAACTGGATGAACGGGGCGCCGGGCTGCAGCAGATCGAAGGCCTGCATCAACAGCGCCCGGCGCTCTTCCCGGGGGCGCGAGAACAGCGGCATGGACGAGACGATGCTGGCGAGCGTGCCCGGCTCGACATCGGCCAGCGTCTCGCGCAGCCGGTAGGCGTCGCCGCGCACGATCCTCATGTCGGGATAGCGGCGGGCGAGCAGGCGGCAGAAATCCTCGCTGTATTCCAGCGCGATCACGCGGTCCTGGGCGATGCCGCGTTCGAGAATGGCATGGGTGACGACGCCGGTGCCGGGGCCGAGTTCCAGCACCGGGCCGGGGCGCTCGGCCTCCACGAAGCTTGCCATGCGGCGCGACAGATCGGGTCCGGAGGGGCTGACCGCCCCGGTGGTGAGCGGTTTTTCCGCCCAGCTTCGGATGAAGCGCAGCTCGTCGGCGACCTTGGTGGACAGGCCTTTGACCTTGCGCGCGGGCGTGCTGAGCATGCTGAAATCCATCCCTTTCGAAACCCGGAGGCGGGCCTGCACCCTGCTCCACCCGCCAAGGTGGTCCCCGGCCGTGGTGAAATCAAGGCAGGAAGCGGTCCTGACCCTGGTTCGTGTCCGCCGCAATCGGCCGCATGAAGACGAAGGCCAGCTTGTTGCCGTCGGGATCGCGCGCATAGCCGCCGAAGAACGCCGGCCCGTATTGCGGGCGCGGGCCCGGCGCGCCTTCGTCGCTGCCGCCATGGGCAAGGGCCGCGGCATGGAGCTGCCGGACCATCGCCTCGCAGGAGGCGCGCAGCGCCAGCATCGCGCCGTTGCCGACCGAGGCCTCCCGGCCGTCGAACGGCGCGCCGACCACCAGCGCGCCGTGCGCCGGATCGTCGAACGAGCCCCAGGCCGCGCCGGTCTCGCCGCTCCAGCAGCGCGGCTCGCCGAGGATCGCCATCAGCGCGTCATAGAAGCGGATCGACCGGGCCAGATCGCTTGTCCCGAGTGTCGCATAGGAGAACATCGTCCCTCCGTTCCGTGCCCCCTCGGATCGCCCCGGTTGCGACCCTCACTTGCCGAGCGTGTCGAGGAAGTCCTTCACCCGCGCGAAGAAGCCATGCGACTCGGGATGGGTCTCGCCGGAGGATTCCTGCTCGAACTCGGCCAGCAGCTCGCGCTGGCGGCGGGTCAGGTTGGTCGGCGTCTCCACCGTCACCTGGATATAGGCATCGCCGAGCTGCTGCGAGCGCATCACCGGCATGCCCTTGCCCTTGAGGCGGAACTGCTTGCCGGTCTGGGTGCCCTCCGGCACCTTGACCCGCATGGTCTCGCCGCCGAGCGTCGGCACCTCGAACTGGCCGCCGAGCGCGGCCGTCGTCATCGACACCGGCACCCGGCAATAGAGGTCCGCCCCGTCGCGCTGGAAGAAGGCGTGCGGGCGGATCGACAGGAAGATGTAGAGATCGCCGGACGGGCCGCCGCGCAGGCCGGCCTCGCCCTCGCCGCCGAGGCGGATGCGGGTGCCGTCCTCGATGCCGGCGGGAATGTTCACCGACAGGGTGCGGTTGACGGTCTTGCGGCCGGCGCCATGGCAGTCGGGGCAGGGGTCGGAGATCACCTGGCCGCGGCCCTGGCAGGCGGTGCAGGTGCGCTCCAGCGTGAAGAAGCCCTGCGAGGCGCGCACCCGGCCCGAGCCGTTGCACACGCGGCAGATGGTCGGGGCGCTGCCGGGCTTGGCGCCGGAGCCGGAACAGGTCTCGCAGGTGATCGAGGTCGGCACCTCGATCTCCACCGTCTTGCCGGCAAAGGCCTCTTCCAGCGAGATTTCGAGGTTGTAGCGCAGGTCCGCGCCGCGATCGCGGCCGCCGCGCCGCCCGCCGGACATGCCGAAGAACTCGTCGAAAATATCGGACATGGCCGAGGCGAAGTCGCCGGGGCCGCCGCCGCGCCCGCCGCCGAAGCCGCCATTCTCGAAGGCGGCATGGCCGAAGCGGTCATAGGCGGCGCGCTTCTGCTCGTCCTTCAGCGTGTCATAGGCTTCGCTGACCTCCTTGAAGCGGTTCTCCGCCTCCGCGTCGCCCGGATTGCGGTCCGGGTGATACTGCATGGCCAGCTTGCGATAGGCGCTCTTCAGCACCGTGCCGTCCGCGTCGCGGGCAACGCCGAGGACTTCGTAATAGTCGCGCTTTTCCATCAGGATGTTCCGTCACGTCGCCCCGCCATGACGGCACGGGGAGCGGCGCCGGGCGGTGGCGCGAGGGGCGCCGCAAGGGGGTGGAGGATCGGCTGCCTCATATCCGGATGTCACTCTCCAGCGTCTGGGTCGCGCCGGCCTGGGCGCCAGCGGGGGAACTCGGCCGCTCCGCGCGGCGGAACGGGGATCAAACACGGACAAGGGCAGCCGGACGAAAGGCCCGCTGCCCTTACCCGCTCCTTGGCGGCCGGAACCATGCCGTTCCGGCAGGCCGGCGGCGCGGCGCGTCCCGACACCGGGGGCCGCGTCGCCGCTCAGTCAGGTCAGGCGGACTTCTTGTCGTCCTCGTCGCGCACTTCCTCGAAGTCCGCGTCGACCACGTCGTCATCCGCCCTGGAGGCGTCGTCGCCGGCAGCGCTCTCGCCGGCGTCCTCGGCCGCCTGGGCCGCCTTGTACATCGCCTCGCCGAGCTTCATCGAGGCTTCGGCCAGCGCCTGGGTCTTGGCCTGGATATCCTCCAGGTTCTCGCCCTCCAGCGCCGACTTCAGATTGGCCATGGCCGTCTCGATGGCACCCTTCTCGTCGGCCGAGACCTTGTCGCCATAGTCCTTCAGCGACTTCTCGGTCGAGTGGACGAGCGCCTCGCCCTGGTTCTTCGCCTCGACGAGCGCCTTGCGCTTCTTGTCCTCGTCGGCATGCGCCTCGGCGTCCTTGACCATCTTCTCGATGTCGGCGTCGCTGAGGCCGCCCGAGGCCTGGATGCGGATCTGCTGCTCCTTGCCGGTGCCCTTGTCGCGCGCCGACACGTTGACGATGCCGTTGGCGTCGATGTCGAAGGTCACCTCGACCTGCGGCACGCCGCGCGGCGCCGGCGGAATGCCGACCAGGTCGAACTGGCCGAGCATCTTGTTGTCCGCCGCCATCTCGCGCTCGCCCTGGAACACCCGGATCGTCACGGCGGTCTGGTTGTCCTCGGCGGTGGAGAAGGTCTGGCTCTTCTTGGTCGGGATCGTCGTGTTGCGATCGATCAGGCGGGTGAAGACGCCGCCCAGCGTCTCGATGCCGAGCGACAGCGGGGTCACGTCGAGCAGCAGCACGTCCTTGACGTCGCCCTGCAGCACGCCGGCCTGGATCGCCGCGCCCATGGCCACGACCTCGTCCGGGTTGACGCCCTTGTGCGGCTCCTTGCCGAAGAAGGTGGTGACGACCTCCTGGATCTTCGGCATGCGGGTCATGCCGCCGACAAGGACGACCTCGTCGATCTGCCCGGCGACGATGCCGGCATCCTTGAGCGCGGCCTTGCACGGCTCGATCGTGCGCTGGACGAGATCCTCGACAAGGCTCTCGAACTTGGCGCGGGTCAGCTTCATCGTCAGGTGCTTCGGCCCGGAGGCGTCGGCGGTGATGAAGGGCAGGTTGATCTCGGTCTGCGACGAGGAGGACAGCTCGATCTTGGCCTTCTCGGCCGCCTCCTTGAGGCGCTGCAGCGCGAGCTTGTCGTTCTTCAGGTCGATGCCCTGGTCCTTCTTGAACTCCGAGGCGAAGTAGTCGACGAGGCGCATGTCGAAGTCCTCGCCGCCGAGGAACGTGTCGCCATTGGTCGACTTCACCTCGAAGACGCCGTCGCCGATCTCCAGGATCGACACGTCGAAGGTGCCGCCGCCGAGGTCATAGACCGCGATGGTCTTGCCGTCGTTCTTGTCGAGGCCGTAGGCGAGAGCTGCCGCCGTCGGCTCGTTGATGATGCGCAGCACCTCGAGACCGGCGATCTTGCCGGCGTCCTTGGTGGCCTGGCGCTGGGCGTCGTTGAAATAGGCCGGAACGGTGATCACCGCCTGCTCGACCTTCTCGCCGAGATAGCTCTCGGCGGTTTCCTTCATCTTCTGCAGGATGAAGGCGGACACCTGCGAGGGAGAATATTTCTCGCCGCTCGCCTCGACCCAGGCATCGCCATTGTCGGCGCGCACGATGTTGTAGGGGACGAGCTTCTTGTCCTTCTCGACGGTCGGGTCCTCGTAGCGGCGGCCGATCAGGCGCTTCACCGCGAACAGCGTGCCGGTCGGGTTCGTCACCGCCTGGCGCTTGGCCGGCTGGCCGACGAGCCGCTCGCCGTCGTCGTTGAAGGCGACCATGGACGGGGTCGTCCGCGCGCCTTCGGAATTCTCGATCACCTTGGGATTTTTGCCGTCCATGACGGCGATGCACGAATTGGTCGTGCCGAGGTCGATACCGATGACCTTTGCCATATTGCCCTCTCTTTCCAGCAAGCCGGTCGGACCCGTTGCGGCATCGGACCGGCCCCTCTTTTCGGTTCATGGTGACGGGCCGGCTACGGGGCGGGCCCGCATGTCGGAACACGTCGGCAGAACGTGACCGCTATATATGTTGGGCGCTTGCGCATCGCAAGGCTGGCGCGCCGGGCGCGCCCATCGTGCGCTCTGGCCGCGCTCTGGCCCCGGACCGCTGGGCCTGCGCCGGGAAACCGCGACGGCCGGCCGATGTTGCAATGCAGCGCAAACCTCCGTAGAAGTCCCATTACGTAGTCCGCCGAGGGGCGGCCCTGCATCCCTTGCGCCCTCCCGCGCCATTTTGCGGATGCGGCCGGACCCCTCTCGACCAGCAAACCATCTGCATGGCCGCGCCTGCCGCGCTGCCCGGCACCAGACCGGATGGCCCGATGTTTTCCCTGTCCTCCTATGCGCGGGACTGGACCGGCAATGTCCGCAAGGACCTCTTGGCCGGCCTCGTCGTCGCGCTCGCCCTCATTCCCGAGGCGATCGCCTTTTCCATCATCGCCGGCGTCGACCCCAAGGTCGGCCTCTATGCGTCCTTCTCCATCGCCGTGATCATCGCCTTCGTCGGCGGCCGCCCCGGCATGATCTCGGCCGCGACGGCGGCGACCGCCGTGCTGATGGTGACGCTGGTCAAGGAGCACGGCCTGCAATACCTGCTCGCCGCCACGGTGCTGGCCGGCCTGTTGCAGATCCTCGCCGGCCTGTTGAAGCTCGGCGCGGTGATGCGCTTCGTCTCGCGTTCGGTGATGACCGGCTTCGTCAACGCGCTCGCCATCCTGATCTTCATGGCGCAGATCCCGGAACTGATCGGCGTCACCTGGCTGACCTATGTGATGGTCGCCGCCGGCCTTGCCATCATCTACCTGTTTCCGCGCCTGACGACGGCAGTGCCCTCGCCGCTGATCTGCATCCTGGTGCTGACTGCGCTCACCCTGGCATTCGGGCTGGACGTGCGCACCGTCGGCGACATGGGCGCCCTGCCCGACACGCTGCCCGTCTTCCTGATCCCCGACATTCCGCTGACCCTCGAGACGCTGCTGATCATCCTGCCCTATTCGGTGGGCGTCGCGGCCGTCGGCCTGCTGGAATCGCTGATGACCGCCTCGATCGTCGACGATCTCACCGACACGCCGAGCGACAAGAACCAGGAATGCATCGGCCAGGGCATCGCCAACACGGCGACCGGCTTCATCGGCGGCATGGCCGGCTGCGCCATGATCGGCCAGTCGATGATCAACGTGAAGTCGGGCGGCCGCGGGCGCCTGTCGACCTTCGCCGCCGGCGCGATCCTGCTGTTCCTCATCGTCGTGCTCGGCGAGTGGGTCGGCCGCATCCCGATGCCGGCGCTGGTGGCGATCATGATCATGGTCTCCATCGGCACCTTCAGTTGGTCGTCGATCCGCAATCTCAAGGACCATCCGCGCTCCTCCTCCATCGTCATGCTGGCGACGGTGGCCGGCGTGGTGCTGACCCACAACCTCGCCATCGGCGTGCTGATCGGCGTGCTGCTGTCGGGTATCTTCTTCGCCTGGAAGATCGCGCAGATCTTCCGCGTCACCTCGACCCTGTCGGCGGACGGGCGCACCCGCACCTATGTTGTCGAGGGGCAGGTGTTCTTCGCCTCGGCCGAGGCCTTCACCAAGGCCTTCGACTTCCGCGAGGTGCTGGAAAAGGTGATCATCGATGTCGGCCGGGCGCATATCTGGGATATCTCGGCGGTGGCCGCGCTCGACATGATCGTGCTTAAGTTCCGCCGCGAGGGCGCCGAGGTCGAGATCGTCGGCATCAACGAGGCGAGCGAGACCATCGTCGACCGGCTCGCCATTCACGACAAGCCGGGCGCGCTCGACCGCCTGATGGGCCATTGAGCCGAGCGGAGGACACCCCATGACCAAACTGATCGCGCTGGTGGACGGCTCCGTCTATTCCCGCAGCGTCTGCGAGCATGCCGCCTGGATTGCGGCACGCGCCGGCGAGGGCGCCCGCGTCGAAGTGCTGCATGTGCTCGGAAGGCGCCAGGCCGAGGGCGGGGCGGCGAACCTCTCCGGCAATATCGCGCTTGGCGCCCGCACGGCGCTGCTCAACGAACTGGCCGAGCTCGACGAGCGGGCGGCGAAGCTTGCCAAGGCGCGCGGCCGGGCGATCCTCGACGATGCGGCCAAGGTGCTGGACGAGGCGGGCGTCGCGGATGTCACGACGCGGCTGCGCTCCGGCGACCTGGTCGAGACGCTGGCGGAGATGGAGGCGGAGGCCGACCTCGTCATCGTCGGCAAGCGCGGCGAGGCGGCGGATTTCGCAAGGCTGCATCTCGGTTCCAACCTGGAGCGGATCGTCCGCGGCGCCCGCAAGCCGGTCTTCGTGGCGGCGCGCGGCTTCCGTCCGATCAAGCGCCTGCTGATCGCCTATGACGGCGGCACCAGCGCGCTGAAGGCCGTCGACCACATCGCCCGCAGCTCCATTCTCGCCGGGCTCGACTGCCACCTTCTGACGGTCGGCCAGGAGACGCCCGAGCTGCGCCGCAGCCTGGAGGGCGCGGCGGCGATGCTGAAGGGCGGCGGCTACCGCGTCACCGCCGACATGCGCCCCGGCCAGCCGGAGACGGTGATCGCGGAAGCGGTGGAAAAGGACGGCATCGACCTGCTCGTCATGGGTGCCTACGGCCATTCGCGCATCCGCTCGCTGATCATCGGCTCGACCACGACCGAGATGGTCCGCTCCTGCAAGGTCCCGGTCCTGCTGTTCCGGTGACCCGGCGCCGCGCACCCGGCGGCTGGCAAAGCCGCCGGGCTGCGATATAAGGCTGTGGAGCCGGGCCGGCGCGCCCGGACGGGACAGCGACAGCCAACGAGCAGCGAGCAGCGACAGATGAGCAGCGACACCGGAAACCTGGAACCGGACGATCTGGAGACCCGCGTCGCGGCGGGCGATCCCTTCGTGCTGTTCGGCGAATGGCTGGACCTGGCGAGCGCCAAGGAGCCGAACGATCCCAACGCCATGGCGCTGGCCACCGCTGGCACCGACGGTCTGCCGGACGTGCGCATGGTCCTGCTCAAGGGCTTCGACGAGAACGGCTTCGTCTTCTACACCAACACCCAGTCGCAAAAGGGCGGCGAACTGGCCGAGAACATGCAGGCCGCCGGCGTGCTGCACTGGAAGTCGCTGCGCCGCCAGGTCCGCTTTCGCGGCCCGGCGGAGTTCGTGACAAGCGAGGAGGCCGACGCCTATTTCGCCTCGCGGCCGCGCGACAGCCGCATCGGCGCCTGGGCGAGCCAGCAGTCGCGGCCGCTGGAAAGCCGTTTCGCGCTGGAAAAGGCGGTGGCGAGATACGCCGCGCGCTTTGCCATCGGCGAGGTGCCGCGCCCGGATCACTGGACCGGCTACCGCATCCGCCCGGTCTATATCGAGTTCTGGATGGACCGGCCGTTCCGCCTGCACGACCGCCACATCTTCCGCCGCGAGCGGCCCGAGGGCGGCTGGGTGACCGAGCGCTTCTATCCCTGAGCCGCGTCCTGCGCGCCGGCCGCGGCCGGCGGCACGGCGAGCACGTCGACCGTCGCGATCCGCAGCACTTCCATCGCCACCGATCCGACCACCAGCCCGGCAAGGCCGGTTCGGCCGCGCGTGCCCACCACGACGAGGTCGGCGCCGATCGCCCGTGCCCGGCTGCAGATGTCATGCGCCGGCAGCGTCTCGATATGGCGGACGACCTCGCCGGTCGGGGCAAGGCCGGTGTCCCTGACGAAGGTGGACAGCTCGCCCGCCGCGTTGCGGCCGACCTCGGCAAGATGCGCCCGCAGCTTCGGCGTCGAGATCGAGGACCGCAGCATCAGCCGGACTTCCGGCGCGTCGAACAGATACAGCACGGAAAGCTGCGCCCCCTGGCACAGGTCGAGGCCGGCGAGCCGCCGCGCCGCCTCTGCCGAACAGTCTGACAGGTCGGTGGCGAACAGGGCGTGGGCGTAGGCGGCGGCGGGGACGCCGTTCGCCATCAGCACCGGAACCGGGCTCGCGCGGATGATGCGCTCGGCCGTGGTGCCGAGGAACGTGTCCATCAGCGGCCGCCGGCGATGCGGACCGACGACGATCAGCCCCGCCTCCGCCTCCCGGGCCGCCGCGATCACCCCCTCGAAGGGGGCGCCGGTGACGACCCTTGCCTCGCAGTCGAGCCCGTCGACCTCGCGGAAGGTGCGCGCCTGCTCGGCCAGCAGCGCCGTCGCCGCCGCCATCTCGGCGGCGATCTTGCGCTCGGCCTGGTCGTCGTCGACGGTATGGACGAGGACGAGCCGGGCCCCGCTGCGCCGGGCGAGCAGCGCCGCGCGCCGCAGCGCCCGGTCGGAACGGGTGGAAAAATCCGTTGCGGCGAGGATCGTGGTCATCGGTGCGGGGCTCCCCTTCGATCTTTCCGGCCAACTTTGCGGCGATTTTTCCGGATCGGACGCAGGTCCGTCACGTCACCGGCTTACGCCTATATCGTCGCAGCGGGTCGGGAAAGCGATCCGGAAAACCACTTGACCAAAAACACCGGCAAAAAACAGCGGGCCAAAAACATCGGGCCACAACCGCGTGGCCGTAAACACCTGGAAAAAGCAGCGCTTCGCCCGCGTCCCTCCCGCCGCGGGCGAAGCCAATGGGATCGGCGCCCGGTCAGGCGGCGCGCATCCCCGACAGGAAGCGGGCGAGTTCGCCGCGCAGCGTCGCGGCCTGGCGCGACAATTCGCTCGACGCCTGCAGCACCTGGCCCGCGGCATGGCTCGACTCGTCGGCGGCCTGGGTCACCGTGGTGATGGCGTGCGAGACATCCGCCGTGCCGACCGAGGCCTCCTGCACATTGCGGGCGATCTCCTGGGTGGCTGCCGCCTGCTCTTCCACCGCCGCCGCGACGGCCGCCGAAATGCCGTTCAGCCGCTGGATCGTCTCGGCGATGCCGTTGATCGCGGTCGCCGATTCGGTGGTCGAGGTCTGGATCGCGGCGATCTGCCCGGCGATTTCGGTCGTCGCCTTGGCGGTCTGGTCGGCCAGGTCCTTGACCTCGGCCGCCACCACGGCGAAGCCGCGCCCGGCCTCGCCGGCGCGCGCGGCCTCGATCGTCGCGTTGAGCGCCAGCAGGTTGGTCTGGGCGGCGATGCCGGAGATCAGCTCGACGATGTCGCCGATCTTCTGGGCCGCGTCGGACAGGCTGTGCACCTTGGTGGCGGCGGCATTGGCATCCGTCGTCGCGACGGAGGACATCTGGTTCGACTGGTCCACCTGGCCGGCGATCTCGCGCACCGAGGCGGTCAGTTCCTCGGTGGCGGCGGCCACGGTCTGGACATTGGCCGAGGCCTCTTCCGAGGCGGCGGCGACGGCGACCGACTGATGCGAGGTCTGTTCGGCGCTGCCGGACATCAGCCGGGCCGAGGATTCCAGTTGCGCCGCTGCCGCCGACACCGATTCCACCACCTGGCCGACCGAGCGCTCGAACTCCTGCGCCAGTTCGGCGAGGGCGGCCCGCTTCTCGGTCTCCGCGCGGGCCTTCAGCGCCTCCTGCTCGCGAGTCATGGCGGCGTTTTCCATCGCCTGGTCGCGGAAGACGCCGGCGGCGCGCGCCACTTCGCCGATCTCGTCGCGCCGGTCCGCGCCGGCGATCTCCACCTCGGTGTTGCCGCGGGCGAGTTCGGTCAGCACGCCGACGATGCGGCCGAGCGGGCGCGAGATGCTGTTGCGGGCGATCCAGCCGGCGATGGCGGCGCCGATGAGGATCGCGGCAAGGGCGGTGACGACCACGTTGCGTGCCGCCGTCTGGGCATCGCTGGCCGCCTCCGCGCGCTGGCCCGCCATCATCTCGGCAGAGTAGCTGCTATAGACCTTGACCGTGTCGGTTACGGCCTTCTGCCCGTCCAGCGCCGCCGCCAGCGCGCCGCGGATCGCGGCCTCGTCGCTGGCGGCCGAGGCGGCCGTGTCGATCATCGCGCCGATGCGGGCGAAGTAGCTTTCCAGCGCCGCGCGGATCGCCTCCAGTTGCTCGCGCTGGCGCGCATCGGCGACCGCCGCCAGCTTCGGCAGGCGCTCGAGCATTTCCTCGGCGCGGCGGGCGCTCTCGGCCCGGAAGTCCTGCGCCTTGTCGCTCGCCTGCGCCAGTTGATAGGTCATGCGGCTGATCGCGATGATGTCGATGCGCAGGTCCATCGCCTCGCGGGCCGCCTCCTCGGAGGCGCCGACGGTGTTGAAGGAGCGGGTCAGGTCGTTGAGTTGCAGGAAGGCGACGGTCGCGATCCCGGCGGCGGTGAGCCCCATCAGGAGCACCACGGCGAGCATTTTCTGGACGATGGATGCATGCTTGAACATGAAAGCGGATCCTTGCGGCTTGGGAGGACCGGCGGGCGCCGATGCAAAGACCTGAGTTCGATAGCCGAAACCGCTTAACCGGGGTTTAAGCCGTAGGGGAATCGCGACAGTTTTTCTGAAGGAGTACCTGTAGAATCTACGGAATCTCTTTCGTGACAAAGTAGTTTCCGCTGCGGGTATGCGCATGTGCCAAAGTTGATCGAGGGCGGGGTGCGGCTGCGAAAATCACGCCGGAGAGGGCGCGCCGCGCGTTTTCCCGCCTCTCTGCTTCGCCGGCCGATTCCCTCCCCGCCGCAAAGCGACTAGGCTCCTCCCATGAACAAGGACGACCAGACGGTCGGGGTGCGCCTGCGCCTCGTCTTCGAACCCGACGCCGCCTTTGGCCCCGGCAAGGCGGATCTGCTGGAGGGCATCGCCGCGACCGGCTCGATCGCCGCCGCCGGCCGGCGCATGGGCATGAGCTACAAGCGCGCCTGGACCCTGGTCGAGCAGCTCAACGCCATGTTCGCCGCGCCCCTGGTGGAAAGCTCGCGCGGCGGGGCGAGTGGCGGCGGGGCGCGGCTGACGGAGGGCGGCGAGGCGGTGCTCGACCTCTACCGGGCGATGGAGGCGAAAGCCCGCGAGGCCGGCCGCGGCGAGATCGACGGCCTGCGCGCGCTGCTGCGCGAGCCGCCGGGCGGCTAGATGTCTCCGATTCATCGATATGTCCCGTTGGAAATAACGCTTGCGCGCCGGGCGTCGACAGGCGATATTTCCGCTCGACCATAACGCTTGCCGGGAGGGGCGCGCCGCCTGCCGGACGGGAGAGGGAGACCTGCCGATGACGTTCGCCTTTCTTCGATCTGGGCTGCGGCCGTCGGCCCTGCTGCTCGCCGCCACGCTGGCGTTGGCGGCCGGACCGGGCGCGGCCCGGGCGGACGACGTGCTGGTCTTTGCGGCCGCCAGCCTGAAGACCGCGATGGACCAGATCGCCCCGGGTTTCGAGGCGGCGACCGGCGACAGGCTGGTCGTGTCGCTGGCCGGCTCCTCCGCCCTGGCGCGACAGATCCAGGCCGGCGCCCCGGCGGACATCTTCATTTCCGCCAGCTCCGACTGGATGGACACGGTCGAGGCCGACGGTCTCGTCCAGGCGGGAACCCGGGTCGACCTGCTCGGCAACGTCATCGTGCTGATCGCCCACGGTCGGGACGCCTCTCCCGTCGAGATCACCCCCGCTCTCGACCTTGCCGCCTTGCTCGGCGACGGCCGACTGGCGATGGCGCTGGTCGACGCGGTGCCCGCCGGCATCTACGGCAAGGCGGCGCTGGAGAACCTCGGCCTGTGGCAGGCCGCCGCGCCGAAGGTGGCGCAGGCCGACAATGTGCGGGCCGCGCTGGCGCTGGTCGCCGCCGGCGAGGCGCCCTATGGCATCGTCTATGCGACAGATGCGGCCGCCGAGGACAATGTGACGGTCGTCGCCACCTTTCCCGCCGACAGCCATCCGCCGATCGTCTATCCTGCCGCGGTGATGGCGCAGAGCGGCAAGCCGGCTGCCATTGCGGCCCTTGCTTATCTGCGCGGACCGGAGGCCCGGGCCGCCTTCGAAAAGCAGGGCTTTGTCGTTCTGGGCGAGTGACGCGTTCGGGACGGGTGAACGGATCGGGGGCGGGGCCGCAGACGCATGGAGTATCTCAGTCCGCAGGAATGGAGCGCCGTCGCGCTGTCCCTGCGCGTCTCCTTCTGGGCAACGCTGGTCAGCCTGCCGCTCGGCATTCTCGTCGCCATGCTGCTTGCCCGCGGCAATTTTCCCGGCAAGCAGGTACTCAACGGCCTCGTTCACCTGCCCCTGATCCTGCCGCCGGTGGTCACCGGCTATCTGCTGCTCGCCACCTTCGGCCGCCGCGCGCCGGTCGGCAGCTTTCTCGCCGACACGTTCGGCCTGGTCTTCGCCTTCCGCTGGACCGGGGCGGCGCTGGCCGCCGGCGTCATGGCCTTTCCGCTGATGGTGCGGGCGATCCGCCTCGCCATCGAGGCGGTCGACCCGAAGCTGGAGCAGGCGGCCGGCACGCTCGGCGCCTCGCGGGCGATGGTGTTCCTCACCATCACCCTGCCGCTGATCCTGCCGGGCATCATCGCCGGCTCGGTGCTCGCCTTCGCCAAGGCGATGGGCGAATTCGGCGCCACCATCACCTTCGTCTCCAACATTCCCGGCGAGACCCAGACCCTGCCGTCGGCGATCTATGCCTTCATGCAGGTGCCCGGCGGCGAGGCCTCCGCCGCCCGGCTGGTCATGGTCTCGATCGTCGTGGCGATGACCGCGCTGCTGCTGTCGGAATGGGTGAGCCGGCTTGTCGCCCGCAGGATCCGCGGCGCATGAGCCTGTCCGTCGCCCTCCGCCACGCCTTTTCAGGCTTCGCGCTCGACCTCGCCTTCGAGGCGCCGCCCGGCGTCACCGCCCTGTTCGGCCGCTCCGGCTCGGGCAAGACCACGGTGGTCAACGCGCTGGCCGGGCTGATCTCGGTCGATGCCGGCCATGCCAGGGTCGGCGGCGAGACGCTGTTCGACACGAGCGAACGCGTCTTCGTGCCGCCGCACCTGCGCCGCATCGGCTATGTCTTCCAGGAGGCGCGGCTGTTTCCGCATCTCACCGTGCGCCAGAACCTCGGCTATGGCCGCTGGTTCGCCCGCCGTCACGGGGCGGAGGTCGCCGATATGGGCACCGTCGTCGAGATGCTCGGCATCGGCGCGCTGCTCGCCCGCCGTCCGGGCACCCTGTCGGGCGGCGAGCGCCAGCGCGTCGCCATCGGCCGGGCGCTGCTCAGCGGTCCGCGCCTCTTGCTGATGGACGAGCCGCTCGCCTCGCTCGACGAGGCGCGCAAGACCGAGATCCTGCCCTATCTCGAACGCCTCAGCCGCGAGACCAGGGTGCCGATCCTCTATGTCAGCCATTCGGTCGCCGAGGTCGCGCGCCTTGCCACCACGGTGGTGGCGCTCAGTGAGGGGCGGGTGGTGCGCTCCGGCACGCCGGCCGAGGTGCTGAGCGACCCGCAGGCCGTGCCGACGCTTGGCATCCGCGATGCCGGCGCGGTGATCGCCGCCACCGTCGCGGCCCATCATCCCGACGGGCTGAGCGAACTGGCGACCTCCGGCGGTCGGCTGCTGCTGCCGCATATCGCTGCCGCGCCGGGCACGCTGGTCCGCGTGCGCATCCATGCCCATGACGTGATGCTGTCGCTGGCGCCGCAGGAGGGCATCTCGGCGCTGAACCAGCTTCCCGTCGAGATCGTCTCGCTGCGCCGGGGCGAGGGGCCGGGCGTCGTCGTGCAACTGCGCTGCGGCAGCGACCGGCTGCTCGCCCGCGTCACCCGCCGCTCCGCCGAGGCGCTCGGCCTTGCCCCCGGCCTTGCCTGCCACGCCATCCTCAAATCCGTCGCGGTGGCGCAGGAGGATGTCTGGATCGAGGGCCGCGAGGGGCGGTAGGGAAAAACTGCGCGCCTATCCGCGCAGCTTCACTTCCTCGATCAGCCGGGCGATCGTCTCCTGCAGCAGGCCGGCGGTGCGCTCGTTGGTGAGATGGCCGTGGCTGTCGAAGGCGGACGCGGCATTGGGCACGGTCGCCATGTTGGGAATGACCAGCGCGCCGAGGCCGATCTCCAGGATGGTGCGCAGGCCGATCAGGCCGCGGATGCCGCCGAGCGCGCCGATCGAGGCGGCGCCGAGCGCGAAGACCCGGTTGCGGAAGGCGGCGGCCGGCGGCTCGCCCTTGTCCGACAGGCGCGAGACCCAGTCGAGCGTGTTTTTCAGCAAGGGCGTCACGGCGGTGTTGTATTCCGGCGAGGCGATGAACACGCCGTTGTGCTGCTGGAACACCGCCTTCAGCTTTCGGGCGTTCTCCGGCACCCCGGTGTCCGCCTCCAGGTCGCCGTCATAGATCGGCAGGGGATAGTCGGCGAGCGAGATCTGCGTCACTTTGGCGTCGGCCATTGCGGCGGTTTTGGCGGCCAGCGCGGCGAGCTTGGTGTTGTAGGATCCGGTGCGGATCGAACCGGAAAGGATGAGGATGCGGACGTCTTTCATGGAAACCCCTTATCGTCGGATGGCTGTGGAGGAGACGGCTGTGGACGAGTTGGCGCAGACGGCCTTGCATATATGTCGCAGGGCATCCCTGGCCAGTGGCCGCTCTGCGGAGGGGAGCGCCGGTCCTCTCCCTGGGCCGACGGGGCGGGCCCCGCGCCGATGACGATGGCGATCACCCGCGCGCAGTTCGACGCCACCTGCGCCGCCCTGCCGGCCGCGACCCATGTGGTGCAATGGGGCGGGGCCTCGGTGTGGAAGGTCGGCGGCAAGATCTTCGCGATCTGCTCCTCCTGGGGCGAGGGCGCGGACGATGCCATCGCCTTCAAATGCTCGGACCTCTCCTACCGCATCCTCACCGACCTGCCCGGCGTTGTGCCGGCGCCCTATCTTGCCCGCGCCTCCTGGGTGCAGGTCCGCGCCGGCGCGCCGCTGGCGGCCGACGACATCCGCGCCCATCTCGCGGAAGCGCACAGGCTGGTGGCGGCAAAGCTGACGCGGGCGAAACGGGCCGAGCTCGGGCTGTAGGTATAAACTCGTAATTCCGCCGGGAAACTCTCCGCCCGCCCGCCCGCCGCTGCGGCAGTTTCCCCGGATTTGACGGGAGCCGGCGGGGCTTTTCGTTGACATCACGCAGGTGCTGCTTGAAATACAGGCGCCGATCCTGTTGACATGTTTGACGCTTCCGTGCGGTCTTGCGCGACAACCGGAGCGTGACATGGGGTCGTTCCGAGTTTCCGTGGGAGGAAAGAATGAAGTTCAGGACACTCGCCGCCATCGCCGCAGCCGCCGTGATTGGCATGGGCACCGCCACCGCTCAGGACAAGACCGGCTGGCCGAACGAACTGACGATCGGCACTGCCAGCCAGGGCGGGACTTACTTCGTTTATGGCAACGGCTTTGCCAGCTATATTTCCGAGGCGCTCGGCCTCAACGCCACCGGCGAAGTGACCGGCGGTCCGGTGCAGAACGTGACGCTGGTCGAGACCGGCGATCACCTGATGGGCCTCGTCACCATGGGCCCGGCCTATGACGCCTGGATCGGCCAGTCCGAACTGGCGCCGGGGCTCGAGCACAAGTCGATCCGCGCGCTGTTCCCGATGTACCAGACGCCGTTCCAGGTGATCGCGCTGAAGTCCTCGGGCATCAAGTCGGTCTCCGACCTCGCCGGCAAGCGCGTCGGCGTCGGCCCGGCCGGCGGCACGCCCGGCACCTACTGGCCGCGCTTCATGGAAGCGGTCGGCGTCACCGCCAACATTTCCAATGCCGGCGCATCGGATGCGGCGAGCCAGCTCAAGGACGGCCTGATCGACGCCTTCGCCTTCGCGGCCGGCGTGCCGATCTCGGCCTTCAGCCAGCTCGCCGCCGAGAACGACGTGGTGATGTTCGGCCTGACCGAGGACGAGAAGGCCAAGGTGCTCGCCGCCTATCCGGCAATGGCGCCGCTGACGATCGCCTCCGGCACCTATGCCGGCCACGACTATGACCAGGAAACCGTCGCCCTGTGGAACTTCGCGATCGCCCATCAGGACATGCCGGAGAGCCTCGCCTACGAGATCACCAAGCTGGCGTTGGAGAACCCGGAGCGCATGGTGCAGATCCATGCCGCGGCCAGCGAGACGCTGCTGGAGAACTGGGACAAGAACACCTTCATGCCGTTCCACCCCGGTGCCGTGCGCTATCTCGAGGAGAAGGGCATCACCGTTCCCGACGAACTGAAGTGAGCCGGGACTAGCTCGAAAATCGCGGCGCGGGTCCCAGCGGGCCCGCGCCGCATGCATATCGGATGCAGGGCGGGAGGAGCCACCATGTCATCGAACTCGTCCATCGGCGCGGCGTCCGCGGACAGCGCCATGATCGCCAGCGGCGTCGACGCGGAAATCACTACGGGCAACCAGCGCGTGCCGACCGGGATTACCGGCAAGGTAATCATCGCTCTTTGCATCCTCTTCACCTCCTTCCATGTCGGGGTGATGAACCTCTATCCGCTCGAGACCTGGACCTACCGGCTGATCCATGTCGGCGGCGGTCTCGCCCTCGGCTTCCTGCTGTTTTCCTCGATCCTCTTCGCCGATGATGCGGCGCCGGGCAGGCGGGGCCTGTCGCGCGGTCTCTATCTGGCGCTGCTGGCGCCGGGGGCGCTCGCCGTCGCGGCCGCCTTCGTCCAGGCGGTCGGCTTCTTCGTCACCGGCGAGGGGGTCGGCCAGGCCGCGGCCAAGACCGCGCTGGTCGCAAGCTTCGGCTGGCCGCTGGTCGGCGGCACGCTCTGGCTGATCGCCATGAGCTGGGTCCTGCCGGATCGCCAGCGCGGCACGCTCGATCTCGCCGATGTGTTCCTCGCCCTCGCGGCGGTCACGGTGGCGATGTACATCATCTTCCACGCGCCGTTCCTGCGGCTGCGCGCCGGCACCGCGCTCGCCAAGGACGCGGACATGTTCGCCGCGATCGCCGGCGTGATCCTGATCCTGGAGATGACCCGCCGGCTCGCCGGCCTGGCGCTGGTGATCATCGCGGCGCTGTTCGTCATCTACAGCTTCGTCGGACCCTACTTGCCCGGCATTCTCAACCATCGCGGCTATTCGCTGTCGCGCTTCTTCACCTATATCTACACCGACCAGGGCATCCTCGGCCCGACGACCGCGATCTCCTCGACCTATATCATCCTGTTCGTCACCTTCGCCGCCTTCCTGCAGGCCTCGCGGGTCGGCGAATATTTCGTCAATTTCGCCTTCGCCGCCGCCGGCGGCGCGCGCGGCGGCCCGGCCAAGGTCGCGGTGTTCGGCTCCGGCCTGATGGGCATGATCAACGGCACCTCGGCCGGCAATGTCGTGTCCACCGGCTCGCTGACCATCCCCTTGATGAAGAAGGTCGGCTACAAGCCGCAGACGGCGGCCGCCGTCGAGGCCGCCGCCTCCTCGGGCGGCCAGATCCTGCCGCCGATCATGGGCGCCGGCGCCTTCATCATGGCCGAGATCACCGGCATCGCTTATGCCGACATCGTCGTCGCCGCGATCATCCCGGCCGTGCTCTACTTCATCTCGGTCTATTTCATGGTCGACCTGGCCGCGCAGAAGTTCGGCATGAAGGGCCTGCCGCGCGAGGAACTGCCGCAGTTCTCCAAGCTGCTGCGCCAGGCCTATCTCTTCGTGCCGATCTTCATCCTGATCGGCGCCTTGTTCTCCGGCTATTCGGTGATCCGCGCCGGCACGCTGGCGATGGCCGCCGCCGCCGTGGTGAGCTGGCTGACCCCCTACCGGATGGGCGTGAAGGAGGTGCTGTTCGCGCTGCAGATCGCCGCCAAGATGTCGCTGCAGCTCGTCGCCGTCTGCGCCGCCGCCGGCATCATCGTCGGCGTCATCGCGCTGACCGGCATCGGCACGCGCTTCTCCTCGCTGCTGCTCGGCCTTGCCGACCAGAACCAGGTGATCGCCCTGTTCTTCGCCATGGTCGTGTCGATCGTCCTCGGCATGGGCATGCCGACGACGGCGGCCTATGCGGTGGCCGCCTCGGTGATCGCGCCGGGGCTGATCCAGATGGGCATCCCGCCGCTCACCGCGCATTTCTTCATCTTCTACTTCGCGGTGATGTCGGCGATCACCCCGCCGGTGGCGCTGGCCGCCTATGCGGGGGCGGCGATCGCCCAGTCCGATCCGATGCGAACCAGCGTCGAGAGCTTCAAGATCGGCCTTGCCGCCTTCGTCGTGCCCTTCATGTTCTTCACCTCGCCGGCGATGCTGATGCAGGGGCACTGGTTCGACATCCTGCATGTCTTCATCTCCGCCGCCTTCGGCATCTTCCTGCTGTCGTCGGCGGTGCAGGCCTGGTTCTTCGGCCGGCTCAACGTCGTCTTCCGCCTCGTTCTCGGCGCGGCGGCGCTGGCGATGATCGCCGGCGGCTGGATCACCGACGCCATCGGCCTCGCCGCGGCGATCGGCGTATGGGCCGCTCAGAAGAAGCTGGTGACGCCGAAGACCCTGGCCCGCGGCCTGGATTGAGCGCAGCGCGCAGGTGCTGCCCGGCTCACCCCGGCAGCACCTGCGAGTGCTTGACCGTGCCGAAGGCGAAGCTCGATTCCAGCGAGGCGATGCAGGGGATCTTGTGGATCCGCCGGCGCATGAAGCTCTCGTAGTCGGCGAGCGAGGCGACCACCACCTTGAGCAGATAGTCGCGGTCGCCGGCGAGCAGGTAGCAATCCATGATCTCCTCGATGCCGGCCACCGCCTGCTCGAAGGTCGTCACCGTTTCCTGGGTGTGCGGCGTCAGCTTCACCTGCAGGAACACGGTGACGGGAAGCCCGTAGGCCTGCGGGTCGACCACCGCCGCATAGCCGGAAATGATGCCGGCCTTTTCCAGGTTGCGCACCCGCCGCAGGCAGGGCGAGGGCGACAGGCCCACCCTTTCCGATAGCTGCTGATTGGTCAGGCGCCCGTCCTGCTGCAACTCGCGCAGGATGCGGCGGTCGATATCGTCCATCTTCAGGCCTCATTGTTGGCAGAACCTGCCAATCTGAACAGATCGAGGGGCAAACTACGCCAGAAATCACCTCTCGCGAAACCCTAGACTGCCCTCAGCGGTTCGGGAGAGGAACGGGCGGGATTGCCCGCGCTCTCGCCGCCCGCACCCGGTAGAGGAGCCTTCGCCATGACCCGCAGCAACCGTCCGCTCAGCTTTGCCACCCGCGCCATCCATCACGGCTACGACCCGCTCGCCAATGAGGGCGCGCTGACCCCGCCGGTGCACCTGACCTCGACCTTCGCCTTCGAGACGGCGGAAGCCGGCGGCGAGATGTTCGCCGGCGAGCGGGCGGGCCATGTCTACAGCCGTCTCTCCAACCCGACGCTGGCGCTGCTGGAAGACCGGATGGCGGTGCTGGAAGGCGGCGAGGCGGCCATCGCCTTCGCCTCCGGCATGGGCGCGATCACCGCGGTGATGTGGACCTTTCTCGCGCCGGGCGACGAGATCCTCGTCGACCGGACGCTCTATGGCTGCACCTTCGCCTTCTTCCGCCACGGGCTGGCGAAGTTCGGCATCACCGTCACCCATGTCGACATGCGCGATCCCAAGAACGTTGCGGCGGCGATCTCGCCGCGCACCCGCATCGTCTATTTCGAGACGCCGGCCAATCCGAACATGCGCCTCGTCGACATCGCCGCCGTCTCGGGAATCGCCCGCGCGGCCGGCGCCCGCACCGTGGTCGACAACACCTATGCGACGCCGGTGCTGACCCGGCCGCTGGAACTGGGCGCCGACATCGTCGTCCATTCGGCCACCAAATATCTCGGCGGCCATGGCGACCTGATCGCCGGCATTGCGGCCGGCTCGGCCGAGGACATGCTCCAGGTCCGCCTCGTCGGGCTGAAGGACATGACCGGCGCGGTGATGGCGCCGCTCACCGCGCATCTGATCATGCGCGGGCTGAAGACGCTGGAACTGCGGATGGAGCGCCACTGCGCCAGCGCGCAGGCCGCTGCCCGGCTGCTGGAGGACCACCCGGCGGTTGCGACCGTCCACTATCCGGGCCTGCCGAGCTTTGCCCAGCATGGGCTGGCCGTGCGGCAGATGCCGGGCTTCGGCGGCATGATCGCTTTCGAGCTGGTCGGCGGCATGGGGGCCGGCATCGAATTCCTCAACGCGCTGGCGCTCGCTCGCCGCGCCGTCAGCCTCGGCGATGCCGAAACGCTGGTCCAGCACCCGGCGAGCATGACGCATTCGACCTACACCCCTGAGGAGCGACAGGAGCACGACATTTCCGACGGGCTGATCCGCCTGTCGGTCGGGCTGGAGACGCCGGAAGACATTCTCGCCGACCTTGCCCAGGCGCTCGACAAGGTCTGGCGCGTCGCCGCCTGAGCGGGCGATTCCGAACGGCGAAGCTCCGGCGGCGCGAGGCTCCGGCGGGGCGGGTAATTTTGCATCGCTTTCGGCCCGCCAGGGATCGATTTCGGAAAGATTTTGGCGCAAAAAAGAAAAAAGCGAACAAAATTCGCCGAATGCCGCCCTTATGGTTGGCGTCCCTGCGGCACGACGCGCGCGAAGGCAAAGGCAGTGATGGACAGCACCCGCAAGGCCGAATTGAAGGCCATCGAGAAGAAACTCCTGTGGCTCGCCTGCTGGACGATCCACAACGCCAACCACGTGCGGGAAAAGGGCGACGGCATGAAGGTCGGCGGCCATCAGGCCTCCTGCGCCTCGATGGTGTCGATCATGACGGCGCTTTATTTCGACTGCCTGCGCCCGCAGGACCGGGTGGCGGTGAAGCCGCATGCCTCGCCCGTCTTCCATGCCATGCAGTATCTGGCCGGCAATCAGACGCGCGAGAAGCTGGAGGCCTTCCGCGCCTATGGCGGCGCGCAGTCCTATCCCAGCCGCACCAAGGACATCGACGACGTCGATTTCTCCACCGGCTCGGTCGGCCTCGGCGTTGCGATCACCGCGTTTTCCTCGATGATCCAGGACTATCTCGCCGCCAAGCCCTGGGCCGCCAAGCGCCCCGAGGGGCGGATGATCGCGCTGGTCGGCGATGCCGAACTCGACGAGGGCAATATCTACGAGGCGCTGCAGGAAGGCTGGAAGCACGGCCTGCGCAACACCTGGTGGATCATCGACTACAACCGCCAGAGCCTCGACGGCGTCGTCCGCGAGGGCCTGGCCGGGCGGATCGAGGCGATCTTCGGCGCCTTCGGCTGGGACGTGGTGCGGCTCAAATACGGCGCGCGGCAAAAGGCCGCCTTCGCCGAGCCGGGGGGCGAGGCTCTGCGCGCCTGGATCGACGGCTGCCCCAACGCGCTCTACTCGGCGCTCGCCTTCCAGGGGGGCGCTGCCTGGCGCAAGCGCCTGCTCGACGATATCGGCGACCAGGGCGATGCGACGGCCCTGATCGAGCGGCGCAGCGACGCCGAGCTGCAGGAGCTGATGACCAATCTCGGCGGCCATTGCCTCGAGACCTTGAGCGAGACCTTTGCCGAACAGGCGCGCCACGACCGGCCGACCGCCTTCGTCGCCTATACGATCAAGGGCTGGAACACCCCGCTCGCCGGCCACAAGGACAACCATGCCGGCCTGATGACGCCTGGCCAGATGGACGAGTTCCGCGCCGCCATGCAGGTGCGCGAGGGGCACGAATGGGACCTTGCCGAGGGGCTCGAGATGGACGCGGCGGCGCTGCGCCAGGCGGTGCTGTCGACGCCGTTCTTCGCCGCCGGCCGCCGTCGCCATCATGCCGAGCCGGTGGCGACCACCGGCCCTGTCGCGCTCGACGACAAGGTGCTGTCGACCCAGGCCGGCTTCGGCAAGATCCTCGACCAGATCGCCCGCTCCGACAGCAAGCTTGCCGAGCGCATCGTCACCACCTCGCCGGACGTCACCGTCTCCACCAATCTCGGCCCCTGGGTGAACCGGCGCGGCCTGTTCGCCCGCGACGCACTGGCCGACACGTTCCGCGACGAGCGGATCCCGTCCGCGCAGAAATGGGCGTTCTCGCCCGACGGCCAGCATATCGAGCTGGGCATCGCCGAGATGAACCTGTTCCTGCTGCTGGGCGCGGCCGGCCTGTCGCATTCGCTGTTCGGCGAGCGGCTGATCCCGGTCGGCACGCTCTACGATCCGTTCATCTCGCGCGGTCTCGATGCGCTGAACTATGCCTGCTATCAGGATGCCCGCTTCCTGCTGGTGGCGACGCCCTCGGGCGTGACGCTGGCGCCGGAGGGCGGCGCGCACCAGTCGGTCGCCACCCCGCTGATCGGCATGAGCCAGGACGGGCTCGCCTCGTTCGAGCCGGCCTGGCTGGACGAGTTGTCGCTGATCATGGACTGGAGCTTCGACTACCTGCAGCGCGACGGCGAGGCGGTGCATGACGAGCGCACCTGGCTGCGCGACGAGACCGGCGGCTCGGTCTATCTGCGCCTGTCGACAAGGGCGCTGGAACAGCCGATGCAGCGCAAGGACGAGCGCTTTCGCCGCGGCGTCATCGACGGCGCCTACTGGCTGCGCGAGCCGGGGCCGAATTGCGAGGTGGTGATCGCCTATCAGGGCGCGGTGGCGCCGGAGGCGATCGAGGCGGCCGGCCGCATCGGCGGCGACCGCCGCGACATCGGCGTGCTGGCGGTGACCTCCGCCGACCGGCTCAACGCCGGCTGGCACGCGGCGATGCGCATGCGCAAGCGCGGCCATCGCGGCGCCATGAGCCATATCGAGCGGCTGCTGTCGCCGCTGCCGGCGCATTGCACGATGATCACGGTGATCGACGGCCATCCGGCGACGCTCGCCTGGCTCGGCTCGGTCTGCGGCCACCGCACGGCGGCGCTGGGCGTCGAGCATTTCGGCCAGACCGGCACCGTCGCCGACCTCTACCACCACTTCGGCATCGATGCGGACGCCATCGTCGCGGCGGCCTCGGAACTGGCGCCGGGGCGCCCGGTGCGGCTGGTCAATCCGCTCTGAGGCGCGCGCGTCCTGCGCCGATTTTCCTGTTGCCTGCAAGGCGCCTGTAGCGGGCGGGGGATTTGCATTCCCCGCCCGCCTGCTTACATAGGCAGACCGGAGGGGGCAGACCGGAGGGGTGCTGCGCGTTGCGTGCCCCGCGCCCCGAACGACCTGGCAGGAGACGACAGCGCATGCAGGCACAGCACGATCCCACGGGCTGGCACGGCACCACCATCCTCAGCGTCCGCAAGGGCGGCAAGGTGGTGATCGCCGGCGACGGGCAGGTCTCCCTCGGCCAGACCGTGATCAAGCACACGGCGCGCAAGGTGCGCCCGCTCGCCAAGGGCGAGGTGATCGCCGGCTTCGCCGGGGCCACCGCCGACGCCTTCACCCTGTTCGAGCGGCTGGAGGCCAAGCTGGAGCAGTATCCGGGCCAGTTGATGCGCGCCTGCGTCGAGCTCGCCAAGGACTGGCGCACCGACCGCTACCTGCGCCGCCTCGAGGCGATGATGCTGGTGGCCGACAAGTCGGTGTCGCTGGTGCTGACCGGAACCGGCGACGTGCTGGAGCCGGAAGGCGGCGTCATGGGCATTGGCTCGGGCGGCAACTACGCGCTGGCCGCCGCCCGCGCGCTCGCGGATTCGGATCTCGATGCTGAGACCATCGCCCGCCGGGCTATGGCGATCGCTGCCGAGATCTGCGTCTACACCAACGGCAACCTCACCATCGAGACGCTGGATGCCGATTGACCCGCAGCGCATCGGCTTCCGGCCGGTCACAACGGCCGACCTGCCGCTGCTGGCGCGGTGGCTGGAGACCCCGCACTGGCGCCAGTGGTGGGACGAACCGGAGACCGAGCTGGCGCAGATCCGAGACATGGTCGAGGGGCGGGACACGACCGAGCCTTACCTCTTCACGCTGGATGGCCGCGACACCGGTTATATCCAGCTCTGGCGCGTGGCCGACAACCGGGCGCCGGACCTCGTCGCCGACCATCCCTGGCTGGCCGAACTGCCGGCCGAGGCGGTCGGCGTCGACCTGTCTATCGGCCGCGAGGAGGATCTGTCGCGCGGCATCGGCACGGCGGCGCTGACCGCCTTCGTCGCGCAGCTTCGTGCAAGGGGCCACCAGCGGATCGTCATCGATCCGGACGCGGACAACGGCCGCGCCTGCCGCGCCTATGAGAAGGCGGGGTTTCGCCCGCTTGCGCATCTTGCCGGCCGCACCGGCGGAGCGCTGATCATGGAACACGTGGCCGATGCCGGGGAGGCGCATCCATGACGGGGCGGCACCGCGCCCGCCCGACTCGGTCCGGCCTTGATCGGTCCGGCCCGGATCGTTTCGCCCGCCGACTGAGTTTCATCGAGAGAAAGACACGGCCATGACCACTTTGTCCCCCCGCGAGATCGTCTCCGAGCTGGACCGCTACATCGTCGGCCAGAAGGACGCCAAGCGTGCCGTCGCCATCGCCCTGCGCAACCGCTGGCGCCGCCAGCAACTTGACGACAGCCTCCGCGAGGAGGTGATGCCGAAGAACATCCTGATGATCGGCCCGACCGGCGTCGGCAAGACGGAGATCTCCCGCCGGCTCGCCAAGCTGGCCAATGCGCCCTTCGTCAAGGTCGAGGCGACCAAGTTCACGGAAGTCGGCTATGTCGGCCGCGACGTGGAACAGATCGTCCGCGACCTGGTCGAGGCCGGCATCGCCCTGGTGCGCGCCGCCAAGCGCAAGGCGGTCGAGGCCAAGGCACATCTGCAGGCCGAGGAGCGGGTGCTGGAGGCGCTGGTCGGCAAGGGCGCGAGCCCGGCGACCAAGGATAGTTTCCGCAAGAAGCTGCGCTCCGGCGAGCTCGACGACAAGGAGATCGAGATCCAGGTGCGGGCCGCCCCGCAGATGCCGAGCTTCGAGATGCCCGGCATGCCCGGCGCCAGCGTCGGCGTGATGAACCTGTCCGACATGCTCGGCAAGGCCTTCGGCGGCCAGACCAAGCCGCGCCGGATCAATGTGCGCGACAGCTACCAGATCCTGATCGAGCAGGAGGCCGATGCGCTGCTCGACGAGGACAAGGTGGTGGAGGAGGCAGTCCATCTGGTGGAGAATGCCGGCATCGTCTTCCTGGATGAGATCGACAAGATCTGCGCGCGCGGCGAGCGCATGGGCGGCGACGTCTCGCGCGAGGGCGTGCAGCGCGACCTGCTGCCATTGATCGAGGGCACGGTGGTCGCCACCAAGCACGGGCCGGTCAAGACCGACCACATCCTGTTCATCGCCTCCGGCGCCTTCCATGTCGCCAAGCCGTCCGATCTTCTGCCGGAGCTGCAGGGCCGCCTGCCGATCCGCGTCGAGCTGAAGGCGCTGACCAGGGACGATTTCCGCGCCATCCTGACCGACACGGAAGTGAGCCTGATCAAGCAATATGTCGCCCTGCTGGCGACCGAGGAGGTGGAGCTGACCTTCACGGACGACGCCATCGACGAGATCGCCTCCATCGCCGTCGACCTCAACGCCACGATCGAGAATATCGGCGCCCGGCGGCTGCAGACGGTGATGGAGCGGATCCTCGACGAAGTGTCCTTCGTCGCGCCCGACATGACGGATCGCCAGGTGACGATCGACGCCGCCTATGTGCGCGAGAATATCGGCGAGCTTGCCAAGAATGTCGATCTGTCGAGGTTCATCCTGTGATCCCCGGCAAGATGTCCCCCGCGACCGCATGGCGCTTGCCGCGCCCCGGCGGCAATGGCAGCATGCGCCCATGGTAGCGATCCGCAAGAGTTTCGAGGAAGGCCACAGGCGCAAGTTTCTCGTCGTCGTCGATGACACGGCGGAATGCGATCGGGCCATCGTCTATGCCGCCAAGCGTGCCGAACGCACCGGCGGTGTCGCTACGTTGCTCTATGTGATCGCGCCGGGCGACTTCCAGCACTGGATCGGCGTCGAGGACATCATGCGCGCCGAAGCCCGCGAGGAGGCCGATGCTTGCCTTGCCCGGGCGGCGGACCGGGTGCGGGCGGTGGCGCGCACCACGCCGGAACTGGTGGTGCGCGAGGGCAACCGCTCCGACGAGATCCTGCAACTGATCGAGGAGGATGCCGACATCGCCATCTTGGTGCTGGCGGCCGGCAGCGGCTCGGAAGGGCCGGGCCCGCTCGTCACCGCGATCGCGGGCAAGGGGGCCGGCAGCTTTCCTATCCCGGTGACCATCGTGCCCGGCACGCTCGACGACGAATCGATCGCCGCGCTCGCCTGAGCCCGACAAAAGCACAGACTGGAACCATTCCAATCTGGAAACCTGCGCCCCGGCGCTGTATATTAGGGTCAAGACCGGTGGCCGCGCGCCAAAGGGCCGCGCCCGCGAGGGCATGCCAGGGCCCGCCAGGACAAGGAAGACCGACATGTTCATTCAGACCGAGGCGACGCCGAACCCGGCGACCCTCAAGTTCCTCCCCGGCCGGATCGTGGTGTCGGAAGGCACCATGGACTTCCGCAAGAGCGAAGACGCCGGCACCTCGCCGCTGGCGCAGAAGCTGTTCCAGGTGGACGGCGTCGAAGGCATCTTCTTCGGCCACGACTTCATCTCGGTGACCAAGGGCGATGTCGACTGGCAGCATATCAAGCCGGCGATCCTCGGCGCGATCATGGAGCATTTCCTGTCCGGCGCCCCGGTGATGGCCAGCGAGATGGCCGAGGAAAGCGAGGACGAGTTCTTCGAGGCGGGCGACGAGGAGACTGTCGACACGATCAAGGAACTGATCGAGACGCGGGTGCGCCCGGCGGTGGCGCAGGACGGTGGCGACATCACCTTCCGCGGCTTCCGCGACGGGATCGTCTATCTGTCGATGCGCGGCGCCTGCTCGGGCTGCCCGTCCTCCACCGCGACGCTGAAGCACGGCATCCAGAACCTGCTGCGGCACTTCGTCCCGGAAGTCGAGGAAGTGCGCGCCATCTGATCCGGCATGCCGGCAGACGACGGGCGGCCCGGCCAGGAAACGGCCGGGCCGCCCTCGCTTTTGGGCGCGTCTGCCGGGAGCCGTCCCGCCCGTCGCCGCCACCGCGTCCGGGTGGGCGGGCGCTATTAGCAATTGGTCTTGTCGACTTCTCCCACCGCGACCGGTTTAGTCATCTCATGCGCCTGCTCGCCATCGATACCGCGCTCGACGCCTGCTCTGTCGCCGTCCATGACGGCGGCGGCGGCATGGCGCGCCTGACCTCGGCCTGCGAGGTGCTGGGGCGCGGCCATGCGGAACGGCTGATGGGCATGATCGCCGATGTGATGGTGGAGGCGAGCCTGCCCTTCGCCGCGCTCGACCGGATCGCGGTGACGGTCGGGCCGGGCTCCTTCACCGGGCTCCGGGTCGGCCTGTCGGCGGCGCGCGGCATCGCCCTCGTGGTCGGCGCGCCGGCGGTCGGCATCGGCACCTTGGCGGCGCTTGCCGCCGGGATCGCGGCGGACGAGCCGGTCCGCGCCGTGCTGGCGGCCAAGGGCGGCGAGATCTATGCACAGGGCTTTGCCGCCGACGGGACGCCGCTCGAGGCGCCGCGAGCGGTCGATGCCGCAGCCTATGGCGCGGCTCTGCCCTCGGGGGCAGCTCTTTACGGGAGCGGCGCGGCGAAGTTGGTCGCGGCGAGCGGGCGCGAGGATCTCAGGATCCTCGGCGAGGCCGCCTGGCCGGACATTGTCGACGTCGCCCGCCTCGGCGCTGTCGCCGAGATCGGCAGCCATCCGCCCGAGCCGCTCTACCTGCGCCCGCCCGACGCGGCACCGGCGCGGCGCGACCTGCGGTTGCTGGCATGAGCCCCTGGTGGTTCCTGCCCGAGCCGCCGGTGGTGGAGGAGGCGACCCCGGCGGACTACGCTGTGCTGGCCGAGATCCACGAGCGTTCCTTCCCCAGCGGCTGGAGCGAGGACGATTTGGCCGCGCTCGCCCGCCAGCCCGGCGTCACCATCCTGCAGGCCCGCCGCTCCAGCCTGTTCGGCAGCCGCTCGATCCTCGGTTTCGTCATCCTGCGCGTTGCCGCCGACGAGGCGGAGGTGCTGACCATCGCCGTCGATCCGCGCCAGCGCCAGCGCGGCGTCGGCGGCCTGCTGATGCGCAGCGCCCTGTCCCGGCTCTATGCCGAGCGGGTGGCCTCGCTGTTCCTCGAGGTCGATGCCGCCAACGCGCCGGCGCTGGCGCTCTACCGCCGTCTCGGCTTCCGCAAGGTTGGCGAGCGGCGCGGCTATTATCGCGACAGCGCGGGCGATGGCGGTGCGCTTGTCATGCGGGTCGATCTGGCGTAATCGGCTTGGCGGTGGTGCGACGGCCCGCAAGCCGGCCGGCGTACCGGTCGATGGGTGCGAGCCGAGGTGCGAGCCGGGGCGCGAGAAGGAGAGGCGAGATGACCGATTCCGGCAGCCGCAAGGGCGCCGAGACCGCGGCCGACGAAGCGTCCGCCTCGCTGGAGGAGCAGTGCGTCGCCAAGGGCATGCGCATGACCGAGCAGCGGCGCATCATCGCCCGGGTCATCGAAGGCGCCAGCGACCATCCGGACGTCGAGGAACTCTACCGCCGGGCGGTGGAGAACGACCCGCGCATCTCCATTTCCACGGTCTATCGCACGGTCAAGCTGTTCGAGGATGCCGGCATCATCGAGCGCCACGATTTCCGCGACGGACGCGCCCGCTACGAGACCGTGCCGGAAGAGCATCACGACCATCTGATTGACCTGAAGAGCGGCACCGTCATCGAGTTCCGCAACGAGGAGATCGAGCGGCTGCAGGAGGCCATCGCTCGCAAGCTCGGCTACCGGCTGGTCGACCACCGGCTGGAGCTTTACGGCGTGCCGCTGCCGCCACAGGACCGGGACTGATCCGATGAGGCGCCTGCGCGTCGCGACGGTGCTGGCGACCCTGACGGTGGTGACGCTGCCGCTGATCCCGGTGCAGTGGGTGGCGCTGCGCCTGAAGGGCGGGCTGAAGCGCTCGCTCCCCGTCGTCTGGCACCGCATCGCCTGCCGCACCGTCGGCATCCGCGTGCGCGAGATCGGCCGGCCGGCGCGCGAGCGCCCGCTGCTGATCGTCGCCAATCACGTCTCCTGGCTCGACATCACCGTGCTCGGCAGCCGCATGCCGCTGTCCTTCGTCGCCAAGACCGAGGTCGCCTCCTGGCCGGTCTTCGGGCTTTTCGCCAAGCTGCAGCGCTCGGTCTTCGTCGACCGCCAGCGGCGCAGCGCGACCGGGCGCACCGCCGAGGAGCTGGGCACCCGCCTTGCCTCGGGCGATGCCATGGTGCTGTTCGCGGAAGGCACGTCGAACAGCGGCAACGAGGTGCTGCCGTTCCGCTCCGCCCTGATCGGCGCCGCCCGCCATGCGCTGGCCGGCGACGAGGGGGAAATGTGGATCCAGCCGCTGGCGCTTGCCTATACCCATCTGCACGGCCTGCCGATGGGACGGCAGTTCCGTCCGCATGTCGCCTGGTATGGCGACATGGAGATGGGGCCGCATTTCATGAATGTCGTGCGCCAGGGCGCGATCGATGTCGCCGTGGTCTGGGGCGAGCCGGTGCGGGTGACGCCGGACATCGACCGCAAGACCCTAACGCGGCTGCTGGAAGACGAGGTGCGCCGGCTTGCCGGCCATGTGCGGGCGGGCTATCCGCCGGCGGGACCGGGTGTCCCGGATGCGCCGGCTATTCTCAACGCGCCCGAAAACGGCTAAAGCAGGCCCCATCGGCGAGCGGCCGGGCGGCAGACGGCGCGGCAGGACCCGCGCGGAGACAGGATGAGCGAAGAGATCACCAACACCCCGGCAGGGGACGGCACCGTCAGCGATCCGGTGGCGAGCCACGCCGCCGGCACGGCGCCGGCGCGCCGGGTCTTCGTCAAGACCTATGGCTGCCAGATGAATGTCTATGACAGCGAGCGGATGACCGACGCCTTGGTGCCGCAGGGCTACAGCGCCACCGAGACGCTCGAGGATGCCGACCTGATCATCCTCAACACCTGCCATATCCGCGAGAAGGCGGCGGAGAAGGTCTATTCGGAGCTCGGCCGGCTGCGCAAGCTGAAGGCCGCGCGCGCCGAGCAGGGCCGCGAGACGATGATCGGCGTCGCCGGCTGTGTCGCCCAGGCAGAGGGCGAGGAGATCGCCCGCCGCGCGCCCGTCGTCGACCTGGTCTTCGGGCCGCAGACCTATCACCGGCTGCCGGAACTGGTCAGCCGCGCGGCGGCCGGCGAGAGCGTCGTCGAGACCGAGTTTGAGATCGAGGAAAAGTTCCGCCACCTGTCGAAGCCGCAGGCGGCGGGCGAGGCGAAGACATCGGGACGGCCGCGCAGCTACACCGCCTTCCTGACGGTGCAGGAGGGCTGCGACAAGTTCTGCACCTTCTGCGTCGTGCCCTATACGCGCGGCGCGGAAGTCTCCCGCGATGTCGCGCAGATCGTCGCCGAGGCCGAGCGGCTGGCCGCGCGCGGCATCCGCGAGGTCACCCTGCTCGGCCAGAACGTCAATGCCTGGCACGGCGCGGGGCCGGATGGCTCCGCCTGGGGCCTCGGCCGGTTGCTGGAGCGGCTGGCGCGCATCGACGGGCTGGACCGGCTGCGCTACACCACCAGCCATCCGCGCGACATGGACGACGCGCTGATCGCCGCCCATCGCGACCTGCCGCAGGTGATGCCCTATCTGCACCTGCCGGTGCAGTCGGGCTCCGACCGCATCCTCAAGGCGATGAACCGCAAGCACACGCGCGCCGACTATCTCCGCCTGATCGAGCGCATCCGCGCCGCCCAGCCGGATCTCGCCCTCTCTTGCGATTTCATCGTCGGCTTTCCCGGAGAGACCGACGCCGATTTCCGCGACACGATGGCGCTGATCGAGGAGGTCGGCTACGCCTCGGCCTTCTCCTTCAAATACAGCCCCCGTCCCGGCACGCCGGGCGCCACCATGGCGGGTCATGTGCCCGAAGAGGTCATGACCGCCCGGCTGCTGGAGCTGCAGGACCTGGTGGCGCGCCAACAGAAGGCCTTCAACGCGAGCCTCGTCGGGCGCACCTGCGAGGTCCTGGTGGAAAAGCCCGGCCGCAATGCCGGACAGCTCAACGGCCGCTCGCCCTGGCTGCAGCCGGTGCAGTTCGATGCGGATGCGAGCCTGATCGGCGAGATCGTGCCGGTGGAAATCGTCGCAACCGGCGCGAATTCCCTGTTCGCGCGTCTTGCGCCGGGGCACAATAGCGGCGAGGCAACGCCCTTGCGGGCTCGGGCGTGAGGCCCGCGCCGGGGGTTTCAGGAGGCAGGATGCCAGGAGAAGCCGCTTGAACGGCGCCAGCCGGACGCCCGGCCGGGGAGGGTACCGCGCCGCGGTCCCCGCTTCGGACATGACCCATGTGGTTCTGGCCTTCGACGACAATAGGCTTGTCGGCGACCTTTTCGGCCAGTTCGACCAGAATCTCGCGCTTATCGAGCAGCGCCTCGGCGTCGATGCGGTGGCGCGCGGCAATCAGGTGATCATCAAGGGACGGCACGGCGGCTGCGAGCAGGCGCGCCGGGCGCTCGAATCGCTCTATGCCCGCCTGCAGCAGGGCTATGAACTGCACCCTGGCGACGTGGAAGGGGCCTTGCGCATGGCGGCGGCCGAAGAGGCGCAACTCGACCTGCCGGCCATCGAGCCGCGCTCGCACCTGAGCTATGCGCAGGTCTCGACCCGCCGCAAGACGGTGCTCGCCCGCACCCCGGCGCAGGATGCCTATATCCGCGCCATGGACCGGGCCGATCTCACCTTCGGCGTCGGCCCGGCCGGCACCGGCAAGACCTTCCTCGCCGTTGCCTATGCGGCGGCGCTGCTGGAGCGCGGCGACGTCGCCCGGCTGATCCTGTCGCGCCCGGCGGTGGAGGCGGGCGAGCGGCTCGGCTTCCTGCCCGGCGACATGAAGGAGAAGGTCGATCCCTATCTGCGCCCGCTCTACGACGCGCTCTACGAGATGATGCCGGCGGAAAAGGTCGAGCGCGGTCTGCAGTCCGGCATGATCGAGGTGGCGCCGCTCGCCTTCATGCGCGGCCGCACCCTGTCCAATGCGGTGGTGATCCTGGACGAGGCCCAGAACACCACCACCATGCAGATGAAGATGTTCCTGACCCGCCTTGGCGAGAACTCGCGGATGATCGTCACCGGCGATCCGACCCAGGTCGACCTGCCGCCGGGCCAGAAGTCGGGCCTGCGCGAGGCGCTGGCGCTGCTGGAGGGCGTCGAGGGCGTGGCGCAGGTGCGTTTCACCGAGGTCGACGTGGTGCGCCACGAGCTCGTCGCCCGCATCGTCCGCGCCTATGACGAGGCCGGCCGCGAGGCCAGTGCCGAGCGCGACGCGGCGGAGGCCGCCGCCGAGGCGGCGCGGCGCGCGCCGCGGCGGGGACCGGCCGCATGAGCGGTTTCTCGGGCGTCCTGCCGGAGATCGATGTCGCGGTGGAGGCCGAGGGCTGGCCCGCGCCGGCGGAGCTCGAGGCCCTCGTCGCACGGGTCGTCGGCATCGCCTGCGCCGAGGCCGGGCTGGAGCTTGTCGAGGGGGCGGAACTGTCCGTCGTCTTCGCCGACGATGCCCGCGTGCGCGAGCTCAACCGCGACTGGCGCGACAAGGATGCGCCGACCAACGTGCTGTCCTTCCCCGGCGGCGACGAGGACGAGCCGCCCTTCGGGCCGCTGCTCGGCGACATCATCCTCGCCCGCGAGACGGTGGTGCGGGAGGCGCAGGCGCTGGAAATCGCCTTTTCCGACCATGTGACGCATCTTGTTGCGCACGGATTCCTTCACCTTTTCGGCTATGATCACCAAATGGAGGACGAGGCCGAGGAGATGGAAGCTCTGGAGCGGCGGATTCTTGCCGTTCTGGGCATTGCCGACCCCTACCGGGACCCGCCTGCGGCCGGACATGACACGGAGAGCGAGACGCCTGCCTGAGCGGGCGTGAAACCGATATGAACGATACAGAGGTCCGAAGTACGACCGACACTCCGGCGTCGCCTGGCGCGGCCGCCGGAGCGGCGGCGGAAGCCGCCCAGACCGACGGCGAACCGCAGCGATCGCTGCGCAGCGTGTGGTCCGATGCCCTGAAACGATTGGCCGGCCTGCGCCGGCCGGGCAACGGTGCGGGCACGCTGCGCCAGAATCTCCAGGACGAACTGGCCCGCGAGGCCGACGACAGCGCCAGCTTCACGCCGGAAGAGCGCATCCTCCTGTCCAACATCCTGCGCCTGCGCGAGGTGCGGGTGGAGGACGTCATGGTGCCGCGCGCCGATATCGACGCGGTCGAGGACAGCGTCTCCGTCGCCCGGCTGATGGACGTGTTCCGCGAGAGCGGCCATTCGCGCATGCCGGTCTACCACGACGGGTTGGACGATCCGCGCGGCATGGTTCACATCAAGGACCTGATGGCCTTTTTCGCCGGCCGCGCGATGCCGGAAGACCGGCGCGACGGCGAGGCCGGCGCCGTCAGCAACGAGCCGCAGGGCTTCGACCTGACCCGCATCGATCTCTCCCTGCCGCTGGCGGAGGCCAACCTGATCCGCCCCGTCCTCTTCGTGCCGCCGTCCATGCCGGCGACCGACCTGATGGCGAAGATGCAGGCGGACCGGGTGCAGATGGCGCTGGTGATCGACGAATATGGCGGCACCGAAGGCCTGGTCTCGCTGGAAGACATCGTCGAGACCGTCGTCGGCGACATCGAGGACGAGCACGACGAGGACGAGGAGGCGATGATCCAGAAGGTCGCCGACGGCGTCTGGGTGGCCGATCCGCGGGTGCCGATCGAGGAGGTCGAGGAGGCGCTGGGCACCGGCTTCCAGCTCGGCGATCTCGCCGAGGAGGTCGACACGCTGGGCGGGCTGGTTTTCACCCTGGTCGGCCGGGTGCCGGTGCGCGGCGAGTTGCTCACCGCCCGCGCGCTTCCCGGCTACGAGTTCGAGGTGCTCGATGCCGATCCGCGGCGGATCAAGCGGCTGCGGATCCGGGCGCGGCGTCCCGAGGCACGCCATGCGGAGACGCGGCGGCGGCTGCGCCGGCCGGATCGGCCGGGCTAGTTGGGTGAATTCGCATTCGCTTCTGGCTTGCGGCCGCCCTTGACCGGCGTCGGGGCGCCGGGAATGGTCTGGTGAGGGGCTGGTGATTCGCCCCCACCGGCGCATTCCCGATGTCAATGCAGGAGCCGACGCAGTGTTGCGCCTCGCACAGGTCTTTCTTCTCGCGCATGGCTGGCGGCGCTGGCTGCTGGCCGCCCTCGCCGGCGCGCTCGCCGCGCTCGCCATGCCGCCCTTCGGCCTGTTCCCGGTGCTCGCCCTGTCGATGCCGGCGCTGGTCTGGCTGCTCGACGGGGCGATCTGCGACGGGCAGGGCTGGGGCCGGCGGCTGCGTCCGGGCTTCGCCATCGGCTGGTGGTTCGGCTTCGGCTTTCATCTGGCCGGCCTGTGGTGGATCGGCCGCGCCTTCCTGGTCGAGGCGGACCTCTTCGCCTGGATGATCCCTTTCGCCATCGTGCTGCTGCCGGCCGGCCTTGCGCTGTTCACCGGGCTTGCGCTGGCGCTGGCGGCGCTGGCCTGGCGCGACGGGCCGGACCGGCTGCTGCTGCTGGCGCTGGTTCTGACGCTCGGCGACTGGCTGCGCGGCCATGTGCTGACCGGCTTTCCCTGGAACCTGTGGGCCTATGCCTTCGGCGACTATGCGGCCCTGATGCAGCCGGCCGCCCTGGTCGGGGTCTATGGGCTCGGCCTGCTGGTGGCGACCATCTTCTGCGGCCTTGCCGGTTTTGCCGACGGCACGCGCGGCGGGCGGCGGATGGGCGTGGTCTCGCTGCTGCTCTTCGCCGCCCTTGCCGGCTATGGCGCCGCGCGCCTGTCCCTGTCGCCGGACGCCGGGACCGAGCCGGTCGCCCTGCGGGTGGTGCAGCCGTCGATCCCGCAGGAGGAGAAGTGGGAGCCGGGCAACCGCGCCGCCGTCTTTGCCACCTATCTGGACGCGAGCCGCGCGCCCTGGCGGGGGGAGGAGGAGGACGCGGACCTGCCGCGCCTGGTGATCTGGCCGGAATCCGCGCCGCCCTTCCTGCTGACCGAGTCTCCCGATGCGCTGGCGGCGATCGCCGGCCTGCTGCGCGAGGGCGACACGCTGGTCACCGGGGCGATCCGCGCCAGCGTCGAGGATGCCGGCAACCGGATCTTCTACAACTCCGTCTTCGTCATCGATGGCGAGGGCACGATCCGCGATGCCTATGACAAGGTGCGCCTCGTGCCCTTCGGCGAATACCTGCCGCTCGGCGACATGCTGGAGGCGATCGGCCTGACCAAGCTGGTGGCGCTTCCCGGCACCTTCCGCGCCGGCTTCCGCCATCGCACCCTGGCGCCGGTCGCCGGCCCGTCCTTCCTGCCCCTGATCTGCTACGAGGCGATCTTCCCGCAGGCCGCGACCTCGCGCGACGGCCGGCCGGGATTCCTGCTCAATGTCACCAATGACGCCTGGTTCGGCGACACGCCCGGACCCCGCCAGCATTTCGCCCAGGCACGCATGCGGGCGGTCGAGCAGGGCTTGCCGGTTGTGCGTGCCGCCAACACGGGCATATCAGGGGTTGTCGATGCCTATGGCCGGGTGGTCGAACTGCGCCCGCTGATGGCGGCCGCGATCATCGACACGCGCCTGCCCTCTGCGGCCCCCGCAGGGCTTTTCGCGCTCTATGGGCAAAAGGTATTGTTAGTTCTGCTGATAGTTTTTCTTGGCACCCTCCTGATAACGCGGTACTTAGGGTATGCGCGTAATGATTGACGGGTCGCGTCGCGGCACGGCATCATAACAACCGCTGCAACCTGCTGCAAAGAAAGGGTTGCAATCCTGCGAACTGGCGTCGGTTCGGCCATGATGTTTCTCTCGACGGATGCCCGTATCCGGCGAGGCATGTTGGGGTCGGGCAAAGAAACGCTGGGTAAGAATAGCATGGTCACAGCAACCGACAGACCCAGAAAGAAGACAAGAATGAGTAGCAAGAAAGCGCCGAACCCCATCGATGTGCATGTCGGCAGCCGCGTGCGGTTGCGCCGGATGATGCTTGGAATGAGCCAGGAAAAGCTTGGAGAAAGCTTGGGCATCACATTTCAGCAGATTCAGAAGTATGAAAAAGGCACCAACCGTATCGGGGCCAGCCGACTGCAGCATATCGCCACGATCCTGAAGGTGCCGGTGGCCTTCTTCTTCGAGGACGCGCCGGGCACGCCGGAAGATGCGAGCGGCTTCGGCGAAGCCAAGCCGGCATCCTATGTGGTCGACTTCCTCTCCTCCTCCGAGGGCCTGTCGCTCAACAAGGCCTTCGTGCGGATCGAGGACGCCAAGGTGCGCCGCCGCGTCGTCGACCTGGTGCGCGCCCTCGCCGGCGAAGAGGTCTGATCCTTTTCGCGACCCGACGGGAGAGGGGCGGAGGCGGATCCCCTCCTCTCCCGGCGCATGCTTGTCCCCGCGCATGCTTGTCCCCGCGCATGCTTGTCCCTGCGCATGAGTGTGCCTGCGTCCGCACGGCCGCATCCGGGGCGTGCATCAGGCCCGTGTGCCTGGCCCGCGTAACGGGCTCTCGTAGCTGGCCCGCGCGGCGTCCTCCCGCCCCCACGCCCGCGCCCACGCCAGCCCCGGCCGCCTCCCTGGCACCCGGGCGACAGGCTCGCGGCGGCGCATCCCTCGCCCGGACCTGCGATTTCCGCGTGGCCGCTCGTCGGCCGCATGGCTTGACGAGCCGTCGTCTTCGCTGGCATGTGTCGTGCGTGGCGGCGGGAATCCTCGCCGCTTCTTTCTATTCTTCCCAGAAGGACGGTTGAACGTGGCTCGTCAAGATTATCTCTTCACTTCCGAATCCGTGTCGGAAGGTCATCCCGACAAGGTGTGCGACCGCATTTCGGATACGGTCGTCGACGCCTTCCTCTCCGAGATGCCGGAGGCGCGCGTTGCCTGCGAAACGCTGGCAACCACCAATCGCGTGGTGATCGCGGGCGAGACCCGCGGCCCGGCGACGATCACCAACGAATATGTCGCGCATCTGGCCCGCCTCGCCATTCGCGACATCGGCTACGAGCAGGATGGCTTCCACTGGGAGACCTGCAACATCGCCGTCCATCTGCATGCCCAGTCGGCCCATATCGCCCAGGGCGTCGACGCCGCCGAGAACAAGGACGAGGGCGCCGGCGACCAGGGCATCATGTTCGGCTATGCCTGCCGCGAGACGCCGGAGCTGATGCCGGCGCCGATCCACTATTCGCACAAGATCCTGCGTCTGCTGGCCGAGGCCCGCCGCTCCGGCCGCGAGCCGGTGCTCGGGCCGGACGCCAAGAGCCAGGTGACGGTGCGCTACGAGAACGGCGCGCCGGTCGGCGTCACCTCGATCGTGCTGTCGACCCAGCATCTCGACGCGAAGCTGACCTCCGACGACATCCGCGCCATCGTCGAGCCCTATATCCTGACCGCCCTGCCGGCCGGCTGGGTCGGCAAGGACACCGCCTGGCACGTCAACCCGACCGGCGCCTTCGTGATCGGCGGACCCGACGGCGATGCCGGCCTGACGGGCCGCAAGATCATCGTCGACACCTATGGCGGCGCGGCGCCCCATGGCGGCGGCGCCTTCTCGGGCAAGGACCCGACCAAGGTCGACCGCTCGGCCGCCTATGCGGCCCGCTATCTCGCCAAGAACGTCGTCGCGGCCGATCTCGCCGACCGCTGCACCATCCAGCTCTCCTATGCCATCGGCGTCGCCGAGCCGCTGTCGGTCTATGTCGACCTGCACGGCACCGGCAAGGTTGACGAGGCGAAGCTGGAAAAGGCCCTGCGCGAGGTGATGAACCTGACGCCGCGCGGCATCCGCCAGCATCTCGGCCTCAACCGGCCGATCTATGCCCGCACCGCCGCCTATGGCCATTTCGGCCGTGAGCCGGAGGCCGATGGCGGCTTCTCCTGGGAGAAGATCGATCTGGTCGACGCCCTGCGCAGCGCCACCGCCTGACATCGCGCCGGGCCGCAAGGCCCCGGCCTGTCCTCCCGCCCGGCACGCTGGTGCCGGGCGGATTTCGTTTCCGCCGCCCGGCCGGGCCAGGGCGGGAAGTGCCGGACCTCACGCATGACCGATCACAGCAAGGGTTCCTTCTTCGGCCGCCGCGTCGGCAAGCCGCTGCGGGCGCAGCGGCGGGAGGTGTTCGAGACGGCGCTGCGGCGGCTGCAGCCGGACCTGTCGCATCCCGCCCCTGAGGACCTGCGCACCCTGTTCGAGGCGCCGGTCGAGGCGGTGTGGATGGAGATCGGCTTCGGCGGCGGCGAGCACCTTTTGCATGAGGCGCGGCGCCTGCCGGCCACCGGCTTTCTCGGCGTCGAGCCCTTCGTCGCAAGCCTTGCCAAGGCGGTGGTGGAGATCGAGGCCGAGCGCCTCGCCAATGTCCGGGTCTATGGCGACGACGCGATCAAGCTGCTCGACTGGCTGCCGGGCGCCTCGCTCGACGGCCTCTACCAGCTCTATCCCGATCCCTGGCCGAAGCGCCGGCACTGGAAGCGCCGCTTCGTCAATCCGGTCAATCTCGACCGCTTCGCCCGGGTGCTGAAGCCCGGCGCGCTCTACCGCTTCGCCAGCGACATCGACACCTATCTCGACTGGACGCTGGCCCGCCTGCTCGCCCATCCCGCCTTCGAGTGGACGGCGGACGGCGCGGCCGACTGGCTGACCCCGTGGCAGCCCTGGCCCGGCACCCGCTACGAGGCCAAGGCCTATCGCGAGGGCCGCAAGGGCCACTATCTGGAGTTCCGCCGGCGCTGAGACCGGCGGGCGGGATCCGGGCGATGCGGCGAATTCTCTTGCGTTCGCCCGCCGGCCCGCTATAGTGAACCCACTTCAATTCTCTATCGGCTCGCATGAGCAGTATGAGAGTGGGCCCTTCCGGGGACCCGCTCTTTTTGTTTTGGTGGTCGCCCTTCGGCGGCTCCGGGGAGACGGTTTTGCAGGATCAGGAAACGCGGATCGTTCGCGAGAACGGACTGGAAGCGCGCATTGCGGCCATGGTCGAGCCGGCGATCGTCGATCTCGGCTTCCGCCTCGTGCGCGTCAAGCTGTCGGGCCTCAACGGCTTCACCCTGCAGATCATGGCCGAGCGCCCCGACGGCACCATGACCGTCGACGACTGCGAGGCGGTGAGCCGCGCGGTGACGCCGGTCCTCGATGTCGAGGATCCGATCGATCGGGAGTATCATCTCGAGATCTCCTCGCCCGGCATCGACCGGCCGCTGGTGCGGGCCATCGATTTCGAGCGCTGGCGCGGGCATCTCGCCAAGCTGGAGCTGGCCGTGCCGCGCGACGGCCGCAAGCGCTTCCGCGGCGAGATCCGCGCCGTCGAGGGCGGCGAATTGGTGCTGCGGCTGGAGGATCTGCCGGACGACGGCGAGCCGGACGTGCGCCTGACGCTCGCCGACATCGCCGAGGCCCGCCTGGTGCTGACCGACGCGCTGGTCGAGGCCTCGCTGAAGGCGGACAAGGCGGCGCGGCGCAAGGCCGGCGCCAACGGCGCGGACGAGGGCTGAGCCGCGCGGCGGCAACGGGAATTCCGACGGAAGCGGCCGAGCCCTTCCAGATGACAGGAAAGCGCCGGCACGGACCGGCGCGAGAGGAGTGGACTGAGATGGCAATCAGTGCGAACCGGCTGGAGCTGCTGCAGATCGCGGATGCGGTCGCGCGCGAAAAGACGATCGACCGCGGCATCGTCATCGCCGCGATGGAGGACGCGATCCAGAAGGCGGCGCGCTCGCGCTACGGCTCCGAGACCGAGGTGCGTGCCGAGATCAATCCGCGCACCGGCGAGATCAAGCTGCAGCGCCTGCTGCTGGTGGTCGAGAGCGTCGAGAACACCTCGACGGAGATCGACCTTGAGGAGGCGCTGCGCCGCAACCCGATGGCGCGCCTCGGCGACTATATCGCCGAACCGCTGCCGCCGCTCGACTTCGGCCGCATCGCCGCCCAGTCGGCCAAGCAGGTGATCGTGCAGAAGGTGCGCGAGGCCGAGCGCGACCGCCAGTATGACGAGTTCAAGGACCGTATCGGCGAGATCGTCAACGGCGTGGTCAAGCGGGTCGAGTATGGCAATGTCATCGTCGACCTCGGCCGCGGCGAGGCCATCGTGCGCCGCGATGAGCTGATCCCGCGCGAGCTGTTCCGCAACGGCGACCGCATCCGCGCCTATGTCTACGACGTGCGCCGCGAGCAGCGCGGCCCGCAGATCTTCCTGTCGCGCACCCATCCGCAGTTCATGGCCAAGCTCTTCGCCCAGGAAGTGCCGGAGATCTACGACGGCGTCATCGAGATCCGGGCGGTGGCCCGCGATCCGGGCTCGCGCGCCAAGATCGCCGTCATCTCCAAGGACAGCTCCATCGATCCGGTCGGCGCCTGCGTCGGCATGCGCGGCAGCCGCGTTCAGGCGGTGGTCGGCGAGCTGCAGGGCGAGAAGATCGACATCATCCCGTGGAACCCGGATCACGCGACCTTCATCGTCAACGCGCTGCAGCCGGCCGAGGTGAGCAAGGTGGTGCTCGACGAGGATGCCGAGCGCATCGAGGTGGTGGTGCCGGACGAGCAGCTCTCGCTGGCGATCGGCCGCCGCGGCCAGAATGTTCGCCTCGCCTCGCAACTGACCGGCTGGGCGATCGACATCATGACGGAGCATGACGAGTCGGAGCGCCGCCAGAAGGAATTCACCGATCGCACCCAGCTCTTCATGGAGGCGCTGAACGTCGACGAGGTCGTCGGCCAGCTTCTGGCGTCCGAAGGATTTGCCTCCGTGGAAGAAGTGGCGTATGTCGAGCGCGAAGAGATTGCCACGATCGAGGGCTTCGACGAGGAGACCGCCGACGAGATTCAGGCACGTGCCCGCGAATATCTCGACGAGATTGAGGCGAAGCTCGACGAGGAGCGCCGTGAACTCGGCGTTTCCGACGATCTCAGGAGCATTTCCGGTCTGACCACGGCCATGCTGGTCGCGCTCGGCAAGGATGGGGTGAAGTCCGTCGAGGATCTCGCCGGCTGCGCCACCGACGATCTCGTCGGCTGGAGCGAGCGCGCCAACGGCACCGTCACCCGCCACGAGGGCGCGCTGAGCGGGTTCGATCTCAGCCGCGCCGAGGCCGAGGAGATGATCATGTCCGCGCGCCTCGAGGCGGGCTGGATCACCGAGGCGGACCTGGCATCCGACGAGGAGCCGGCCGGGGACGAGACGGACGAGGGCGAGACGGACGAGAACGAGGCGGGCATCGCCGCAAGCGGTGTGGTGCACGAGGTTTGATCCGGCTGGGCCCGACCCGGTTGGGTTAGGGTCGAACGACCGGCGGAGCAAGACGGGTGCCGAAACGAAACGAGCCATTGGAACGAAGCTGCGCGCTGACCCGCGCGGTGCGGCCGGTGGAGGACCTGATCCGTTTCGTCGCGGGCCCGGACGGCGCTATCGTCCCCGACCTGCGGCGCCGTCTGCCGGGCCGGGGCGTCTGGATCACGGCGAGCCGCCAGTCGGTCGCCGAGGCCCAGAAGAAGAAGGTGTTTGCCCGCGCGCTCAAGGATGGGACCGTGCGGGTGGAGGGCGACCTCGCCGACCAGGTCGAGGCCCTTCTTGAGCGGTCCGCGCTGAACGCGCTGTCTCTGGCCCGAAAGGCGGGCGAGGTCGTCAGCGGCTTCGCCAAGGTGGAGGCGGCGGTGCGCGGGCAGGATATCATCGGACTCGTCCAGGCGCGCGATGGCGGCGACGACGGGGCCAGAAAGCTCGCGGCAATCGCGCGGGCGCGATTTGCCGATACCGGCGGTTGCCGGATCATCGGCTGTTTTACATCGGCTCAATTGGATTTGGCATTGGGTCGGTCAAATGTGATACATGCTGCACTGCTTGCAGGCCGGGCAGGCGAGAACGCTCTCGTCCGGGTTGAGGAACTGGAGCGTTTCCGTACCGAATCCGACAGGACCCCGGTTGCCGGAACGCTCGACGATCCGGTTTCGAATGACGGTGCGGGCGATGCGGTGATCCAGGACTGAAGGCGATATGAGCGAAACGAAGAACCCCGGCGACAAGACGATCAGCATGGAGCGCAAGACACTGGGCCTGAAGCGGCCCGGCGTCGAGCAGGGCACTGTTCGTCAGAGCTTCTCCCATGGCCGCACCAAGGCGGTCGTGGTGGAGAAGAAGAAGCGCCGGGTCGTCCTGCCGGGCGAAGGCGGCAAGCCGGAGGCCGAGGCCGAGGCGGCACCGCGCAGCGTGGCGCCGCCCCCCCAGCGCCGGCCCGATATCGAGCCGGCGACGCCCTCGCGCCGGTCGGAGACGTCCGGGCAGCAGCGGCCGCGTGGTGGCAACATCCTGCGCACTCTGACCGAAGACGAGGCGGCTGCCCGGCAGCAGGCCCTGATCGAGGCGCAGCGCCGCGACGCCGAGGACCGCAAGCGGCGCGAGGAAGAAGAGCGCCTGCGCGCCATCGAGGAAGAACGCCGCAAGGTCGAGGAAGCCGAGCGCGCCAGGCAGGAGGCCGAGGAGGCCGCCCGTCGTGCCGCCGAGGAGGCCGAGCGCAAGAAGAGCGACGACGGCCGCGAGAAGGTTTCGGCCTCGGACGCGGCCGACGCGATCTCTGCCGCAGTCGGCGAGGTGTCGGCTGACGCGCCGGCTCCGGCCGCCCGTGACGAGGCCGCGCGCAAGCCGGCCGCCGCGGCTCCCGCCGCCCCGGCCCGCCGGGCCGAGGGAGACGACGAGGACAGCCGCAAGGGCGGCGTGAAGGCCGTCAAGCGCGCCAAGGTTGCGCCGGTACGCGCCCCGGCCAAGACCCCCGGCGCCGACGACCGTCGCCGGTCCAAGCTGACCATCTCCTCCGCCACCGGCGATGACGAGGGGCGCAGCCGTTCGCTCGCCTCGCTGCGTCGCCGCCGCGAGAAGGAGAAGCGGGCCGGCCAGCAGGTGGTGCGCGAGAAGATCTCCCGCGAGGTGGTTCTGCCCGAGGCGATCACCATCCAGGAGCTCGCCAACCGCATGGCCGAGCGGGCCGTCGACGTGATCAAGCTGCTGATGAAGCAGGGGCAGATGCTCAAGATCAACGATGTGATCGACGCCGACACGGCGGAACTGATCGCCTCGGAGATGGGGCACTCGGTCAAGCGCGTCTCGGAAGCCGATGTCGAGGAGGGCCTGTTCTCCGCTCCCGACGCGGACGACACGATGGAGTCGCGTCCGCCGGTCGTCACGATCATGGGCCATGTCGACCACGGCAAGACGTCGCTGCTCGATGCGCTGCGCCGCTCCAACGTGGTGCAGGGCGAGGCCGGTGGCATCACCCAGCATATCGGCGCCTATCAGGTCGAGCAGGGCGGCAACAAGATCACCTTCATCGACACGCCGGGCCACGCCGCCTTCACCCAGATGCGGGCCCGTGGCGCCAAGGCCACCGACATCGTCATCCTGGTGGTGGCCGCCGATGACGGCGTCATGCCGCAGACGAAGGAAGCCATCGCCCATGCCAAGGCGGCCGGCGTGCCGATCATCGTCGCGATCAACAAGATGGACAAGCCGTCGGCCGATCCGAGCCGCGTGCGCACCGACCTCTTGCGCGAGGACATCGTGGTGGAATCGATGGGCGGCGACGTCATCGACGTCGAGGTCTCGGCGCTGAAGGGCACCAATCTCGACAAGCTGCTGGAGATGATCCTGCTGCAGGCCGAGGTTCTGGAACTGAAGGCCAACCCGCACCGCACCGCCGAGGGCATCGTCATCGAGGCGCAGCTCGACAAGGGCCGTGGTCCGGTGGCGACGGTTCTGGTGCAGAAGGGCACGCTGAAGGTCGGCGACATCGTGGTGGCCGGCTCCGAGTGGGGCCGCGTGCGCGCCATGCTCGACGAGAACAGCCAGCAGGTGAAGGAGGCGCCGCCCTCCAAGCCGGTCGAGGTCCTCGGCTTCAACGGCACGCCCGATGCCGGCGATATGGTCGCCGTCGTCGAGAACGAGGCCCGCGCCCGCGAGATCGTCGACTACCGTCAGCGCCAGAAGCGCGACAAGGCCTCGGTCCTCGCCAGCGGTGCCCGTGGCTCGCTCGAGCAGATGATGAACCGTCTGCAGCAGAGCGGCCACAAGGAGTTCGCGCTGGTCGTCAAGGGCGACGTGCAGGGCTCGGTCGAGGCAATCGCCGGTGCGCTGGACCAACTCGGCACCGACGAGGTCAAGGCGCGCATCCTGCATGCCGGCGTCGGCGGCATCACCGAGAGCGACGTGACGCTGGCGGCCGCCTCCAACGCGCCGATCATCGGCTTCAACGTCCGCGCCAACAAGCAGGCGCGCGAGGCGGCCGAGCGCGAAGGCATCGAGATCCGCTACTACAACATCATCTACAACCTGGTGGATGACGTGAAAGCGGCGATGTCGGGCCTGCTGTCGCCGGAGCGCCGCGAGACCTTCCTCGGCAATGCGGAGATCCTGGAAATCTTCAACATCACCAAGGTCGGCAAGGTGGCCGGCTGCCTCGTCACGGAAGGCATCGTCGAGCGCGGTGCCCAGGTGCGCCTGATCCGCGAGAACGTGGTGATCCACGAGGGCAAGCTCGGCACGCTGAAGCGGTTCAAGGACGAGGTCAAGGAAGTCCAGTCCGGCCAGGAATGCGGCATGAACTTCGAGAACTACCAGGATATGCGCCCGGGCGACGTCATCGAGTGCTACCGGGTGGAGGAAGTGGCCCGCACCCTCTGAGGGGCGCGGCCGCGTGTCTTGCACGCCGGCGGGACCGTCCCGCCGGCGTTTGCCGTTTGGCCCGGATCGGGGACGTGCCGGGAAACCGCCGTTTTCCCGAAGGATCCCGGCCCCGAAGATTCTTTAGTCCCTGACGATCCGGAAAGAAGTGGACCGGCTCCATGGCCCCGAACAACAGACATTCCGCGGGAATGCCGTCGCAGCGGCAGCTTCGCGTCGGCGAACTGGTGCGCAAGGAAGTCTCCGACATCCTGGCGCGCGGCACGCTGGCCGATCCGGCCCTCGACGGCACCATCATCTCCGTGCCGGAGGTGCGCATGACGCCGGACCTGCGGCTCGCCAACTGCCTGGTGATGCCGCTTGGCGGCCGTGACGCCGAGCGTGTCATCGAGGCGCTCAACCGCAGCGCCCGCATCATCCGCCGCGAGCTGGCGCGCCGGCTGACGATGAAATTCCTGCCCGACCTGCGCTTCGTCCTCGACACCCGCTTCGACGACGACGACCGCATCAACGCGCTTCTGTCCCGCGACGAGGTGCGCCGCGACCTTGCCGAGGACGAGGCGGACGAGACTTCCGACGACGCCCCCGGCGAGACCCCCGACGACGCCCCCGAGGACGCTCCGGATCAGGGTGGACGCTAGGCGCATGGCACGACGCAGGAAGGCGGCCCGCAACCGCATCGACGGTTGGCTGGTGCTCGACAAGCCGGTCGGCATCACCTCCAACGAGGCGTTGACGCGGCTGAAGAAGATCCTCCACCCGGAGAAGGTCGGCCATGCCGGCACGCTCGACCCGCTCGCTTCCGGCCTGCTGCCGGTGGCCTTCGGCGAGGCGACCAAGACCGTGTCCTTCGCCATGGACGGGCGCAAGGTCTACCGCTTCACCGTCCGCTGGGGCGAGGCGACGGAGACCGACGACACCGAAGGGCCGGTCGTCGCGACCAGCGACGCGCGCCCGGCTGCGGCCGAGATCGCCGCGGTGCTGCCGGAGTTCACCGGCACGATCCTCCAGGTTCCGCCGAAATATTCGGCGATCAAGGTGGACGGCGCGCGCGCCTATGACCTTGCCCGCGGCGGCGAGGAGGTCGAGCTTGCGGCGCGCGAGATCGACATCCACCGGCTCGACCTTGTCGACTGCCCCGACCGCGACCACGCGGTGTTCGAGGCGGAATGCGGCAAGGGCACCTATGTGCGCGCGCTCGCCCGCGACATCGCGGAGCGGCTCGGCACCTGCGGCCATGTTGCCGCCTTGCGGCGCCTTGTCGTCGGTCCTTTCGACGAGGAGGACATGATTCCGCTGGAAACTCTGGAGGAGTTGGGGCAATGTGCGCCCGGCATGGGCCTGACCGAGGCGCATGCCGATTTCATTCTGCCTGTAGAGACCGCGCTGGACGACATCCCGGCGCTGGCCGTCAGCCGGCAGGATGCCGCCCGCCTCCGACGGGGGCAGGGCGTTTTGCTGCGCGGGCGGGATGCCCCGGCGTTTTCGGGCCTCGTGTCAGTGACCACTCAGGGAGAACTGGTGGCGATCGGCGAGATCGAGCGCGGGGAACTCTTGCCGCGGCGCGTGTTCAATCTCGCTCCGGACACGTCCGGGGCGGACATCGTTGAAAGGACATGACCGATGTCGATTACCGCTGAACGCAAGGCGGAACTGATCAAGGAATACGCGATCAAGGAAGGAGACACGGGCTCTGCCGACGTGCAGGTCGCCATTCTCTCCGAGCGGATCGCCAATCTGACCGACCACTTCAAGAGCCATGGCAAGGACAACCATTCCCGCCGTGGCCTGCTGAAGATGGTGAGCCAGCGCCGGTCGCTTCTCGACTATCTGAAGAAGACCGACGAGGGCCGCTATCAGGATCTGATCAAGCGCCTCGGCCTGCGCCGTTAACCGGTACGGGCAACGCGGCGTCCGCAAGGGCGCCGCGTTTGCGCATCCGCCGCCGGACTGGCGGCGAAAGACGGTCCATCTGCCGCCGGACTGGCGGCGAAAGACGGTCCATCTGCCGCCGGACTGGCGGCAAAAGACGGTCATGGGGCAGGATAGCAGGCGGCTTGAGCGCCCGGCATCGCGCCGGGCGGGAACGAGCCTCCTGCTGTCTTGCCCATGGCGCGTCGCTTGAATGGCGCAGCCGGCACGATGCCGTCTCCGCCTGCCCATGGGAGCAGCCCGGGCCGCATATGGATGCGGGCCGGGTGACCGAAATAGGATAACAACATGTTCGATATTCATCGCGTGGAAGTCGATTGGGGCGGACGCCCGCTGGTGCTGGAGACGGGCAAGATCGCCCGCCAGGCCGACGGCGCCGTGCTCGCCACCTATGGCGAGACCAAGGTGCTGGCCACCGTGGTCGCCGCCAAGGAGCCGAAGCCCGGCCAGGATTTCTTCCCGCTGACCGTGAACTACCAGGAAAAGGCCTTCGCCGCCGGCAAGATCCCGGGCGGCTTCTTCAAGCGCGAGGGCCGTCCGTCCGAGCACGAGACGCTGACCTCGCGCCTGATCGACCGGCCGATCCGCCCGCTCTTCGTCGACGGCTTCAAGTGCGACACCCAGGTGATCGCCACCGTCCTGTCGCATGACATGGAGAACGCGCCGGACATTCTGGCGATGGTCGCCGCGTCGGCTGCGCTGACGATCTCCGGCGTTCCCTTCATGGGCCCGATCGGCGGCGCCCGCGTCGGCATGATCAACGGCGAGTTCGTGCTCAATCCGCTGATCGACGACATGCCGGAATCCGCCCTCGACCTGATCGTCGCCGGCACCGGCGAAGCGGTGCTGATGGTGGAATCGGAGGCCAAGGAGCTCTCCGAGGACGACATGCTGAAGGCCGTGATGTTCGGCTTCAAGGGCTTCCAGCCGGTGATCGACGCGATCATCAAGCTGGCCGAGACCGCTGCCCGCGAGCCGCGCGATCTCAACCTGCCGGATCACTCGGCGCTTGCCGCCCGCATCAAGGAGCTGGCGGCCGGCGACCTGACGGCCGCCTATGCCATCCGCGAGAAGACCGAGCGCCGCAACGCCATCGACGCGGTCAAGGCCAAAACGGTCGAGACCCTGGCCGGCGAGGCCGGGGACGCCGGCATCGACAAGGTCGTCATCGGCGGCCTGTTCAAGGACCTGGAGGCGGAGATCGTCCGCGGCGCCATCCTCGACAAGGGCGAGCGCATCGACGGCCGCGACCTGAAGACGGTCCGCCCGATCGTCTCGGAGGCCGGCATCCTGCCGCGCACCCATGGCTCGGCGCTGTTCACCCGCGGCGAGACCCAGGCGCTGGTCGTCGCGACGCTCGGCACCAACGACGACGAGCAGTTCGTCGACGCGCTGGAGGGGACCTACAAGTCCGCCTTCATGCTGCACTACAACTTCCCGCCCTACTCGGTCGGCGAGACCGGCCGCATGGGTTCGCCCGGCCGCCGCGAGATCGGCCATGGCAAGCTGGCCTGGCGCGCCGTGCGCCCGCTCCTGCCGGCGCATCACGAGTTCCCCTACACGCTGCGCGTCGTGTCCGAGGTCACCGAGTCCAACGGCTCCTCGTCGATGGCGACCGTCTGCGGCACCTCGCTGGCCCTGATGGATGCCGGCGTGCCGCTGAAGGCGCCGGTGGCCGGCATCGCCATGGGTTTGATCAAGGAAGGCGACCGTTTCGCGGTGCTCTCCGACATTCTCGGCGATGAGGATCACCTCGGCGATATGGACTTCAAGGTGGCCGGCACCACCAACGGCATCACCTCGCTGCAGATGGACATCAAGATCGACGGCATCACCGAGGAGATCATGCGTGTCGCGCTCGGCCAGGCGCGCGACGGCCGCATCCACATCCTCGGCGAGATGTCGCAGGCCCTGTCCGAGGCCCGCGCCGAGCTCGGCGAGCATGCCCCGCGCATCGAGGTGCTGAAGATCCCGGTCGACAAGATCCGTGAAGTCATCGGCTCCGGCGGCAAGGTCATCCGCGAGATCGTCGAGAAGACCGGTGCCAAGGTCAACATCGAGGACGACGGCACCGTCAAGGTCGCCTCGGCCGACGGCAAGGCGATCAAGGCGGCGATCAACTGGATCAACTCCATCGCCGCCGAGCCGGAAGTCGGCATGATCTACGAGGGCCGCGTCGTCAAGACCGTCGACTTCGGCGCCTTCGTCAACTTCTTCGGCGCCAAGGACGGCCTCGTCCACATCTCGCAGCTTGCCCCGCAGAAGGTCGCCAAGACCACCGACGTGGTCAAGGAAGGCGACAAGGTCTGGGTCAAGCTGATGGGCTTCGACGAGCGCGGCAAGGTCCGCCTGTCGATGAAGGTCGTCGACCAGGAGACCGGCAAGGAGCTCGCCGCGGAGGACTGAGCCTTCGCGGGCGGGCCCCGGCCCGTCTCCACGACAAAGCGATACGGGCCGGACCTCGCGTCCGGCCCACCGCTCTCTGACAGATCATCGAAAGATCGCTGACGAACCCGCCGGTTTCGGCGGGTTTTGTTTGGGCGGGTCTCATGCGCCGGAGGGCGCGTCCTCGCCGGCGCTCGCCGCAAGCTGGGCGAGGATGTCGGCGACCGTCGTCGCCACGTCGCGCCCGGCCGCGACCCGCAGCCAGCCCGGATAGGCGATCCGCCGCTGCAACTGCCGCGCCAGGATGTCGCCGGTCGCGTCGGAGGGGCCGCCCGTCCGGCTCTCGACCCGCTGCCGCAGGGTTTGCGCATCGGCATCGAGCCACAGGCCGAGAAACGGCGCGCCGGCCGCGCGCGCGACCGCCTCGATCCCCGCCCGGTCGGCCGGCCGCTCGAACACCGCCTCGGCGATCGCCGCGCCGCCCTGGCGCAGGACCAGCGCGGCGCGCCGCTCCATCTCCCGGTAGACCCTGTCCGACACCTCCGGCCGATAGGCCTCGGCCGGCAGGCGCGTTTCCGCCGGCACCCCATGCATCGCCTTGCGGATCCTGTCGCTCTCGACAATGCGCGCCCCCGGCGGCGCGCCGAGATGGGCGGCGAGCGCTTCCGTCACGGTGGTCTTGCCGGAGCCGCTGAGGCCGGCGATGGCGACACAGCGCGGCGGCTGCGGGCGCAGCAGCGCGCCCGCCAGCTCGAAATAGCCGCGTGCCGCCTCAGTGAGCCCTTCCGCCCCGCCGCCCTCCTCGATCTGGGTCGCGGTGACATGCGCCCGCACCGCCGCCCGCACCGCCATGAAGAAGGGCAGCAGGGCAAAGCCCTCGTCGTCGCCGGTCTCGTCGAGATACTGGTTCATGACGAGATTGGCGAGGTCGGCGAAGCCGTGATGCCACAGGTCCATCAGCAGGAAGGCGAGGTCGTAGAGCACGTCGATGGTGGCGATGTCCTCGCTGAACTCGATACAGTCGAAGAGCTGCGGCGTGCCGTCGATCAGGCAGATGTTGCGCAGGTGCAGGTCGCCGTGGCAGCGCCGGACCCGGCCCTCCCGCGCGCGGGCGTCGAGCAGCTCGGCCTGGCCGGCCAGCGCCGCGCGGAAGGCCTGGGTGAGGGTCGCCGTCTCCGCCTCGCCGAAGACATGGCTGGTGGCGAAGCCCGCCTCGTTGATGTCGAGCACCCCGGCCATCAGGGCGCTGCCGCCGCGCCCCCGCGCCGCCGGCGCCTCGCGGTGGAAGCGGGCGATCATCCGCGCCGTCTCGCGCACCAGGGCCGGGGTCAGCCGGCCGGCGCGGGCCATCCGGTCCAGCAGGCAGTCCTGGTCGAAGCGCGCCATCTCCACCACCGCGTCGACCAGCCGCCCGGCGCCGTCCAGCGCCAGCCGCCCGTCGGTCTCCTCGGTGATCCGATGGCAGCCGAGGTAGAGCCCCGGCGCGGTCCTGGAATTCAGCTCCACTTCGGCGGCGCAGGCGGCGAGGCGCAACTCCGGCGTCGAAAAGTCGACATAGGGCAGCTTCACCGCCCGCTTCATCTTCCAGGCCCGCTCGCCGGCCAGCACCACATGCGAGATATGGGTCTCGATGACCTCGACCGGTCCCGGCATGCCGGCCAGCAGGGCCATCGCTGCGCTCTGGTCGTCGACGATCATCCGTTCCGCCTTTCGCCGTTGCCCGGCATCGCGATGCCAGAGGACCGCTGGGGCGCCCCGCGCTCGCCCGCGCGTCCGGCACGATGGAGCAAAGCTCAGCCCGGCGTGATGAAAACTCAGCAGAACGGATCGAGCTTCTGTGGTCAAGTGTCCCGGCGGTCGCACCACGCGGGCGAACCGGAAGCACGAGCGAGGCAATGGAACCCACGACACTGGCGGCGCTCGCCATCTATGCCTTCGTGATGTCGATCACGCCGGGCCCCAACAACCTGATGCTGACGACCTCCGGCCTGATCTTCGGCATGGCGCGGACCTGGCCGCATATTCTCGGCATTCCCTTCGGCGTCGCGGTGCAGCTTTCCGCCGTCGGCGCCGGCCTTGGCGCGGTCTTCGCGCTCGAGCCGCGGCTGCAGGTCGCCTTGAAGCTGGTCGGCACCCTGTACCTGCTCTGGCTGGCGGCCAAGCTCTGGCGCGCGGCCGAACTCAGCGATGCCTCGATGGCCGCGCCCATCAGCTTTTTCCAGGCCGCCGCCTTCCAGTTCGTCAATCCCAAGGCCTGGCTGATCGCCGTCACCGTCATCGCCGCCTTCGTCGCGCCGGGCGAGGGCTATGTCGGGCGGCTGGCGCTGGTGTGTCTTGTCTTCGCGGTGGTCGGCATTCCCTGCATGTCGGTCTGGGCGGCGTTCGGGGCGGGCCTGAGGAAGGTGCTGCGCGATCCCCGCAAGCTGCTCATGGTCAACCGGACGATGGCCGGCCTCGCCGCGCTGACCGCCGGCCTGTTCTGGCTGTGAGCGCTGTCATGGAGGTGGTCGAAGCGGACGCGGACACGGTCTATACTTGGGGCGACGCCTGCCTCGGCTGGCGCCTGCTGGAGCTGGACGGGCTGCAATTGCGTCAGGAACGGATGCCGCCGGGAGCGCGGGAAGAGCCGCATGAGCATCGCCGCGCCCGCCAGGTGTTCTATGTGCTGGAGGGAGAAATGACCCTGGTCACGCCGCAGGCGGTGCTGCGCGCCGGCCCGCGCCAGGGGCTGCATGTGCCGCCCGGACAGCCGCACTGGGTCCGCAACGACGGTGCGGCCGACCTGGTTTTCCTCCTCGTCTCGGCGCCCTCGACCGCCGGCGACCGGCTGCCGGTCGACCCTGCCGGCTGGCCGGTGCCCACGCTCCCCTCGCATCCGCAAACGGCAGAAGGTGAAAACCGATGACCCCGATCGTTCGACCCGAAAACCTGTCGCTGCAGACCCAGCGCCATGGCGAGAGCTTCGAGGCGCGCATGGCCTCGATCGCCGCCCCGTTCGGCGCCCGCCGGCTCGGCGCCCGCTATGTGGAAGTGCCGGCCGGCAAGCGGGCCTGGCCGTACCATTGCCACCACGCCAATGACGAGATGTTCGTGATTCTCTCCGGCACCGGCCGGCTGCGCTATGGCGGGGAGGTGCATGCGCTGCGCGCCGGCGATGTCGTCGTCTGCCCGGCCGGCGGGCCGGACACCGCGCATCAGTTGATCGCCGGCGACGACGGGCCGCTGCGCTATCTCGCCGTCAGCAGCATGCATGAGCCGGACGTGATGGAATATCCCGACAGCGGCAAGCTGGTCGCCTTCGCCGGGGCGGCGCCGGGCGGCGACAAGGCGGCCCGGCGGCTGGAGGTCGTGCTGCGCCGGGACGCCGTCGTCGACTACTGGGCCGGAGAAGGGGAGGCAGAAGGAGAGGCGGAGGCAGAGGCGGAAAGAGGCGAGGGCGGCTGACCGGCAGCCTCGGCCAGCAGCCAGCTCCGCAGGTTGCGGATGCGCCGGTCGCGCTGCAGCGCCGGCGGATAGCACAGATGATAGCCGGCATCGGCGGCGAGCGTGTGGTCGAACAGCCGGGCGAGACGTCCGGCGGCCATGTCCTGGCCGGCGATCTCGAGGCCCGCCAGCGTCACGCCGGCCCCGTCGATCGCCGCCTTCAGCCCGAGCGCGGAGGAATCGACCAGCGTCACCGCCGCCGGGCGCAGCGGCCCGCCCGGCAGTCCGGCGTTCCAGCGCTCGAACGCCTCGCGCCGGTTCTGCGACAGGAACAGGATGCTGCGGCCGATCTGCCGCCGGGCGCTCTCCTCGTCCGGCCGGACAAGGCCGGGGGCGCCGAGCAGGCCGAGGCTCTCCTCGAACAGCAGGTCCGAGATCACTCCCGGCCAGGAGCCGCGCCCGTGGCGGACGGCGGCGTCGGCGGCGCCCGCCGGCAGGTCGACGCTGGCCTGGCCGGTCGAAATCAGCAGCTCGAAGCCGGCCCGCGCGAAGGGATAGCGCGTCAGGCGCGGCGACAGCCAGTGCGCCGCGAAGGTCGGCAGCATCGACAGCCGCAGCGGCCCGAGCTTGCGCTCGCTCTTCAGCAGCCCCACCGCCTCGGCGATGCGGCCGAAGCCGGCGGTGAGTTCGGGCGACAGCGCCTGGCCGGTCTCGGTCAGTTCCAGCCGCGGCCCGACCCGCCGCATCAGTTCGACCCCCAGCACGGTTTCCAGCGCCCGCAACTGATGGCTGATGGCGGAGGGCGTCACGCCGATCTCCCCCGCCGCCGCCTTGATCGACAGGTGCCGCGCCGCCGCCTCGAAGGCGCGCAGCGCCGTGAGCGGCGCGGCAAGCCGCATCGCCCTTTCCGGCGAAATCCTGTCCACCGGGCGCGGCGGGACCAGGGTCGGGGCGGCAAAGGCGGAGTGCGCGTCCTGGCGCATGGCGGGGGTCCGGTCGGCTGCGGGGGAAAGCGGGACTTTCATGACGGGCCATGCTATGGGCAGTGACACTTCGTTAAAACAGCAAAAGTGTCACGTTACACTCCGGGAGTTCGCATGCGCCTGCAATCGCCCTGGCACCCGCGTCTGGCCGAGATCGACGGCTCGCCCGCCGAACGGCTCGATGCCGCCCTGTCGCAGGACATCCTGTCCGGGGCCCTGCCGGTCGGCGCCCGCCTGCCGGCGCAGCGCGATCTCGCCTGGCGCCTCGGCATCGGCCTCGGCACGGTGACCAAGGCCTATGCCATGCTGGAGCGGCGCGGGCTGCTGCGCTCCGAGCGCGGCGCCGGGACCTTTGTCGCCGCGACGGCGGCGCGGCACGGCGACTTCATCGACCTGTCGCGCAACGTGCCGCCGTCGGCCGTCGGCGAGAGGCTGCCGGGGCGCACCCTTGCGGCGCTGGCAAGGCGCATCGATGCCGAGATGCTCAGCACCTATCCGCCGGTCGCCGGCCATCCCCGCTTCCGCAACGAGCTGGCCCGCTGGTTCCGCCGCCTCGGCATGGAGGCCGATCCCGCCTGCCTGCTTCTGACCGGCGGCGCCCAGCATGCGCTGGCGGTCGCCCTCACCACCGTCTGCGGCCCCGGCGGCACGCTGGTGGTGGAGGCGCAGACCTATCCCGGCGTGCTGGCGCTCGCCCGGCATCTCGGCCTGCGCGTCGTCGGCGTCGCGATGGACGGGCAGGGCATGCGGCCCGATGCCCTGGACGAGGCTCTCGACGAAGCACTGGGGCGGGCTCTGAAGGACGCAGGGGGAGGCGGCACCGCCGTCTATCTGACGCCGACCATGCAGAACCCGACCACCGGCTCGATGGACCGGGGCCGCCGCGACGCGATCGTCGCGCTGTGCCGCGCCCGCGACGTCGTGCTGATCGAGGACGATGTCTACCGGCTGGTGCCGGAGCCGGACTTCCCCCCGCTCGCCAGCCTCGCGCCCGAGCGGGTCTTCTATGTCAACAGCCTGTCGAAGACGCTCAACCCGGCGCTGCGCATCGGCGGGCTGGTGGTGCCGCCGGCCTGGTTCGAGCGGGCGGAGGCGGCGCTCCATGCCAGCGGCCTGATGATCTCGCCGCTCGGCTGCGCGGTGATGGAGCAATGGGTGCTGGACGGCACGGCGGAGGCGATCGGCGCGGCGATCCGCGAGGAGGCGCGCCGCCGCCGGGCGCTGGCGTCCGCGATCCTCGGCCCGGCCCTGCGCGAGGCCCGCCATGTCGGCTATCATGTCTGGCTGCCGCTCGCCCCGCCGCTGGCGGCGGCGCTGGAAGTGGCGGCGCGGGCGCTCGGAGTGCTGGTCACCCCGCCCGAGTCCACTCGGGCCACCTCAACCCTCACCGCGCCGGATCCGGCCGCCTCCGGCGTGCGCCTGTGCATCGGCGGTCCGGCGCCGGACGATCTGGAGGCGGCCCTGCGCGCCATTGCCGGCCTTCTCGGCAATCTCGGCGCGCCCGCGCCCACCCGTCCCGTCCTTGCCTGAGCGCCGCCCGTCAGCCGAGCAGCGCGTCGAGCGTCTCGCCGAGCAGGCGCACCATCTCGGCCAGTTCCGCGCCCGTCGCCGTATAGGGCGGGGCCAGCAGCACATGGTCGCCGGCCTCCCCGTCCACCGTGCCGGCGCCGGGATAGCATAAGAGCCCGCGCGCCTGCGCCTCGCGCTTGATTGTAGCGGCAAGCTGCCGCTCGGGCGCGAACGGCGCCTTGCTGTCGCGGTCGGCGACCAGTTCCAGCGCGAAGAAGAAGCCGCGCCCGCGAATGTCGCCGACATGCGGATGCTGGCCGAAGCGCGCCTCCAGCAGCGCCCGCACCACCGCCTCCTCGGCATGGACCTTCTCCACCAGCTTCTCGCGGCGGATGATCTTCTGCGTCGCCAGCGCCCCGGCGCAGGCGACCGGATGGCCGACGAACGTGTGCCCGTGCTGGAACGCGCCCGACCCGCCTTCGAAAGCGGCATGGACATGCCCGCCGACCAGCACCGCGCCGAGCGGCAGGAAGCCCGCGCCCAGACCCTTGGCGACCGTCATCAGGTCCGGCGCGATGCCTTCGGCAAGACAGGCATGCAAGGAGCCGGTGCGGCCCATGCCGCACATCACCTCGTCGAGGATCAGCAAGACGCCATGCCGGTCGCAGATCTCGCGGATCCGGCGGAAATAGCCGGGCGCCGGCGGCACCGCGCCGAGCGTTGCCCCCGACACGGTCTCGGCGATGAAGGCCGAGACGGTGCCCGGCCCGAGCTCCAGGATCTTCGCCTCCAGCTCGTCGGCGGCGCGCAACCCGTAGTCTTCCGCGCTCTCGCCCTCCCGCTGGCCGCGATAGGCATGGCACGGCGAGATGTGATGCATGTCGATCAGCAGGTCGGCATAGGCGGCGCGGCGCGCCCGGTTGCCCCCCGCCGACAGGGCGCCGAGCGTGTTGCCGTGATAGCTCTGCCAGCGGCTGATCACGTGCCGGCGCGCCGGCTCGCCGCGCTCGCGGTGATACTGATGCGCCATCTTCAGCGCGGTCTCCACCGCCTCCGAGCCGCTCAGCACGAAATAGACCTTGTCGAGCCCGCGCGGCGCCCCCTCGACCAGCAGGTCGGCCAGCTCTTCGGCCGGCTCGCTGGTGAAGAAGCCGCTATGGGCATAGGCGAGCCGCCCGGCCTGCGCGGCGATGGCCTCCGCCACTTCCTGCTGGCTGTGGCCGAGGCAGGAGACGGCAGCGCCGCCGCAGGCGTCGAGATAGCGCCGCCCGTCGCTCCCCAGGATGTAGCTGCCCTCGCCGGCGACGGCGAGCGGCGGGGTGGCGCGGGCGGATCGGTGGAAGACGTGGCTCATCGCGGGACCTTTGCGGAAAGCGGCAGGCTGGCAGGCGGCAGGCGGAAAGCGGCAGGCGGATCGGCCGGGGCGATGCGGCCGTCGATTGACAGCGGTCCGGATTCGCCCCTAGGATCATCCGCATAGTGAACATAAATCCGCTAAACGGACAAGCCTGTGACGCGAGAGCTCCGATTTTCTCCCGATCCCCTCCACCCGACCAGAATGAGAGCGTGATGCGGCGTCTGGCGATTGCGCGGCTGTGGCATGAGGCCAATGCCTTTTCCCCCGTTCCCACCGGCCTTGAGAGCTTTCGCCGGCGCGAATGGCAGGCGGGGCCGCAAGCGCGCGACGCCTATCGCGGCACGGCGACGGAGATGGGCGGGACGGTCGCCTTTCTCGACGCCCGGCCCGACTGGCAGGGCGTCTTCCTGCGCTGCACCTCGGCCCCGCCCGGCGGCCTTGTCGAGCAGGCAGCGCTCGATGCCATCCATGACGAGATCGTCGCGGGCCTTGTCCGCGAGATGGCACAGGCGCCGCTCGATGCTGTCTATGTCTGCCTGCACGGCGCCCTTGCCGGCACGCGCGACCCTGGCCCCGACCGCACGCTGCTTGCCCGCATCCGCGCCGCGATCGGCCCGCACGTTCCGCTCGCCGTCAGTTTCGACCTGCATGCCTGCCTCGATCCGCGCAGCGCCGAAAGCGCCGACATCGTCGTCGGCTACAAGACCTATCCCCATGTCGACATGACGGAGACGGCGGAAAAGGCGCTCGGCCTCCTCGAGCGGATGGTGCAGGGCGAGCGCTTCCGCTCGCTGATCCTGCCGGTGCCGATGCTTCCCCCCAGCCATTCCATGCGCACCGACGGCGAGCCGATGGGCGGGCTCGTCCGCCTGGCGGCCGAGCGCGAGGCGGAGGCCGGCCTTGCCGATGTCACCGTCTTCGGCGGTTTCGCCTATGCCGACACGCCCTGGACCTCGGCCGCCATCACCGTCTGCCACCGCGACGAGGGCGAGGGGGAGGGCGCCCGCGCCCGTGCCGTGGCGCAAGGGATGGCGGCCGAGCTGCTGCGCCGCCATGGCGCCTTCCTGCCCGATCTGCCGGGAGCGGACGAAGGCCTGGCGCGCGCCGTCCGCCTGCTGGAGACCGGCACCCGCTGGCCGGTCGCGGTGCTGGAAAATTCCGACAATCCGCTGTCGGGCGGCGCCGGCGACACGCCGGGCCTGTTCCGCGCCCTTGTCGAGGCGGCCCCGCCCTGGCCGGCGCTGTTCGCCAGTTTCTGCGATCCCGATCTCGTTGCCCGCGCCCATGAGCTCGGGCCGGGGGCGCGGCTGGAGGCCGCTCTCGGCGGGCGGCTCGGCACGTCCTTCGGCCCGCCCGTGCCGTTTTCGGGCGAGATCGTCCGCCTCACCGACGGGCGCTTCGTCAACACCGGGCCGATGGAGCGCGGCCGGCCGGAGGCGGTCGGCCGCACCGTGCTGCTGCGCGCCGGCGCCCTGCAGGTGGTGGTCGCCGAGACCGCCCAGAGCGTCAACGATCCGGCCTGGGCCGCCCTGCACGGCATCGACCTTGGAGAGGTCGCCCTGTTCTGCACCAAGGCCAAGAACCATTTCCGCGCCGCCTTCGGCACGTTTTGCGGCGCCATCATCGATGTCGACACGCCAGGGCCCGCCCCGGCGGATCTGACCAGCCTGCCCTATCGCCATGTGCCGGCGAGCTTCCTCCGCCCCGCGCAATAACTCCGCCCCAACGCCCCACCTGAGTGCTGGATCCTGTCATGAATGCTTCGTCTTCCTTCGACGCCGTCATTGTCGGCGGCGGCCATAACGGCCTCACCTGCGCCGGCTATCTTGCCCGCGCCGGCCTGCGGGTCGCGGTGGTCGAGCGCCGTTCCATCGTCGGCGGCGCCTGCGTCACCGAGGAGTTTCATCCCGGTTTCCGCAATTCCTCCTGCGCCTATCTGGTCGGCCTGCTGGCGCCGGAGGTGATCGCCGATCTGGAGCTGCACCGGCACGGGCTGGAGATCCTGGAGCGCGAGGGCGGCACCTTGAGCGTGCTGCCCGACGGGCGCTCGATCGAGCTGCTCGGCGACAAGGCGGCGGTGATGCAGCAACTGGCTGCCGAAAGCCCGTCCGACGCCAGGGCCTATGCGGAGCTTTCCGCCCTGCTCGACGTCTCGGCGACGGTGATGCGGGCGATCGCCCGCGAGCGGCCGCCGGAACTGACCGGCGGCTGGGGCGAGCTGCTGCAGAGCGGCCGGGTCGGCTGGCACCTGCGGCATTTGAGCCGCGAGCAGCGCGCCGGCTTTGCCGACCTCATGCTGAAGAGCCTTGCCGATTTCCTCGATGAGCGGTTCGACAGCGAGGCGTTCAAGGGCATCTACGGCTTCAAGGGGCTGGTCGGCAACATGGTCAGCCCCTCCGCGCTCGGCTCCGCCTATGTCCTGCTCCATCACGTTTTCGGCGAGGTCAACGGCAAGCGCGGCAAGTGGGGCCAGCCGCGCGGCGGCATGGGCGGCATCACACAGGCGATGCAGAAGTCGCTGGAGGCGCGCGGCGGCGTCGTTCATCTGGGGCGCGGCGTGCGCGAGGTGATCGTCGAGAAGGGCCGCGCGGCCGGCGTCGCGCTGGACGACGGCACCGTGCTGCGCGCGCGCATCATTGCCTCCAGCGTCAATCCGCGCCTGCTGTTCCTGAAGATGCTGGACAGCAGCCTGCTCGACAGCGCCTTCCTGCGCCGGCTGCGCAACTGGCGCTGCCGCTCTGGCACCTTCCGCATGAACGTGGCGCTCTCCGAGCTGCCGGACTTCATCGCCCGCCCGGGGCGCCAGATGCAGCGCCATCACGCCGGCACCATCGCCATCGCCCCCTCGCTCGGCTATCTGGAGACAGCCTATGACGATGCCCGCCATCGCGGCTGGTCGCGCCGGCCGGTCGTCTCCATGTGCATCCCGACCGCCGTCGAACCGGAGCTGGCGCCGAAGGGGCAGCACATCGCCGGCCTGTTCTGCCAGCATTTCAGCCCGGACCTCCCCGAAGGCGCCTCCTGGGACGATCACCGCGACGAGGTGGCGAAGCTGGTGATCGACACGATCGGCGACTACGCGCCGAATTTCCCCGCCTCGGTGCTCGGCTACAGCGCGCTGACGCCGCTCGATCTTGAGACCGAATACGGCCTTGTCGGCGGCGACATCTTCCATGGCGAGATGCATCTCGACCAGTTGTTCAGCCTGCGCCCGGCCGCCGGCCATGCCGCCTATACCAGCCCGGTGAAGGGCCTGTTCCAGTGCGGATCCGGCACCCATCCCGGCGGCGGCGTCACCGGCCTGCCGGGGCGCAACGCGGCGCGGGAGATCCTCAAGCGCCGCCGGGAGTTCGTCTAGCGAACACCCGTGCGTCATGCTAACGAGGGTCGCACGGGATGATTCTTGGAAAGGGCCGCCATGGCGCAGGACGATGTCGAGGACCTTGCGGACGCGCAGGCGGACAACAGCTCCGATTTCGTGCGCTCGCTGGCCCGCGGCCTTGCCGTCATCAAGGCGTTCGACCGTTTCACCCCGGCGATGACCTTGAGCGACGTGGCGCGCAAGACCGGCCTGCCGCGCGCTGCCGCCGGCCGCTTCCTGAAGACGCTGGTGACGCTCGAATATGCCAGCTTCGACGGGCGCGACTATCGCCTGCGGCCGCGGGTGCTGGAGCTGGGCATGGCCTATTTCAGCTCCTTCTCCTTCATCGAGATCGCCAATCCGATCCTCGAGGCGGCGGCCAAGCAGGCCGAGGAGCCGTGCTCCATGGGTGTGCTCGACGGCGCCGAGGTGGTCTATGTCGCCCGCCACACCGCCAACCGGATGATGTCGATCAGCATCGCGCTGGGCAACCGCTACCCGGCCACCTCGACCTCGCTCGGCCGGGTGCTGCTCGGCGGCCTGCCCGATGCCGAGCTCGACGCGCTGCTTGCCCGCTCTGAGATCCGCCAGGTCACGCCGCTCACCGTCACCGACCGCCATGCGCTGCGCGAGATGATCCTCAAGGGCCGCTCCGACGGCTATTGCACCGCCGAGGGCCAGCTCGAGGTCGGCATCCGCTCCATCGCCGTGCCGGTGCGCGGCCGCGACGGACGCGTCATCGCGGCGATCAACATGGGCGTGCCGGCGACCCGCCACACCATGGAAAGCCTCGTCTCGCAGCTCCTGCCGGTGCTGCGCTCGGCCGCTTCCGAGATTGAGTTCGCGATCCGCTCGCGGCCCTGAGCCGCGCGTCCCCCACCTTTTCCCCTTTCCTGCCGTCTCCCACCGGGCCGCGCCGTCGGCGCGCGGCCCCGGCCTGCGCCTGCCCGTGTTCGCCTGCATCTCCGTGTTCGCCTGTCGCCCGTTTGTTCGGGCGCTTGACAGCCTCGTCATTCCTTCCTAACGTGTGCGCACAGTGAACGTATGACCGCCAAGCGAACAAAACCGATCGCAAGGCGGTCGCACCGGGAGGGCTGCATGACCGACGGGACGCCGATCGTCGTTGACGACCTGCACAAGCGCTTCAACCAGTTGGAGGTGCTGAGGGGCATTTCGCTGCGGGCGGAAAAGGGCGACGTCATCTCGATCATCGGCGCGAGCGGTTCGGGCAAGAGCACCTTCCTGCGCTGCATCAACCTTTTGGAGCGCTACGACAGCGGCTCGATCCGCGTCTTCGGCGAGGAACTGAAGCTCGGACGCAAGGGCCGCGTCGACAACCGCCAGGCGGACCGGGTCCGCCGCCGCGTCGGCATGGTGTTCCAGGACTTCAACCTGTGGAGCCACCGCACCATCCTGGAAAACCTCATCGAGGGCCCGGTGCATGTGCTCGGCCGGCCGCGCGCCGAGGCGGTGGAACAGGCGGAAGCCCTGCTCGACAAGGTCGGCATCCACGACAAGCGCGGCCACTATCCCGCGCATCTGTCCGGCGGCCAGCAGCAGCGCGCGGCGATCGCCCGCGCCCTCGCCATGGACCCGGACGTGCTGCTGTTCGACGAGCCCACCTCGGCGCTCGATCCCGAACTCGTCGGCGAGGTGCTGCGCGTCATGCGCGCGCTCGCCGAGGAGCACCGGACGATGATCATCGTCACCCATGAGATGCGCTTCGCGCGCGACGTCTCCTCGAAGGTCGTGTTCCTGCACCAGGGCCGCGTCGAGGAGGAGGGAACCCCGGCACAGGTCTTCGGCGACCCCGCCTCCGACCGCTGCCGGCAATTCGTCCGGCAGTCCTTCGAGGCCGCCTGACCTCGCATCCACGGCCGCCCCATCGACCGACCAACCAGAGGAAGAACAAGACAATGACACCACTGCGCATGAAACTCGCCACGCTGCTCGCCGCCTGCGGCCTCGGCCTTGCCGCTTCGGCGGCGCAGGCCCAGACCCTGCGCATCGCCACCGAGGGCGCCTATCCCCCGTTCAACTTCGTCGACGCCAAGGGCGAGCTGCAGGGCTTCGACGTGGAGATCGCCAAGGCGCTCTGCACTGAGATGAAGGTCGAGTGCACCATCTCGGCCCAGGCCTGGGACGGCATCATCCCCGGCCTCAATGCCGGCCAGTACGACGCCATCGTCGCCAGCATGTCGATCACCCCGGCGCGGCTCGAGGCGGTGAACTTCACCAAGCCCTATTACCAGGCCGGCGCCGTGCTGGTCGCGCCGAAGGCCTCCGACATTGCCCCGACCGCCGAGAGCCTTGCCGGCAAGTCGCTCGGTGTGCAGCGCGCCAGCACCTATGCCGCGCTGATCGAGGCCCGCTTCCCGAATGCGGACGTGCGCCTCTACGACAAGGTCGAGAACCACAATCTCGACCTCGTCACGGGCCGCATCGACGGCGTCATCGCCCAGCGCATCGCCATGTCGAAGTGGCTGGAGTCCGATGACGGCGCCGCCTTCGAGATGAAGGGCGAGGCGATGCTCGACCCTGAAATCCTCGGCCTCGGCGCCGGCATCGCCGTGCGCAAGGACGACACCGACCTGCTCGCCAGCCTCGACGCGGCGCTCGCCACCATCAAGGCGAACGGCGTCTATGACGAGATCAACGACCGCTTCTTCCCCTTCAGCATGAAGCCGGCCGACTGATCGCGCCTGCGACGTCGCGGCGCGGCCGGGCCCGACCCCCGGCCGCGCCTTCCGCTTTTTCCAGCCAATCGCAGGACCCCGCCTGATGCCCGACTTGCAAGGCTTCGGCCCGATGCTGGCCGTCGGCACGCTGATGACCGTCCAGGTCGCCCTTCTCAGCACGCTCTTCGGCATTCTCATCGGCATCGCCGTCGCCATGATGAAACTGTCGTCGAGCCGCACGGCCCGCATCGCCGGCGACGTCTACACCACCATCGTGCGCGGCGTGCCGGCCCTGGTGCTGATCCTGCTGATCTATTTCGGCGGCGTGCGCGCGGTGAACGGCCTCGCCCGCTGGCTCGGCCATAGCGAGCATGTCGACATCAACGCCTTCGTCGCCGGCGTCTTCGCCCTGTCGCTGGCCTTCGGTGCCTATGCGACCGAGGTCTTTCGTGGCGCCTTCCAGGCGATCCCCAAGGGCCAGATCGAGGCGGCGCGGGCGCTCGGCATGGGCCGCTGGCTGACCTTCCGCCGGGTGTCGCTGCCGCAGGTCTGGCGCATCGCGCTGCCCGGTCTCGGCAACATCTTCCTCGTCATCCTCAAGGAGACGGCGCTCGTCTCCGTCATCGGTCTGGAGGAACTGATGCGCAAGACCGAATACGCGGTCGGCTTCACCCGCCAGCCCTTCACCTTCTTCCTCGCGGCCGCCTTCATCTATCTCGCGCTGACCATCGTCAGCATGCTCGCCATCCAGGTGCTGGAGCGCCGGGCCTCGCGCGGCCTCGAACCGGCGGGTGCGGCATGAACCTCCAGGTGATGATCGACGCTCTGCCTGCGCTGCTCGGCGGCGCAGGCCTGACGCTGCGGCTGGTCGGCCTTGCCCTTGTCGCCGGCTTCGTCATGGCGCTTGCCGTGGCGCTCGCCCGCCTTGCCCGCAGCCCGTTCGCGTGGATGCCGGCCTACGGCTTCGTCTTCTTCTTCCGCGGCACGCCGCTCCTGGTGCAGATCTTCCTCGTCTATTACGGCCTGTCGCAATTCGCCGCCGTGCGTGCCAGCCCGGTCTGGGTGATCCTGCGCGAGCCGTTCTGGTGCGCGCTGATCGCCTTCTCGCTGAACACCGCCGCCTATACGGCGGAGATCGTGCGCGGCGCCATCCAGGCGGTGCCGCGCGGCCAGGTCGAGGCGGCCAAGGCCATCGGCATGTCGCGGCTGACCCGCATGCGCCGCATCGTCCTGCCGCAGGCGCTGCGCATCGGCCTGCCGGCCTATGGCAACGAGGTGATCCTCCTGATCAAGGCGAGTTCGCTCGCCAGCACCGTCACCCTGCTCGACCTCACCGGCGTCGCCCGCACCATCAGCTCGGTCAACTACATGCCGGTCGAGCTCCTCTCCATGGCGGCGCTGATCTACCTGACGATGACCTTCATCGTCACCCGCGCCTTCAAGCTGGCCGAGCATCTTCTGTCCGGCGACCGCCGCCAGCCGCCCTCCCTCGCGGCCCGCCCTGGTCCCGGTTCCGGCGCCGTCTCCCCTGGTGAAGCGAAATGACCCTGTCCCCCACTCCCCCCACTTCCGTCCCCACTCACGTCAAGGACTGGCACGCCGCCGCCCGCGACCTGTCGCCGGAAGCCGAGGCCTTCATCGACGGCCGCTATCGCCCGGCGCTGTCCGGCGCCACCTTCGCCACGCTCAACCCGGCGACCGGCCGCATCCTCGCCGATGTCGCCGCCTGCGGCGAGGCCGATGCGGACGCGGCGGTCGCGGCCGCCGCCCGCGCCTTTAAGAAGGGCGCCTGGTCCAGGGCCGCCCCGGCGGCGCGCAAGGCGGTGCTGTTGCATCTTGCGGATCTCATCGAGGCGGATGCCGACGCCTTCGCGCTTCTTGAGACGCTCGACATGGGCAAGCCGATCCGCGACAGCCTGACGATCGACGTGCCGGCGGCGGTGCGCTGCCTGCGCTGGTTCGCGGAAGCCGCCGACAAGCTCTATGACGAGATCGCGCCGACCCGCGGCGACGTGCTCGCCATGATCCGCCGCGTGCCGGTCGGCGTCGTCGCCGCCATCGTCCCCTGGAACTTCCCGCTGGTCACGGCGATGACCAAGATCGCCCCGGCGCTCGCCGCCGGCAACAGCGTGGTGTTGAAGCCGTCCGAACTGTCGCCGCTCTCTGCCCTGCGGCTCGGCCGGCTCGCCGCCGAGGCCGGCCTTCCCGACGGCGTCTTCAACGTGCTGCCGGGCATCGGCGCGGATGCCGGCCGCGCGCTCGCCCTGCATGACGGCGTCGCCTCGCTCGCCTTCACCGGCTCCACCGCCGTCGGCAAGCTGCTGATGACCTATGCCGGCCAGTCCAACATGAAGAAGGTCGGCCTGGAATGCGGCGGCAAGTCCGCCAATATCGTGCTTGCCGACTGCCCGGACCTCGACCGGGCGGTGCAGGCCGCCGCCATGGGCGTCTTCCAGAACCAGGGCCAGATCTGCAATGCCGGCACCCGGCTGATCCTCGAGCGCCCCATCCGCGACGCGTTCCTGGAAAAGCTGGTGGCGCTGGTGCGGACCTTCGAGCCCGGCGACCCCCTGCTGCCGGAGACCCGCTTCGGCGCGCTGGTGTCTGCGGCCCATGCCGACCGGGTGCGCGGCTATATCGCGAGCGGCCTTGCGGACGGCGCGACCCGCCTCACCGGCGAGGGGCCGCCCGCCCCCGGCCTTGCGCCGGAAACCTGCGTCCGCCCCACCGTCTTTGCCGATGTCGACACCGGCATGACCATCGCCCGCGAGGAGATCTTCGGTCCCGTCCTCTCGGTCATCGATGCCGGCAGCCTCGACGAGGCCGTCGCCATCGCCAATGACAGTCCCTACGGGCTGGCCGCCGCCGTGTGGACCGGCAGCCTTGCCCGGGCGCTGGAGGCCGAGCGCCGCCTGGATACCGGCTTCGTCTGGATCAACACCCTGCGCGTCGGCGACATCACCGTCCCCTTCGGCGGGGTGAAGGCCTCCGGCAGCGGCCGCGACAAGTCCTTCCATGCCTTCGACAGCGTCACCCATCGCAAGAGCGTCTGGGTCGACCTCTCGGCGAGTTCGTGAGCGCCATGGCAAAGCGCGTCCTCGTCGGTGCGATCCTGCACGAGACCAACACGTTCAACGTGGTGCCGACCCGGCTCGCCGATTTCGCCGGCCGCTATCTCGTCTTCGGCGAGGAGGAGGCCCGCGCCCGGCTCGCCGGCACCGGCACGGAAGTCGGCGGCTTCCTGGCGGCCGCCGCCGCCCATGGCTGGGAGATCGTGCTGCCGGTCGCCGCCGCCTGCGGTCCCTCCGGTCCGCTCGCCGCCGCCGACTGGGCCACCCTCAGGCAAGCGATGCTGTCGGCAAGGGGGAGCTTCGACGGGGTGCTGCTCGCCCTGCACGGGGCGATGGTCAGTGAAGACTGCCTCGATCCGGAGGGCGATCTGCTCGCCGCCCTGCGCGCCCGCCACGGCGAGCGGGTGCCCATCGTCGCGACGCTCGATATGCACGCCAATGTCTCGCCCCGCATGGTCGCCGCCGCCGATGCCGTCTTCCCCTATCGCACCTATCCCCATGTCGATCATGTCGACTGCGCGGTGGAGGCCGCCGGCGCGCTGGCGCGGCTGATGCAGGAGGCGGACAGGGGCGGGGCGGACAGGGGCGGGGACGGCCGGCTCACCCGCGCCGTGCTCGCCCGTCCGCCGATGATCGATGCCGCCGACCATGGCCGCACCGGCCCGCCGGGGCCGATGAACGCGCTGCTTGCCCATGCCGCCGCCCTTGCCGCGCGGCCGGGCGTCGTCTCGGCCGGGCTCACCATCGGCTTTCCCTGGGCCGATGTGCCCGATGTCGGGCCGGCCGCGATGGTGTCGGTGATGGCGGACGCTGCGATCGACCCGCGCGCGCTGGCGCTCGACCTCGGCGAAAGGCTCTGGGACAGCCGCACGGAAACGCAACTCGACTTTGCCGACATCGAGACCGCGATCGCCGCCGCGCGCGCGCCGGGCGACGACCCCCGGCCGCTGGTGCTGGCCGATTTCGCCGACAATCCGGCGGGCGGGGCCTATGGCGATTCGCCCAACCTGCTGCGCGCCATGCTGGAGGCGGGGCTGGACAACGCCGCCTTCGCGACGATCTGCGATCCCGCCGCCGTCGCCCTTGCCGGCGAGGCGGGGGAGGGCGCCATGCTCGACCTTGTGCTCGGCGGCCGCCTTGCGCCGGAGATCACCCCGCCGCTGGCGCTCAGGGCCCGCGTCCTGCGGCTGCATCCCGGCACCTTCCGCTGCGAAGGTCCGGTGCTGCGCGGGCTCTCCGTCGACATGGGGCCGATGGCCTTGCTGGAGGCGGCGGGCCTTCGTATCGTCGTCGCCAGCCGGGCGCTCTCCGTCACCGATCTCAACCTGTTCCGCGCGCTCGGCATCGAGCCCGCCTCGCTCTCCGTCATCGGCCTGAAGAGCCGCAACCATCTGCGCGCCGCCTTCGGGCCGATTGCCCGCGACATTCTGCTGGTCGATGCCGGCGGCATCGCCACCATGCGCCTGTCGCAGATCCCCTATAGTCGGATCAGACGGCCGCTCTGGCCGCTCGATCCCGTCGAGCACTTCTCCAACCTGGACGCTATCCATGTCTTCGACACCCAATCCGGACCTGAGGAACGATCCCTCCCCGTCGACGGCCACGCTCAAGGCCGCTGACCTTGCCCATCACCTGCATCCCTTCACCGACCATGGCGAACTGGCCGGCGAGGGCGGCGCGCGGGTCATCGTCTCGGCCAAGGGCTGCTACCTGACCGACAGCGACGGCGACCGCCTGCTCGACGGCATGGGCGGGCTGTGGTGCGTCAATATCGGCTATGGCCGGACGGAACTGGCGGAGGCGGCGGCGCGGCAGATGCGCGAGCTGCCCTATTACAACACCTTCTTCAAGACGACGATGCCGGTCACCACCCTGCTCGCCGAGGAGCTGGCCGAACTCGCGCCCGAGGGGCTCAACCGCGTCTTCTTCGCCGCCTCCGGGTCGGAGGCGAACGACACCAACATCCGCATCGTCCGCAGCTACTGGCAGAAGCGCGGCGAGCCGCAGCGCACCGTCATCGTCTCGCGAAAGCTCGCCTATCACGGCAGCACCATCGCGGCGGCAAGCCTCACCGGCCTTGCCAGCATGCACGATATCCCCGGCATCCCGATCCCCGACATCCATCATGCGCCGGCCCCCAACTGGTGGGGCGAGGGCGGCGACATGAGCCCGGAAGAGTTCGGCCTGAAGGCCGCGCGAGGGGTGGAGGAGACGATCCTCGCCGTCGGGCCGGAGCGCGTTGCAGCCTTCATCGGCGAGCCGGTGCAGGGCGCCGGCGGCGTCCTCGTGCCGCCCTCCAGCTACTGGCCGGAAGTCCAGCGGATCTGCCGCAAATACGGCATCCTGCTGATCGCCGACGAAGTGATCTGCGGCTTCGGGCGCACGGGCGAGTGGTTCGGCAGCCAGACCTTCGGCATCGCCCCGGACATCATGACGGTCGCCAAGGGCCTGTCCTCCGGCTACCAGCCGATCTCGGCCAGCATCGTCCATGACCGGGTCGCCGAGGTGGTGTTCGACACGCCGGGCCGCTTCCCGCACGGCTACACCTATTCCGGCCACCCGGTCGCCGCCGCCGTTGCCCGCGAGAACCTTGCGATCCTGCGCCGGGAAGGCATCGTCGAGCGGGTCGGCGCCGATATCGGCCCCTATTTCCAGCAGCAGCTCGCCACCCTGCTCGACCATCCGCTGGTCGGCGAGGTGCGCGGCGTCGGCCTGATGGCGGCGGTGGAGCTGACCCGCGACAAGGCCGGCCGGTCGGAGGTCCAGCCGGTCGGGTCCATGTCGACGCCGGTGCGCAATGCCTGTTTCGCCAATGGCCTTGCCACCCGCGCGGTGCGCGATTGCCTGGTCTTCTCGCCGCCGCTGGTGATCTCCCATGCCGAGGTCGACGACCTCGTGGCGATCCTGCGCCGCAGCATCGACGAGGCGCTCGGCTGAGGCGCCTGATTGGCAAACTCCACATGAAAAACCCGCCGGGACGGTCGTCCCGGCGGGTTTTGCGTTTCGTCGCGCGGGCTTTGCGTCAGGCCGCGACCAACTCTTCCAGCTTGCCCTTGGCCTCGTCGATCGAGGCTTCGCGCGCTTCCGGGCCGAAGGCCAGCTTCTCGGCGTAGACGAAGGTGATGTCGGTGATGCCGATGAAGCTCAGCATGGTCCGCAGATGCGGCTCCTGCGAATCCATCGCCTTGGCCGGGCCTTCGCTGTAGAGGCCGCCGCGGGTCGCAACAACGATGGCGCGCTTGCCGGTCATCAGGCCTTCCGGCCCGGCCTCGGTGTAGCGGAACGTCACGCCGGCGCGCAGCACGTAGTCGAACCACGCCTTCAGAGTCGAGGGAATGCCGAAATTGTACATCGGCGCGCCGATCACCAGCACGTCGGCGGCCTTGACCTCGGCGATCAGCTCGTCGGAAAGCTTCTGGGCGGCGGCCTGCGCCGCGTTCGCCGGCTCGCCGCCGCGAATGGCGGTGGCGCCGTCGAGGTCGAGATGCGGCACCTGGCCGTTGCCGAGGTCGCGGCTGACGAGCTGCAGGCCGGGGTTGCGGGCGGTGAGCTGGGCGATCGTGTCGTTCACCAGCTTGTTGGAAGCGGACGCATCGCCCAGCGCGCTGCTGGTGACGGCGAGAACCTTCAAAGTCGAGGGCATGCCCTGATCCTTTCGATAATGTGGTATCGCAGAGGTAGTCGCCCTTGCCCGGCATCAGAATTGCCGAAATCCGCACCACACTGTTGCGCCAGCAGGAACGCCGGATGATCGAACTGGAAGACATGCGCTATTTCGTCGAGATCGCCGACAGCGGCGGCTTCAGCCGTGCCGCCGCCCGCCTCGGCGTCTCCAAGTCCATCGTCAGCCGGCGAATCGCCCGCATCGAGGAGCATCTCGGCGCCCGCCTGCTCAACCGCACGACGCGCGGCGTCACCGCCACCGATGCCGGGCTGGAGTTCAAGGCGCGGGCCGAGCGGCTGCTTGCCGACTATGACGAGGCGCTCGACGCGGTCGCCGTCCATGGCGGCGAGGTGGTCGGCCGGCTGCGCATCTCCGCGCCGCTCTCCTTCGGCATCCACCATCTGGCGCCGGTGCTGGCCGAGCTTGCCGCCGCCCATCCGCGTCTGGAGCTCGACGTCTCGCTCACCGACCGGCTGGTCGATCTGATCGGCGAGCGGATCGACGCGGCGATCCGCATCGGCAAGCTGGAAGATTCCAGCCATGTCGCCCGCCGCATCGCGCCGATCCGCTCCCTCGTCGTCGCCAGCCCCGCCTATCTCGCCCGCAAGGGCCGGCCGACCCGGCCGGAAGACCTTGCCGGCGACCATGACTGCCTGATCTATACCGGCAGCCGCTCGCCCGACTGGGTCTTCACGCGCGGCGAGGGGGTCGTCTCGGTGCGCCCGCGCGGCCGGCTGCGCAGCGACAGCGGCGAGACGCTGGTCGCCTGGGCGGTCGCCGGCCTCGGCATCGCCCAGCTCCCGTCCTTCCTGCTCGGCGACACGCTCGACACCGGCGCCCTGGTGCCCCTGCTGCTCGACCACCCGACCCCCGAATTCGGCATGTATGTCGTTCGCCCGCCTGGCCCCCATGCTCCCGGCAAGGTCAGGGCGCTGACCGAGGCCCTGCTGCGCCATTTCGGCGGCACCCCGGCCTGGGATCGCTGCGTCCGCCAGATGGCGCAGGAGGAGGCCGCCCGCCGCCCGGCCGGCAAGGCCGGCGCGAGGGGATAAGGCGCGCGCCGGGCGGGGATAACCGACTCCGTGCGGCCATCGGCCGCCGTTTTTCGCCGTCGACGGCCCATTTTGCCGGTTTTGAGAACGCCGTCTCGAAATTCGCCGATATTGAGACGGAATTTTGCAAAATCCGTCTCGAAATTTTCCAAGCGTCCGGCGGCGGTCTTGTCGCCGTTTGTCCCCGCCCGTCGTCATGCTCCTTGCCGGCGGCAATTTCGTGCTAACCTGCCGGTCTTGTTGCGATTTGCGCCGCCTGCCGCGGTCGCGCGAAGGAGGCTGCGATGACCCTTGTACCCAGGCTGACATTTCACGGGGCGGCGGGCAGCGTCACCGGGTCGTGCTACCGGCTGGAAACGGCGGGCGGCACGCTGCTGCTCGATTGCGGCCTGTTCCAGGGCTCCAAGACCGAGAAGGAACTGAACTACCGGCCCTTCCCGTTTTCCGTTGGCGACGTCGACGCGGTCATTCTCAGCCACGCCCATATCGACCATTCCGGCCTGCTGCCGAAGCTCGTTCGGGACGGCTATTCCGGGCCGATTTTCGCCACCGGCGCCACCTTCGAACTGTGCAGCGTCATGCTTCCCGACAGCGCCCACATCCAGGAGATCGAGGTCGAGCAGCTCAACCGCCGCAACCGCCGGCGGTCGCGCCGCGATGCCGTCGAGCCGATCTATACCGGCGCGGACGCGCAGGCGACGCTGGCGCTTTTCCACCCCTTTGCCTATGGCCACTGGTTCCAGGTCCTGCCCGGCCTGCGCGCTCGGTTCTGGAACGCCGGCCATCTGCTCGGCTCCGCCTCGGTCGAGCTGGAGATCGCCGAACCGCCAATGAAACTGCTGTTTTCCGGCGATATCGGCCCCGACTACAAGCTGATGCATCCAGAGCCGGAAGGCCCGAGCGGCATCGACTATCTCGTCTGCGAGAGCACCTATGGCGACACCGACCGGGAGGACGCTACCCCCGCCCACCGGCGCGGCCAGTTGCGCGCCGAGGTGAAGGCGGCGATGCATCCGGACGGCGTCCTCCTGATCCCCTCCTTCGCGGTCGAGCGGGCCCAGGAGCTGATCAGCGACCTTGCCCGGCTGATGGCCGAGGGCGCCCTGCCGCAGATCCCGATCTATGTCGATTCGCCGCTCGCCGCCGCCGCGACCCGCGTCTTCGCCCGCCACGCCCGCGAGCTGGAAGGCGGCGAGGTTCTGCTCAAGGGCCTTGCCGCCCGCAACCTGCACATGACCGAGACGGTCGAGCAGAGCAAGGCGCTCGACCGCGTCCGCGGCTTCCACATCGTCATCGCCGCCAGCGGCATGTGCGAGGCCGGCCGCATCCGCCACCGGCTGAAAAACTGGCTCTGGCGCGACGAAGCGACGGTCCTCTTGGTCGGCTACCAGGCGACTGGCACGCTCGGCCGCATCCTCCAGGACGGCGCGCCTTCTGTCCGTATCCAGGGCGAGGAATTCAGCGTTCGCGCCAGAATCCGCTCCATCGACCTCTATTCCGGCCATGCCGACGGCCCGGAACTGGTGAGCTGGATCGCCGAACGCCTGCCGCTTGCCAACGACATTTTCCTGGTCCATGGCGAGCCCGAGGCGATCGACGGGCTGGCCGCCCGCCTGCCCGGCCTCGTCGAGGCGGAGCACGTTCTCAAGCCCGGTCTCGACGAGACCTTCGAGCTGACGCCGACCGGCGCGGTTCGCCTTGCCGGCACGGCGCCGCCGCGGCTGCCGCGCGAGGAGGTGGCTCATCTCGACTGGCACAATGACGTCACCCGCCTGCTGCTCGACATCAGCGACCAGCTCGCCACCGAGCCCGACGAGAAGAGCCGCAACGTGGTGATCCGCCGGCTGCGCCGTGCGCTGTCCGAAGAGGCGGCGCAATAGGGTATCGCCCGGCCCTGTCGACCGCTCGCGCGTCACACCTGTCCGGCTGTCGTCCCGCCTCCGGTCAGAAGATCAGCATCAGGATGCCGATCACCACCACCAGGCCGACGAGAAAGATGAAACCGACGGTTCCGCCGATGAACTTGAGCATGTGTCCCTCCATCGTGTCGGAAGGGCAACGCGTCAGCGGCCGGATCGTTGCACGGCGCCTGCAAGAGAGGGCGTCGATGCCGTCGAAGGATTCAGCTTTCTGAATCAACGCCGTGGCTGAAAGCTGCCGGCGGCCCGCAGACTCCTGTTGCGTTTGTTCTCATTTTGTTCTTTCATTCGGGCATGCAATACACGTTGCCGCTCGTTGCCGACACCCGCCTTGCGCGGGTTCACGGACTGCTGCTTGCCCGGTTCGGTCCGGTGCCGGAGTGCTACCGGCTCGACCCGGTGAGCCAGCTCGTCTTCGCGATGCTGAGTGGCCGGACACGGGACGCGGTTGCCATGGAGGTCTTTGCAGCGCTGGCCCGCCGGATGGGTGCCTGGGAGCGGTTGGCGGAAACGGCGGCGAGCGATCTGGAGGGCATGATCGCCGGGGTGACCTTCGCCGAGCGCAAGGCGCGGCAGATCCCGGCCGCCCTGCGCGAGATCGCAGCCCGGCGCGGGCGGCTCGACCTGGAGTTCCTTGCCGGCTGGCCGGTGGAGGAGGGCCGGGTCTGGCTGGAGAGCCTGACCGGGGTCGGTCCCAAGACCAGCATGGCGGTGCTCGGCCTCAGCACGCTGCGCCGCCGGGCGCTGATGGTCGACACGGCCCACAACCGGGTCGCCGGCCGGCTGGGTCTCGTGCCGGCGCGCGCCGACATTGCCCGCGCCACGCGGCTGCTCAATCGGCAGCTACCTGCAGCCTGGACCGCCGATGATACGGAAACCCACCATTTTCTGATGCAGGGGCTGGGCCGCAGTCATTGCCGTCACCGCCGGCCGGTCTGCGCGGACTGCCCGTTGTGCCGTCTCTGCCGGTCGGTGCCGGAGGGGCGGGCATGAAGGACAGGGAGACGCTGACGGCGCTGCGCGCCCGCATGGCAGCGGGCGGGCTGGCGGGCGGGCTGGACGAGGCTCCGGCCTGGCCGCTGGTCGGTTTGGGAGCGGAGGAGGCCGAACTGCCCGGCGGGCTGGCGAGCGGCGCGCTGCACGAGCTGCAGCCGGCGACGCCGGCCGATATCGGCGCGGCGACCGGGTTTGCCCTGGGCCTTGCCGCGCGGCTGCTGGCGCGCCGTCCCGGCCCGCTCCTGTGGGGGCTGCCGTCGACGCGGGGCTGGCGCGAGGGCCGGCTCTATCCGGTCGGCCTTGCCGCCTTCGGGATCGATCCGGACCGGCTGATCCAGGTCGAGGTGAAGAAGACCGCCGATCTCCTGTGGAGCCTGGAGGAGGCGCTGGACCACCCCTCGCTCGCCGTCGTCGTCGGCCTGCTGCCCGAAGGCGACCGGCTCTACGACTTCACCGCGAGCCGCCGCCTGGCGATGCGCGCCGCCCGCCACGGGGCGACGGTGCTGCTGCTGGGGGCGGCGCCTGTCTTCGACATGGCAACGGCCGCCTCGACCCGCTGGTCGATTGCCGCTGCGGCAAGCCGGCCCGTGCCCCATGCCGGCCAGGCGGTGCCGGGGCTCGGCCCGCCGCGCTGGCAGGCCCGGCTGGTGAAATCGCGCAAGGGTCTTCTGGACGCCTGGGATCTCGAGTGGAACCATGACACGCTGTCTTTCCGTCTGGCTGCCCCGCTGGCCGACCGAGCGCCGCTCCGCCGGGCCGGCCGGCTCTCGCGGCGGCCGACTGCCGCCTGACGAGGCCGGACCTCTCGTGCTCTCCGTGCTGGAACAGAACGGGGCAAGGGTCAGCGCGGTCAATGCGCCCGCCGCCGCGCTCGGCCTTGCGCCGGGCATGCCGCTGGCCGATGCGCGGGCGATCCATCCCGCCCTCGCTGTCGCACCTGCCGATCCGGACGGCGATGCGCAAGGCCTGCGCCGGCTTGCCCTGTGGTGCCAGCGCTACAGCCCGCTCACTCGCATCGACGCGCCGGACGGGGTGACCATCGACATTGCCGGCTGCGCCCATCTGTTCGGCGGCGAAGAGGCGCTGATGGCGGATCTTGCCGACCGGCTGCATGGTTTCGGCCTCACCGCCCGGCTTGCGCTGGCGCCGACGCTCGGGGCCGCTTGGGCGCTCGCCCGCTATGGCGAGACGGAGATGACGCGAGCCGCCCCCGGCGAGACGGGCGAGCGACTGGCGCCGCTTCCCGTCGCCGCCCTGCGCATCGAGGTGGAGACGGCGCGTGCCCTGGCCCGGCTCGGCCTCGACCGGATCGAACTATTAGCCGGCAAACCACGGGCGCCGCTCGCCAGCCGCTTCGGCCCGCTGCTGGTGCTGCGGCTCGATCAGGCGCTGGGGCGCGAGGGCGAGCGCTTCGACCCCGTCGAGGCCGCGCCCGTCCACCGCATCGCCCGCAATTTCGCCGAGCCGATATCGACGCTGGAGGCCATCGGCGAGGTGGCGGCGCGGCTTGTCGGCGAGCTTGCCGCGATGCTGCAGGGCCTCGGCAAGGCGGCGCGGCGGCTGGAGCTGGCGTTCTATCGCGTCGACGGCTGGCGCGAGGCGCTGGAGCTGCGCATCACCCGGCCGAGCAACGATGCAGCGCATCTGCTGCGCCTGCTCGGCGAGCGGCTCGACCGGCTGCGCGATCATGCCGGCTTCGGTTTTGAGGCAGCCGTGCTCTCCGCCTTCGAGGTGGAGCGGGCCGAGGCGGTGCAGACGGCGCTGTCGGGGCGCGAGCGTATCGTCCCCCCGCCGGGCGATCTCGACCGGCTGCTCGACCGGCTGGTCAACCGCTTCGGAGCGGAGCGCGTCTCTCGTTTCGTACCGCGCGAAAGTCATGTGCCGGAGCGCGCCTGCCATCCGGTCTCGGCGCTTGCTCAGGCGGTGCGCCACGACTGGGCGGCGCATGGCCGGGCCCTGCATGGCGGTGCCGCGCTTGCCCGCCCGCCGCTGCTGTTCGCCCGGCCCGAGCCGGTGGAGGTGCTGGTGGAGATGCCGGACAAGCCGCCGGCGCGCTTCGAGTGGCGGCGCACCGCGCACCGCATCGTGCGGGCGGAAGGGCCGGAGCGGATCGCGCCGGAATGGTGGGTGGGCGGCGAGGCCAATCGCCTGACCCGCGACTATTACCGTGTCGAGGACACGGACGGCCGGCGCTTCTGGCTGTTCCGCGAAGGGCTCTACGACCGGCCCGGCGACACGGTGCGCTGGTTCGTCCATGGGCTGTTCGCATGAGCGCGACCTTCGCGGAGCTGGTGGCGACCAGCAATTTCAGCTTTCTGCGCGGCGCCTCGCATGCGGCGGAGCTGGTGGAAACGGCGGCCCGGCTGGGGCTCGCCGCCATCGGCATCGCCGACCGCAACACGCTGGCCGGCGTCGTGCGGGCGCATGTGGCCGCGCGCGAGCATCCCATTCGCCTGATCGTCGGCGCGCGGCTGGTGCTGCGCGACGGGTTCGAGCTGGTCGTCCATCCGCAGGACCGGGAGGCCTATGGCGGGCTGAGCCGGCTGCTCACCCTCGGCAACCGGCGCGCGCCGAAGGGCGAGTGCCATCTCGATTTCGCCGATCTCGGCGGGCTCAGGGAGGGGCAGCAGCTCATCGTCATCCCGCCGCGCAGCCTTGACGCCGCCTTCGCCGCGCGCCTTGCCGAGTTGGGGCAGGGCTATGCCGGATCCGTCTCGCTGGCCCTGTCGCCCGCCCATCGCAGCGACGACAGGGCCCGTTTCGACCGTCTGGCGGAGCTTGCCGGGGTCTGCCGCACGCCGCTGGTTGCCACCAACGACGTGCTCTATCATGCGCCCGAGCGCCGCCCCTTGCAGGATGTGCTCACCTGCATCCGCGCGCATGTGACCATCGACGCGGCCGGCTTTCTGCTGGAGCCGAATGCGGAGCGACACCTGAAGCCGCCGCGGGAAATGGCGCGGCTGCTGTCCGGCCATGAGCGGGCGCTGGAGCGCAGCCTGGAGATCGCCGAGCGCTGCCGGTTCAGCCTCGACGAGCTGTCACCGCATTATCCGGACGAGCCGGCCGGCGAGAGCGCGACGCCGCAGCAGGAGCTGGAGCGGCTGACCTGGCTGGGGGCCGAAAACCGGTTTCCGCAAGGCATCCCACCGGATGTGCAGGCGAACATCGCGCGCGAACTGCGGCTGATCGGCGAACTCGGCTTCGCCTCCTATTTCCTCACGGTGCAGGACATTGTCCGCTTCGCCCGCAGCCAGGATCCGCCGATCCTCTGCCAGGGGCGCGGCTCCTCGGCCAATTCCGTCGTCTGCTACTGTCTCGGCATCACCTCGGTCAATCCGACCGAGATCGACCTGTTGTTCGAGCGCTTCGTCTCGGCGGCGCGGGGCGAGCCGCCGGATATCGACGTCGATTTCGAGCATGAGCGGCGCGAGGAGGTGATCCAGTACATCTATCGGCGCTATGGCCGCGAACGCGCCGGCCTTGCCGCGACGGTGATCCGCTACCGCGCCCGCAGCGCTGTCAATGACGTCGGCAAGGCGATGGGTCTGTCGACCGACGTGGTCGGCGCCATGTCCGGCCTGATCTGGGGCTGGTCGGGCAGCGCGCCGGCGGAAGGCGAGATCCGCCAGGCCGGGCTCGATGCCCGCGATCCCCGCCTGACGCAGACGATCCGCCTCGTCCGCCAGTTGATCGACTTTCCCCGCCACCTGTCGCAGCATGTCGGCGGTTTCGTCATCACCCGCGAGCGCCTCGACGAGGTGGTCCCGATCGCCAATGCGGCGATGGAGGACCGCACCGTGGTGGAATGGGACAAGGACGACCTCGACGCGCTCGGCATCCTCAAGGTCGATGTGCTGGCGCTCGGCATGCTGACCTGCCTGCGCAAGAGCTTCGACCTGCTGCGCGGCCATTACGGCCGCGACATGGGGCTGGCGAGCGTGCCGCGCGACGATCCGGCGACCTATGCGATGATCCAGCGGGCCGACACGGTCGGCGTCTTCCAGATCGAGAGCCGGGCGCAGATGTCGATGCTGCCGCGCCTTAGACCTGAAAACTTCTACGATCTCGTCATCCAGATTGCCATCGTCCGCCCCGGACCGATCCAGGGCGACATGGTCAATCCCTATCTGCGCCGGCGCAAGGGGCTGGAGCAGGTCGACTATCCCTCGCCCGAGCTTGCGGCGGTGCTGAAGAAGACCCTGGGCGTGCCGCTGTTCCAGGAACAGGCGATGAAGATCGCCATTGTCGGGGCCGGCTTTTCGCCGGACGAGGCGGACCGGCTGCGCCGGGCGATGGCCTCCTTCCGCAACATCGGCACGATCGAGCAGTTCCGCGAGAAATTCGTCGCCGGCATGATCGCGAAGGGCTATCAGCCCGACTTCGCCGCCCGCTGCTTCGAGCAGATCAAGGGCTTCAGCGATTACGGCTTTCCCGAAAGCCATTCGGCAAGCTTCGCCCTGCTCGCCTATGCCTCCTCATGGCTCAAGTGCCACTATCCGGAGGTTTTCGCCTGCGCTCTGCTCAACTCGCAGCCGATGGGTTTTTATTCCTCCGCCTCCATCGTGCGGGACCTGCGTGCCCATGGCGGCCGCGTGCTGCCGGTCGATGTCAACCACAGCGACTGGGACCACACGCTGGAGGCGGCGGAGCGACCCGGAGCGCAGACGGGCGAGGGCGGCAATGCCTTCGCCCTGCGGCTCGGCCTGCGTCAGGTCGACGGGTTGGGCGAGGAAGCGGGAGAGGCGCTGGCGGCCGCCCGCGGCATGGGCTTTGCGGATCTCGCCGACCTGCATGGCCGGGCCGGTCTCGACAGCCGGGCGCAGGTGGCGCTGGCCAATGCCGATGCCTTCCGCTCGCTCGGCCTCGACCGGCGCCAGGCCTTGTGGGAGATCAAGGGACTGGCCGGCCGGCTCGGGCGCGCGGGCCGCCAGGACGACCTGCCGCTGTTCGGCGGGCGGCAGGGACTGGCCTTGCTTGCCGCGCGGGAAGAGCAGGTGGAGCTGCCGCGCATGCGCCCCGGCGAGCATGTGGTGGAAGACTACTCTAGCCTGCACCTGTCGCTGAAGGCGCATCCCTTCGCCTTCCTGCGCGCCCGCCTTGATGCCTGCCGCAGCTTGCGCGCGGCCGATCTCGCGTCGCAGGGTAATGGCCGGTTCGTCCGCGTCGCCGGTCTCGTGCTGGTGCGCCAGCGGCCGCAGACCGCCAGGAACGTCACCTTCCTGACGCTGGAGGACGAGACGGGCATCGCCAATGTCGTCGTCTGGAGCCGGCTCTTCGAGCGCAGCCGGCGGATCGTCATGGGCGCGCGCGCCGTCCTGGTGGATGGTGCGATCCAGAAGGAGGACGGCGTCATCCATCTGGTGGCGCGGCAGCTCACCGACATCACGCCGGAGCTGATGGCCGCGCTGTCGAAGGAGCCGCCGCCGCAGGAGGGGCCGAAGCTTTCGGGGGCGAGCCTGTGGCGGCACCCGCGCGACACCCGCGTCCTGCCGAAGGGGAGGAACTTTCATTGAGGGAAGGCGCCTCCGCGCGCCGATCCGCTCAGGTGGCGGAGCGCTGGAGCGTGTAATGCACGATGCCGTGTTCGCCGGCGGTAACCGTCACGCTGCCGAGCCCGCAGGCCGGCAGGTCCAGCCCCTGCAGCAGGTTTTCGCCCTTGCCGAACACCGCGGGCACGACCGCAAGGTGCATCTCGTCGACGAGGCCGGCCTCAAGATATTGGCGCAAGGTCGAGACGCCGCCGCCGACCCGCACGTCGCGGTCGCGGCCCTTGCGCGCTCCAGCGCCGCATGGATGCCGTCGGTGACGAAGTGGAACACGGTGCCGCCGGCCAGTTCGAAACTGGGGCGCGGGTGGTGCGTCAGCACGAAGACCTCGGTGTGAAAGGGCGGGCTGTCGCCCCACCAGCCGGTCCAGCTCTCATCCGGCCAGGGACCGCGCACGGGGCCGAACATGTTCCGCCCGATGATCCAGGCGCCGACCGTCTCGAAGCTGCGGGCGACGAAATCCTCGTTGATGCCGGGGGTGCCGCCGCTCTCGCCCAGCACCCGGCGGCGGAAGCTTGGCGTGTCGAACACCCACTCGCGCAGGGCCTCGGTGCCGACGCCCATCGGCTCCGTCTCGCTCTGGTCGGGGCCGGCGCCAAAGCCGTCGAGCGACAGGCTGAAGCAGTGAACGCGGAGCTTGGGCATGGGTTCCTCCAAACCGATTGCAAACCGAAAGCAGTTGTCTTGTGTCACGACTGCTCCTAGATTGCAACCGGTTTTGACGGAGGCGGCATGCAGGACATCGAGCGCCGGTCGGGATGCCCGATCAATCTGGCGATGGAAGTGCTGGGGGATCGCTGGAGCCTCGTCGTCATCCGCGACATGATGTTCGGCAACCGCCGGCATTTCCGCGAGTTGCTGACCCGTTCGGAGGAAGGCATCGCCTCCAACATCCTGGCGGCCCGGCTGAAGCGTTTGGTCGCGCTCGGCCTCGTCACGAGGCGGGACGATCCGAGCCACAGCCAGAAGGCGATCTACAGCTTGGCCGAACCGGCGATCCAACTGGTGCCGGTGCTGGCGATGCTTGGCGCCTGGGGGCGCCGGCACCTGCCGGTCAGCGAGGACTTGTCGATCCGCGCGCAGCTTCTGGAAGAGGGCGGCGAGCCGATGTGGACCGCCTTCATGGATGACCTGCGCCGCCTGCATCTGGACGACCCCGTCGCCGGCGCCAGCGGAGCCATTGTCTCGCCGGTTCTCGCGGAACTCACCAGGGCCTTTGAGGCCGTGCGGGCGCGGTCGGCACCTGCCGGATAGGAGATCCTCCCTGGGCGCTGTCCTCGGGCGCCTCGCCGGGGCCTCCTGCCCTCTGGCTGCGATTCCCTCAAGATGTCGGCTGTGCCGATAGCGAGGCGCGAGGCCTTGCAGGAAGGCTGTCCTTTCCGCCGTCCTTCTGCTGCGGGCGGAGGGCCGAACATTTAGCCGGATCTCCTGCTCTTGGTGTTCTTGACAACGTTGTCATTCGAATGTTAGTGGCAATGACAACGTTGTCATGCGGTGATTAACGGGCCGATGGAACGGATCGGTTCGGTGCGCCGGTGGGTGGTGAAAGGCCAGCCGACCGGAGGCCCGGCAGCGAAATCCAGGCGGGAGGGCGTGGCGGGAGCCGCGCGAGGGACGGAACGATGCGGGAAGACGGGATCCTCAAGGCAAGTGCTGCACAAGGCGCCGGCGGTCCGGACCTCGGCCTGTCGCCGGAGCGCGGAGAGCTCGCCCTGCCGGTCCTGACCCTGGACGAGGCGGCCTTCGACGCGAATGTCGAGGCGATGTTCGCCTATGTGGAGAAGGCCGGCGTCTCCATCGCCCCGCATGCCAAGACGCCGATGTCCCCCGAACTGTCGCAGCGCCTGCTGGATCGCGGTGCCTGGGGCTTGTCCGTCGCCAACCTGCAGCAGGCACGCGTGTTCCTCGAGAGTGGCGCCCGCCGCCTGCTCGTCGCCAACCAGATCGGCGGCCTTCGCTCGGCCGAACGGTTCGCCGCGCTCCTGCAGCGCTTTCCCGACGCGACGCTCGTCTTCTTCGCTGACGCGCCCGAGAGCCTGGAGGCGGTCGATCATGTCGGCCGCACCGCCGGACGCACCGTGCCGGTGTTGGTGGAGGTCGGGGCGGGCCGTGCCGGTGCGCGCAGCCTCGACGCCGCCTGCGCCGTGATCGACGCCGCATCCCGCCTGTCCCATGTCGAGCTTGCCGGCGTCGCCGCCTATGAGGGGGCTGCTGCAACCGCCGATCCGCAGGAAACGATGAGGGCGATTTCCGCGCTTGATGCGCTGGTCGGCGAGGTGCATGCCCTGCTGCGCGCTGCCGCGCCGGGCCGTCCGCTGATCCTCAGCGCCGGCGGGTCCTCCTTCTTTGATCTCGTCGTCGGTGATCTCAAGCCGCTGGCGCGCCGGGACGGCAACACCGAACTGGTGCTGCGCAGCGGCGCGATCTTCTTTCACGACCACGGGGTCTATGAGCGCTCGCTCGCCGCGATGGATGCGCGGGCCGGCTTTGCCGCGGTGACGGGCGTCGCTGCGCTCGACGCCTTCCGTCCGGCGCTGACCGTCTGGGCCGAGGTGCTGTCGCGGCCCGAGCCGGGGCTCGCGATCTGCGGCATGGGCATGCGCGACGTCTCCTATGACCAGGATCTGCCGGTACCGCTTGCGGCCTGGCGCGAGGGGGTGCAAACAGCAAGCCGCGATGCCCTGGGCAAGGTGGTGAAGCTCAACGACCAGCACGCCTTCCTGCGGTTGCCGGAAGGCAGCGATCTTGGCATCGGCGACATCGTCGCCTTCGGCATCTCCCATCCCTGCACCTGCCTGGACCGCTGGCGGGTGATCCTCGGGCGCGGCACCGATGGCCGGATCGCCGCCGCCTATCCCACCCATTTCAGCTAGGACGCCGGAAGGCACATGCTCCAGCTCAATTTCAACCAGCTCTGGCGCTATCAGGACGAGTTCCTGCACGGCATGTCGCTGACCCTGCTGCTCACCCTCGTGGCGACGCTGGCGGGTCTGGCGATCGGTCTTGCCGGCGCCGCTGCCGCCGGCAGCCGCTTCGCCGCGCTGCGGCTGTTCGTGCGCAGCTATGTCGAGGTGATCCGCAACACGCCGGCGCTGATCCAGCTCTTCCTGATCTTCTTCGTGCTGCCCTATGCCGGCTTGCGGCTGCCACCGGTCTATGCCGCCGCCGCCGCGCTCTCCATCTACATGGGCGCTTATGCGTCGGAGATCATTCGCGGCGGTCTCGCCTCGATCCCGCGCAGCCAGATCGAGGCCGGGCAATGCCTCGGGCTGACCCGCTGGCAGGTGTTTCGCCATGTGATCCTGCCGCCGGCCCTGCGCAACATCTATCCCTCGATCACCAGCCAGATCGTGCTGCTGCTGCTCGGAACCTCGCTGGCCTCGCAGGTCTCGGCGCCGGAACTGTTCCATGCCGCCGCCTTTGTCGAGAGCCGCACCTTCCGCAGCTTCGAGGTCTATGCGGTCGTCTGCGCGATCTACTTCACCCTGGTCCTGGCATTCCGGCTGGCTTTCGCGGGCATCGGCCGGATCGCCTTCCGCTGGCCGACCGGTCGATAGGAGGCGGGACGATGCGCGGTTTCACGATTTCCGACGTCCTCACCATGCTGGCCGCCGTGCAGTGGACGGCGACGCTGGTGGTCCTGGCGCTGGCCTTCGGCGCGCCGCTGGCCCTGCTGCTCGCCCGCATGTGCACCGGGCGCAGCCGCCTCGCGCGGCTCCTCGCCACCGGCATCCTGCAACTCGTGCAGGGCGTGCCAGTGCTCGGCCTGCTGATGTTCTTCTATTTCGGCATGCCGGTGTTCCTCGGCATCAAGGTTCCGGCGCTGGTCTCGGTCGGCGCGGCCTTCACCATCTTCACCGCCGCCTTTCTCGGCGAGATCTGGCGCGGCGGCATTCAGGCGGTGCATGTCGCACAAGGCGAGGCGGCGGCCTGTCTCGGCCTGACCCGCTGGCAGACCTTCCGCCATGTGATCGCGCCGCAGGCGTTCCGCATCGCGCTGCCGGCGACGGTCGGCTTCCTGGTCCAGCTCATCAAGAACACGTCGCTCGCCTCGGTGGTCGGCTTCGTCGAGCTGGCCCGTGCCGGGCAGCTCGCCAGCGCGGCGACGTTCCAGCCGCTTCTTTCCTATGCCTGCGTGGCGGCGATCTATTTCGCCCTGTGCTTCCCGCTCACGCTCTGGTCCCGTTCCCTGGAGGACAAGCTCAATGGCGCTCGTTGAGATCCGCAACGTCCACAAGTCCTTCGGCGAGGTCGAGGTGCTGCGCGGCATCGATCTTGCCGTCGAGAAGGGCGAGATCGTCACCATCATCGGCCGCAGCGGCTCCGGCAAGTCGACGCTGCTGCGCTGCATCAACGGCCTGGAGCAGATCAACGGTGGCGAGATCCTCGTCGCCGGCGAGCGCGTCCATTCCCGCTCCACCGACCTGCGCAAGCTGCGCGAGCATGTCGGCATCGTCTTCCAGCAGTTCAACCTGTTTCCGCATATGACGGTGGCGCGCAACATCACCCTAGCACCGGTGCTGACCGGCAGGGTCGCCAAGGGCGATGCGGCGCGCGAGCTGGCGCTCAAGGTCCTCGCCCAGGTCGGGCTGGAGGAGAAGATCGATGCCTATCCCGGCCAGCTTTCCGGCGGCCAGCAGCAGCGCGTGGCGATCGCCCGGTGCCTGGCCATGTCGCCCAATCTGATGCTGTTCGACGAGGTCACCTCGGCGCTCGACCCGGAATTGGTCGGCGAAGTGCTGAAGGTCATGGAGGACCTCGCCACCCAGGGCATGACGATGATCCTCGTCACCCACGAGATGAACTTCGCGCGCAACGTCGCCTCGAAGCTCGTCTTCATGCATGCGGGCATGGTCCATGAAGAAGGCCGGCCCGCCGATCTTTTCGCCAATCCCGCAACGCCGGAGTTGGCGAATTTCATAAGCTCGGTCCGCTGACGGCCGGCTTCTTCCAAAGGAAAGGGGAACCCCCATGAACTTCTTCAGGACGGCTCTCGCGGCAGCAGCCATCGCTGCCGTCTCGCTCACCTCCGGCTCGGCCTTCGCCGACAAGCTGCAAGACATTCTCAATGCCGGCAAGGTGCGCATCGGCGTGCTTGCGGATTCCGCCCCCTGGGGCTTCCGCGACGGCGAGGGCAAGCTCACCGGCTTCGACGTGGAACTCGCCGCCCTCGTTGCCGCCGATCTCGGCGTCAATCTGGAGATCGTCGAGGTGACCGGCGCGGCCCGCCTGCCGAGCCTGCTCTCCGACCAGATCGACGTGCTCGTCGCGGCCGCTGGCGCCACCCCTGAGCGCGCGCAGCAGGTCATGTTCACCTCGCCCTATGTCGCGGTCCAGCTTGGCGTCTACGGCAAGGCCGGCACGCCCGCCTATTCCAGCCCGGAAGAGCTTGCCGGCAAGTCGATTGCCGTTGCCCGCGGCACCACGCTCGACGTCTGGCTGACTGACAACGCGACGGGCGCCAATCTCGTGCGTTTCGAGGATGCGGCCAGCGCGCTCGCCGCCTTCTTCGCCGGCCAGACCGAATACTTCGCCGAGAACAGCGCCATCGCGCTCAACGCCTCCGGCTCTGCCGACGTGGAGCTGAAGTTCCTGATCCGCCAGTCGCCGGCCCATGCCGCCGTCCGCCACGGCGAGCACAACCTGCTGCAGTGGCTGAACACGGACCTGTTCTTCAACCGCATGAACGGCAAGCTCGAGGCGCTGCAGGTCAAGTGGTTCAAGGAAGCGACGCCGCTTCCCAACATGTGAGTTCCTCCCGGACGGGCGGGATCGCGTTCCCTGTGGCGTGGTCTCGTCCGTCCGGGCGTTCAAGTATTTCGACAGTCACGGAGTAAAGTCGATGATCACGCGTTTCCAGGTCGGCCCGCGCATGTCCCAGGCCGTCGTCTCGGGCGGCCATGTCCACATCGCCGGCCAGGTGGCCGACAACCGCAAGGGCAGCCTTCAGGAGCAGACCCGCGAGGTCCTGGCCAAGATCGATGCGCTTTTGGCTGAGGCCGGCAGCGACCGCTCGCGCCTCGTCGCGGTGACCGTCCTGCTGCCGCATATCATCGACTTCGACGCGATGAACGCCGTCTACGACGCCTGGATCGATCCGGCCAACCCGCCGGCGCGGGCCTGCTACGAGGCGCGCCTCGCCGATCCGGACCTGCGCGTCGAGATGACCGCGATCGCCGCCCTCTGATCCTTCCCTCCCAGGCCGGGCGACCATGCACACTGGCGTTTTCCACGATCTCGACCTGACGGCACAGGGCCGGCGGCTTGCCCGCCTGTCCGTGCCGTTCTCAATCGACCGCTCGCCCTACTTCCAGGCGAAGATCCCTGTCGTTCGCCTGCGCAACGGCGAGGGACCGCGCATCCTGCTGATGGCCGGCAACCACGGCGACGAATACGAAGGCGAGATCCTGCTGGCGCGGCTGGCGCGCGAGCTGGCGCCCGAGCGCATGCGCGGCGAGGTCACCATCATTCCTTTCGCCAATGCGCCCGCCGTGATGGCGGCGCGGCGGCGCTCGCCGCTCGACGAGGGCAATCTCAACCGCGCCTTCCCCGGCGATCCGCTCGGCACACCGACGGCCCGCATCGCGCATTTTCTCGAGCACGAGCTGTTCCCCGTCCATGACGTGGTCTTCGATCTGCATTCGGGCGGCACTTCGATGGAGCACCTGCACTGCGCGCTGATCGAGCGCCAGGGCCCGCCGGAGCGCTTCGCCGCCGCCCTGCGGCTCATGCGGGCGACCGGGCTCCCCTACGGCTTCGTCGCGGAGAACGGTGCGGCGGCACCGACTTCCATGGCGGCGGCCGCGCGGGCCGGGGCCATCGGCCTCAGCGGCGAGTTCGGCGGCGGCGGCACGGTGACGGCCGAGTCCATGCAGGCGACGGCCTGCGCCATCGACAACGTCTTGATCGAGCTGGGCGTCATCGATGCTCCCCTGCTGTCCCGTAAGCCCTTGTCGCGCAAGGAAATGACCGTGCTGGCCCTTGAAAGCCACGCACAGGCGATCTATGCGGTTCGGCGGGGCTGGTTCGAGCCGGCGGTGGCGCTGGGCGACAGGGTCGAGGCCGGCGATCTCGCCGGCTGGTATCACGATTTCGAACGGCTCGACCTGCCGGAGGAGGAGCTGCGCTTCGCTCGGGCGGGCATCGTGCTGTCGCGGCGGTTGCATTGCGACAGCCAGGCCGGCGATTGTCTCATGCAGGCGGCGCGTCCCCTGCGGGAGGACGAAATGGCCTGACGGCGCAGGAGAACGGGGCAGCATGGCGAAAGCGACCGATCTGACGGCACACACCCATGATGCCGTGCTGCGCCTTGCACCCGACAGGCCGGAGGGGGCTGCCGCCCGCCCGGCCCGCCCGCCGCGCATCGAGGATGTCGCCCGCCAGGCCGGCGTCTCGCCGATCACCGTGTCCCGCGCCCTGCGCACGCCCGATATGGTCTCGCCGAAGACCCGCGACCGCATCCTGCAGGTGGTGGAGGCGACCGGCTACTGGTCCAATCCGCATGCCTCGGCCCTGCGCTCGGGCCGCTCCAGCATCGTCGCGGCCTTCGTGTCCAACCTGCTCAGCCAGCAATACAGCCAGGCAGTGCGCGCCTGCGCCCGGGTGGTGGAGCAGCACGGCTACCAGTTGATGGTCGGCCAGACCTCCTACTCCTATTCGCGCGAGCTCAGCGCCATCCAGTCGCTGCGCTCGCTGCGGCCTGCCGCGGTCTTCTTCACCGGTGTTATCGAGCTGGAGGAAAACCGCGGCCTGCTGCGCGAACTCGACATCCCGATCGTCGAGAGCTGGGCCTACCCGCCCGATCCGCTCGACATGCTGGTCGGTTTCTCCAACACCGATGCCGGCCGGCTGGCGGCAAGCCACCTGGTCGAACGCGGCTATCGGCGGCTTGCCTTCATGGGCCGCAGCGGCGGCCGCGGCGCCCTGCGCCTTTCCGGCTTTGCCGAGCGGGCGGCGGAGCTGGGGGCGGAGATCGTCGAGACGATCCGGGTGGAACAGGTCGACAGTGTCATTGACGGGCGCCAGGCCTACCGCAGCCTGGTGGAGGGCGGGCGTGGCTTCGATGCGATCTTCTGCGCCAACGACCTGCTCGGCCTCGGCACGCTGTTGGAGGCGCGCCAGCAGGGACGGCGCATCCCCGACGATCTCGCTCTGCTGACCTTCGGCGACAACGACCTGGCCGGTGAGCTGTCGCCGCGCCTGTCGACCATCTCCTTCGACAGCCATGCCATGGGCACCCATGCGGGCGAGATGATCGTCGACCGGCTGGACCCGCGCAGCGAGGGGAGGCTGCCGTCCAGCCTGTGCCTCGATCTGGAGCTGATCCCCGGCGAGACGACCTGAGGTTCAGCCGATCAGAGTGCCGTCGCGCAGGCGTACGAAATAGTCGTCCTTGCCGATCTGGCCGCCCTTGAGGATCAGCTCGACACCCGGCTCCCCGTCGGCGCCATGGGCGTTGCAGACCGGCGAACCGGGGCTGTCGGGAATCGGATGGCGCAGGGTCAGGGCGTGAATGTCGAGCGCGCCGAGCGCGTGGCTCGACGTGTCGCCGCCGGCCACCGCCACGCGGGCAAGCCCGTGACGCACGAGCAGCGCGGCGAGCAGCCGGCCGAGCGCCTCGCCCACCGCATCGTCGCCTCCCTGGTCGTGACCGGCCGCCACCACGCTGGTCTGGCCGAGGGCGGTATAGACGAGCGGACTGCCGCCGGAGGAGAGCACGCCCTCAGCGCGGGCCAGCACCGCCTCGAACGCCGCCTCGCGACCCTCACCGGAGGCGAGCGCCGCATAGTCGATCTCGATGCCGGTAAAACCGGCATCGAGCGCGGTACGGATCTGCCGTTCGGTCGTCGGCGAGCAACTGCCCGAGACGATCGCCATCCGCTCCTGCCGCGTCAGCGGCTCGAACCGCGCAGGCCGTACCCCCGCCTCGCTCTGCCGCCATGCCTCGAGCAAGGCATACTCGATGCCCGACGAGCCGAAGACCAGCGGGCCGTTCTGCCGGCCGGCGTCCTCGAGATAGGCGCCGGCGGCCACCTGGGAGGCCTTGTCGAAGACATCAAGGAGGACGATGCGGGCCTCGTCCGGCGGCGCCTGTCCCAGCGCCGGATCGGTCGGGCCGACCAGGGCGGAGGGAAGCGCCGTCTGGGCGGCGAGATGCAGCAGCAGATCGGCTTCGCCCATCGGCGTCGCCGGATGGTTCGCCATCACCGGGTGCCGGTCGATGCGGTGCAGCGTGTCGCGCCAGGCGGCGAAGAGATGGCCGGAGAACGTGTAGCGCCGCAATTGCGGCGCGCCGACGACGAGCGCCAGCCGGTGCTGGCCGAAGGCGGCAAGGCCGATCTCCATCGCCCGGCCGATGGAGCCGCGATGAGGGGCGCTGTCGAAGGTCGAGCACACCTTGTAATGGCAAAAGCGTGTGCCGAGCGACTTCAGCCAGGCAAACACCTGCGGCAGTTCCGCGTCCATCCAGTCGGGCGATCGGCTGCGGCTGGTGCCGGCAAGGCCCATGGCGCGGCAGCCGGCGAAGCGCGCGAGCAGGGCATCGTCCGGCTTGCGGGTGAACAGCACCGTCTCGATGCCGTTGGAGGTCAGCGCTTCCATCACGTCGGTCGAGCCGGTGAAGTCGTCGCCGTAATAGGAGAGCAGCAGGTCGCCGGCCATCAGCGCTTGTCCTTGAACAGGGAAAGGGCGGCGGCAAGCTCGGGATGGGTCAGGGCGTGGGTGTCGATGTCGATGCCGGCCATCGCCGCATCCGCCGCCTGGCGCAGGCTCGCCACACCGCCGGCAATGCCATGCGGATGGCCCATGATGCCGCCGCCGGCGCAGTAGAGGAAGTCGGGCGAGCCGACCGCCGCATGGGTGTCGGCGACCTGGGCCGCCGTCTGCCCGGAGGAGAAGACCGGCAGCGCCTCGAACCCCGGCAGCCCGTTCCCGAACAGCGGCGCGCCGACGGCTCTCGCCGAGGCGATCACGGAGGCATCGCTCTCGGAGAACTTGTTGGCCAGCCCGTTGACATGCAGGTGGTCGGCGCCGGCGATGCGCCAGAACTTCTGCCAGGCTTCATATGAGATGCCGATGTCGGGCGAGCGGGAGAACAGGCCCCAGCCGTTGCGGTGGCAGTGCAGCGGCAGGCTGGCATGGCGACGAATGGCGCCAAGGCCGGCAAGCCCGATCGAATGCAGGCTGACCATGATGCAGGTGCCGCCGCGCGCCACAACATGATCGGCGCGCCGCTTCATCTCGTCGATCTCGCCGGTGATGTTGAAGGCGACCATCGCCTTGCGGCCGTTGCGCTGCGCATGGTCCTCGACCACCTGCATCACCGCATCGACGCGCGCTTCGAACGGACAATGCGGGCCGTCGGCCTGCAGCTCGTCGTCCTTGATGAAGTCGATGCCGCCGGCAACCAGTTGCTCGACCATCGCCGCCGTCTCGTCGGGCGCAAGGCCGACGCTCGGCTTGATGATCGTGCCGATCATCGGCCGATCCTCAACACCGGCAAGACGCCGCGTGCCCTGAACGCCGAAGGCCGGGCCCGGATAGGCGCCGGCAAAGCTCGGCGGGAAGGTGATGTCGAGAAGGCGTAGCGCCGAGACCTCCGCCAGCTCGAACAGGTTGCCGGCGACCGTCGCCAGAACGTTGGTCAGCGAGGGGCCGAAATTCTCCAGCGGCCAGGACAGCACCATCTCGCCGCGCCGGTAGCGGTCCGAGCGGATCCGGCAGGGCAGGGCCGGGGTCGACGAGCTTCCCGTCTCAATGATGCTCTCTATTCGCGCGCCGGAGCGCTCGCGCAGCTCGTCGGTCTCGCCCGGCAGACGCAGGAAGGTGCCGCAGGACTGCTCGCCGGCAATCACCGCCGCGGCATCCTCCAGCGGCAGCGGGCTCTCCAGTTCGTAGCGTGCGTAAAGCCGTTCCATCTGCCGCGTCCTCTCTCGCATCCCTGCCACATGCCGGCATTCGGTGGCAGGTTCGATATCATCTCATCATACCAGTTGACAACATGATGTTTGACGGGTTTGATCCCGGCCAAACAGGAGGTCGACTGATGAAGATTGCTTTGCTTGGCGCCGGCGGAAAGATGGGCGTGCGTCTTGCCACCAACCTCAAGGGCTCGCGCTATGAGGTCGCGCATGTGGAAATCGGCGAGGCGGGGCGCGCCCGCCTGCGCGAGGTCCTCGGCGTCGAATGCGTCGACATGGACGCGGCCCTTGCCGGGGCCGGCGCCGTCATCCTCGCCGTGCCGGACACGGCGATCCAGGCGGTCGCGGCAACCGTCGTGCCGAAGCTCAATCCCGGCACGCTGGTGATGGCGCTCGATGCGGCCGCGCCCTTTGCCGGCCACTTCCCGGAGCGCGCGGACGTCACCTATTTCGTCTCGCATCCCTGCCATCCGCCGATCTTCAACGACGAGACCGAGATGGCCGCCAAGCGCGACTATTTCGGCGGCGTCGCCGCCAAGCAGGCCATCGTCAGCGCCCTGATGCAGGGACCGGAGGAGCACTACGCGGTCGGCGAGGAGATCGCCCGCACCATCTACGGCCCGATCCTGCGCTCGCACCGGGTCACGGTGGAGCAGATGGCGCTGCTCGAGCCGGGCCTGTCGGAGACGGTCTGCGCCACGCTGCTCGTGGTCATGAAGGAAGCGATGGACGAGGTCGTTGCGCGCGGCGTCGATCCGGTCGCGGCCCGCGACTTCCTGCTGGGCCATCTCAACATCCTCGGTGCCGTCGTCATGGGCGAGGTGCAGGGCGCGTTCTCCGATGCCTGCAACAAGGCCATCGCCAACGGCAAGCCGCGGCTGATGCGCGACGACTGGCGCGGCGTCTTCGAGCCGCAGGAGATCGCGGCGAGCATCCGCGCCATCACCTGACGGCGTTCGGGACGACGTTTGCGGCTGCCATATAGGCAGCCGCACTCCAGCATTGCTATAGGAGGTGGATGGCCTGGGCGAGGGAGCTGGAATGCGCAAGCGCGGCACGAAAACGGACGAGGGCGACAAGATCGTCAGGCGGAAGCTGTCGGACCAGGTGCTGGAACGGCTGTTGGAGATGATCACCCGCCGCGAGGTGCTGCCCGGCGAGCTGATGCCGTCCGAACGCGATCTGATGGAGCGCTTCGGCGTCGGCCGGCCGGCGGTGCGCGAGGCGCTGCAATCGCTCGACACGATGGGCCTGATCAGCATCTCCCACGGCGAGCGGGCCCGGGTCAGCGCGCTCACCGCCGACACGGTGATCCGGCAGATCGACGGGGTGGCCCGCCTGATGCTGTCGGCCTCGCCGGACAATCTGGAGCACCTGAAGCAGGCGCGCCGCTTTTTCGAAATGGGCATGGTGCGTCTTGCCGCGGCCAATGCCACGGCGAACGATATCGCCGAGTTGCGCCGGCTCGTCGACCGCCAGCGCGAGGCACTGGGCGATGCCGAGGCCTTCATCGCCGCCGATATCGCCTTCCACCGCAAGATCGCCTCGCTGTCGGGCAACCCGATCTTCGCCGCCGTCGGCGATGCCATGCTCAGTTGGCTGTTCAACTATCATTCGGAGCTGCTGCTGTGGTCCGGCGGCGAGACCAAGACCCTGGCCGAGCACGCGGTGATTGTCGACCGGCTCGCCACCGGCGACCAGGAGGGCGCCGCCGCCGCCATGGGCATCCATCTCGACCGCAGCGATCTTCTCTATCAGCACCGCGAGGATGCCTGAGACGTTTTGTATAGTTGTAAACTCAATTGACTCATCTGGCGCTTTGCCGCATGGTCGCCGCCGGAATTAAAGACGTCTCGGGAGGTGCTCCATGGGCAGGAATTACGATATCGCGGTGATTGCGGGCGACGGCATCGGCAAGGAGGTCGTGCCCGAGGGCCAGCGGCTGGTGGAGGCGGCCGCGCGGCGCTTCGGGTTCACGGTCGACTGGAAAGACTACGACTGGAACTGCGACTACTATGCCCGCCATGGGCGGATGATGCCGGAAGACGGCGTCGACCAGGTGCGCGGCGCCGATGCGATCTTCCTCGGAGCGGTCGGCTGGCCCACCGTGCCGGACCACATCTCCACCTGGGACCTGATCCTGCGCCTGCGCCGCGAGCTCAACCTCTATGTCGCGCTGCGGCCGGCCCGCCTGCTCAAGGGCATCACCTCGCCGCTCGCCGGCCGCGATGCCAAGGATATCGACTTCGTCATCGTCCGCGAGAATTCGGAAGGCGAGTATTCCTCCGCCGGCGGTATTCTCTATCAGGGCACGCCGGAAGAGCTGGTGATTCAGGAATCGGTGTTCTCCCGCCGCGCCACCGACCGGATCCTGCGCTATGCGTTCGAACTGGCGCGCACCCGCCGCAACAAGGTCTCGCTGGCCACCAAGTCGAACGGCATCAAGATCGCCATGCCCTATTGGGACGAGCGCTTCGCGGCGATTTCGGCCGACTATCCCGATGTTGCGGCGAACAAGTTCCACATCGACATCCTGACCGCGCACTTCGTCAACCATCCGGACTGGTTCGACGTGGTCGTCGGCTCCAACCTGTTTGGCGACATCCTCTCCGATCTCGGTCCCGCGGTCGCGGGCAGCATCGGCATCGCACCGTCCGGCAATATCGACCCGACCCGCGCCAATCCCTCGATGTTCGAGCCGGTGCACGGGTCTGCCCCCGACATTGCCGGCCAGGGCATTGCCAATCCCATCGGCCAGATCTGGGCCGGCGCCATGATGCTGGAGCATCTCGGCGAGCTGGAGGCCGCCCGCGCCATCGAGACCGCGATCGAGACGGTGCTGTCGCAGGGTGGTCCGCGCACCCGCGATCTCGGCGGCAGCGCCGGCACGATCGAGGCCGGCAAGGCCATCGCCGAGGCGCTCGCCTGATCCTTTGGCAGAACCAGCCGGTGCGTGTTGTCGGCTGGTCCTTTCCCCGGTTTCAGCCACTTTCAGGAGCAAGTACGATGCTCGACAGGACATCCATCACGGCCTTCGGCCACATCATCGACGGCAAGGTCGTCGACCGCGCGGACAAGGGCGGCATCGACGTCGTCGACCCGGCCGACGGCCGGGTGTTCGCCCGCCTGCCGCGCGGCGGCGCGGCCGAGGTTGACCGGGCCGTGGAAGCGGCGCGCGCTGCTTTCGAGGGCGAATGGGGCGCCAAGAGCGCTCTGGAGCGCGGCCGCATCCTGATGCGCTTTTCCGCGCTGATCCTCGATCATGCCGAGGAGCTCGCCGAGCTGGAATGCCTCGATACCGGCAAGCCGCTGACCCAGGCGCGCAACGACATCGCCGCGACCGCCCGCTATTTCGAATATTACGGCTCGGCCGCCGACAAGCACCATGGTGAGACGATCCCCTATTCCAAGGGCATGACCGTTCTGGCGCTGCGGGTGCCCCATGGCGTCACCGGCCACATCATCCCGTGGAACTATCCCTCGCAGATCTTCGGCCGCTCGGTCGGCGGCGCCCTGGCGGCCGGCAATGCCTGCGTCGTCAAGCCGGCCGAGGATGCCTGCCTGACGCCGCTGCGCCTTGCCGAACTGGCGCTGGAGGCGGGCCTTCCGGCCGGGGCGCTCAACATCGTCTGCGGCCTCGGCATGGAGGCGGGTGCAGCGCTCGCCGGTCATCCGGGGATCAACCACATCTCCTTCACCGGCTCGCCCCAGACGGGCACCGCCGTTGCGAAGGCGGCGGCGGAAAACCACGTGCCGGTAACGCTGGAGCTCGGCGGAAAGTCGCCGCAGATCCTCTTTGCCGATGCGGATCTCGACGCGGCGCTGCCGGTCGTCGTCAACGCCATCGTGCAGAATGCCGGCCAGACTTGCGCGGCCGGCAGCCGCGTGCTCATCGAGCGCTCGATCTATCCGGAGGTGATGGCGCGGCTCGCCGAGCGCTTTGCCGCGCTGAAGGTCGGTCCCGGCATCGACGATCCAGACTGCGGTCCCATCGTCAGCGCCCGCCAGTTGCGCCGGGTCACCGAACTGGTCGAGGCGGCGCTCGCCGACGGCGCACAGGTCGTTGCCAAGGGGCAGGTGAAACCCGACGCGCCCGAAAGCGGTTACTACTTCCCGCCGATGCTGCTGGACGGTGCGGCGCCCGACAGCCGCCTCGCCTGCGACGAGATCTTCGGTCCCGTGCTGGCGGCCTTTCCCTTCGATGACGAGGCCGAGGCGATCCGCCTCGCCAACGGCACGCCCTACGGGCTCACCGCCTCGGTCTGGACCCAGGATGGCGGCCGGCAGATGCGCTGCGCCCATGCCATCGAGGCGGGCCAGGTCTTCGTCAACAATTACGGCGCCGGCGGCGGCATCGAACTGCCCTTCGGCGGCATGAAGCGCTCCGGCTACGGCCGCGAGAAGGCCTTCGAGGGCATGATCAGCTTCACCACGATCAAGACCGTGGTGTTGAAGCACGGCTGAGCCGCGGATATCGCAACAAGATCGGACGGGCGGGGCCTTCGGGTGCCGCCCGTTTCGTTTGGCCGAGAGCGATGAGGGGTCAGAATCCGGGGCGGCTGTTCATCATTCGCGTGCGGGCGTGTTCGATATGATTGCGCATCGCGCGCTTGGCCTTGGTCGCCGCGCCCGCCTCGATATGGCGGAAGATGTCCTCGTGCTCTGCCTGCACCGCCTCGGCGCGCACCAGCGGCTGGAACTTCACCAGAAAGCGCATCAGGGTCACTGAGCGGGTGACGTCATATTCCAGCGATTTCAGCGTCTTGACGATGCGCGGATTGCAGGTGGCGATGGCCACCGCCTCGTGGAACGCATAGTCGTGATAGTGCATGATCGCGTTGGTGTGCATTGCCTCGGAGAAGCGATCGAGCGCCTCGCGCAGCCGCTCGATATCCGCCGGCCCGCGCCGCTTGGCGGCGAGATAGGCCGCTTGCGGCTCGACGATCAGGCGCAGTTCGATGCCGTTCAGCATGTCGCCGATACGCTCCAGCGCGTCGCGGTCGTCGTCGCCGGTGGCGCGCTCGGGGCTGGCGCCGAGGGCGTTCTGCACATAGTTGCCCGAGCCGCGCACCGAGGAGATCAGCCCGTCCTCGCGCAGCTTGTCCAGCGCCTCGCGCAGGACGGGGCGCGACACGTCGAACTCTCCGGCAAGCACGTTCTCCGGCGGCAGCTTGGTGCCTGCCGCGATCATGCCGGTGACGATGGCATGGAACAGGTTCTCATAGACCCGGTCGGCCAGCCGATCGGCCTTGCTCTGCTGGAGGTCGGCGAAGGTGAACTCCCCCGACCGCGATGTCGGTGCGGCCTTGTCCATGTCTCGACTTATTGGTCAATCCTGCCGTCCGGTCAATATCGCCGGGCGCCGACGCTTTATTGCGGCAATTGCCAGGCCCCAGCTTGCGGGTGATCATCATACCAGTTAGAGTTAAGTTGTAAAACGTGTTGACTGGATGATCGATCGCCGCCAAACTTCGCGACCGGTGCAGGAGACACCAGGGAGGATATCGCTATGTTTCGTTTCCGCAGCTTGACTGTCGTGTCCACGCTCGCCCTTTCGATGGCGATGGGGGGTGCCGCCACGGCGCAGACCGTTCTGAACTTCGCGCATTCCACGGCGCAGAATTCCCACTACAGCATGGGCGTCCAGGCGTTCGGCAAGAAGCTGTCCGAGCTCAGCGGCGGCAAGTATGAGATCCGCGAGCAGGCCGCCGGCGCACTCGGCGGCGAGCGTGACGTGATCGAGGGCTTGCAGATCGGCTCGGTCGAACTGACCATTTCCTCGACCGGCCCGCTCGGCAATTTCGTGCCGGAAGCGCTGGTGCTCGACCTGCCCTTCCTCTTCAAGGACTATGCCTCGGCACGCGGCGTGCTCGACGGCGAGATCGGTCAGGAACTGCTCGACAAGGTCAGCGAGAACAACCTTGTCGCCCTTGCCTGGTCGGAGAACGGCTTCCGCCACGTGACCAACTCCAGCCGCCCGATCAACACGCCCGCCGACCTGCAGGGCCTGAAGATTCGCACCATGGAGAACCCGGTGCATATGGAAGCCTTCCGGGCGGCCGGCGCCTCGCCGACGCCGATGGCCTTCCCGGAGGTCTTCGCCGCCCTGCAGCAGAACGTCATCGACGGCCAGGAGAACCCGATCCCGGTGATCACCGCCTCGAAGTTCTGGGAGGTGCAGAGCAACCTGACCCTGACCGGCCACGTCTATTCGCCGGCCATCATCCTCGCCTCGCCGAGCCTGTGGGACGGATTGTCCGACGAGGAAAAGGGCTGGTTCGAGGAGGCCGCCAAGGTGGCCGTCGAGGCGACCCGCGCCAAGGTTGAGGCCGACGAGGCCAACGGCGTCGCCCTGCTGCGCCAGAACGGCATGAACGTGGTGGAGACGGTCGATCAGGCTGCCTTCCAGCAGGCCGTCGCCCCGGCCTATGACAGCTTCAAGGCGAAGTATGGCGACGAGATGCTGAAGCGCATCCAGGCCGCCCAGCAGTAAGGCCCTCCCAAGGCCCCGCCCGCCGGGCACCGCGAGGCGACTGGTCACGGTCGTCTCGCGACCGGCGTCCCTGGGGCGGCCGCGAGCGGTCGCCCCTGATGGCGTTCCCCGGTCGGCCGCAGGTGGCGCCGCCGTCGCGGCCGCCAGCGGTTCTCCGGCAGGAGTTCGATCATGCAATGGTTCTTCGCTGCCGAGCGCCGGGTGACCCGCGTCGCTCTTGAGCTGTCCATCGTCGCCCTGGCGGTGATCGTCGCTCTCACCTTCTACCAGGTCGTGACGCGCTTCGTGTTCGGGCATCCTTCCGCGTGGTCGGAAGTCGCCGCCCGCTCCGCGATGATGTGGATGGTCTTCCTCGGTCTCGCCGCCGCGTTCCGCCAGGGCGCGATGATCGCCGTCGATTTTCTGATGGATGTCGGGCCGAAGCCGCTTCGCCAGGTGCTCACCATCGTGATTGCCGCCGCGTCGCTGATCTTCCTCGCCCTGCTGATCTGGTACGGCACGGCCATGGCGTTCAGGGTGCAGCGGCAGAACCTCGCCGGCCTTGATGTCAGCATCGCCTGGGTTTATGCGGCGCTGCCGGTCGGCGCGGCGCTCGCCGTCCCTGGTGTCATCGCGCGCACCATCGTCAGCTTCACCGGTCAGGATGATGCCCGCTCCGGCGAGCTCAAGGACGTGGAGGGCCAGGTATGAACGCGGCCCTTGCCTTCTCGCTGCTGATCCTCTTTGCCGTCGCCGTTCCGATCGGCGTGTCGCTGGTCCTTGCCAGCGCCTTCGGTATCCAGTTCTTCTCGACTGTGCCGCTGCTGCTCGCCGTGCAGCGGATCTTCGCCAGCCTCGACTCGTTCCCGCTGCTCGCCGTGCCGCTGTTCATCCTGTCCGGCAATCTGATGGCGGCGGCCGGCATCTCCGAGCGACTGGTGGAACTGGCGAAATCGATGGTCGGCGGCATCCAGGGCGGGCTGGCCTGCACCTGCGTCGTCACCTGCATGATCTTCGCCTCGGTTTCCGGCTCCTCGGTCGCCACGACCTTCGCGATCGGCGTGATTCTGATTCCAGCCATGGTCCGGCACGGCTATCCGGTCGGCACTGCCGCCGCGATCCAGGCCTCTTCGGCCGAGCTCGGCGTGCTGATCCCGCCGTCGATCCCGCTCATCCTCTACGGCGTTGCCACGGAGACCTCGATCGGCCAGCTCTTCCTGGCCGGCATCGGCCCCGGCATCCTGGTGGCCAGCGCGCTCTTCGTCTACCTGATCATCCTGTGCCGGGTGAAGGGCTACGGAAAGATGGACGGCGACGGGCGTAAGCCGTTTTTTGGCGCTTTGGTCCATGCGCTCTGGGCCCTGCTGATGCCGGTGATCGTGCTCGGCGGCATCTATGGCGGCATCTTCACGCCGACCGAGGCCTCCTCCATCGCCGTGGTCTATGCGCTGTTCGTCGGCCTCTTCGTCTACCGCTCGCTGAGCCTTGCCAAGATCCACGCGGCGCTGCGCACCTCGGTGATCTCCAGCGCGGTGATCATGGTGATCATCGCCGGCGCCGGCCTCTTTTCCTTCCTCGTCACCCGCTCTGGCCTTCCGGCGATCATCGCTGAGTGGGTGCAGCAGGTGTTCACCGACCGCGTCAGCTTCCTGATCGCCGTCAATGTCTTCCTGTTCATCGTCGGCATGTTCGTCGAGACGTCCGCGGCCATCCTGGTGCTGGCGCCGCTGCTCGCGCCGATTGCCATCGCCTATGGCGTCGATCCGGTGCATTTCGGCCTGATCATCGTGGTCAATCTGGCGCTCGGCATGTTTACGCCGCCGGTCGGCGTCAATCTCTTCGCCGCCTGCGCGGTGGCGAAGATCTCCATCCAGAAGATCATTCCGGCCCTGGTGCCGATGGTGCTGGTGGTGATGGGCTGCGTGCTGCTGGTGACCTACGTGCCGTTCATTTCGCTCGGCCTTGTCGAGCTGTTCTACAGGTAGCGATGGCGCTGCCTCTTTTCGGGAGACTGCAATGAAACTGAAGGACAAGGTGGCCATCGTCACCGGCGCCGGCGGCGGCTATGGCGAGGGCATTGCCCATTACTTCGCCGAGCAGGGCGCCAAGGTCGTCGTCGCCGACATCCGCGGCGACGCGGCGCAGAAGGTCGCAAGCGACATCGGCGCCGCCGCCGTTGCCTGCACCGCCGACGTCACCAGCGGCGAGTCCACCAAGGCGATGGTGCAGGCGGCGCTCGACGCTTTCGGCAAGCTCGACATCCTCGTCAACAATGCCGGCACCACCCACAAGAACCAGTCGATGCTGCTGGTCGACGAGGCCACCTTCGACAAGGTCTATGCGGTCAACGTCAAGTCGCTCTACCACGCGGCGATCCACGCGGTGCCGGTGCTGGAGAAGAACGGCGGCGGCGTCATCATCAACATCGCCTCGACCGCCGGCGTGCGTCCGCGTCCCGGCCTGACCTGGTACAACGGCACCAAGGGTGCGGCGATCGCCATCACGCGCTCCATGGCCGTGGAACTCGCCGACCGCAAGATCCGCGTCTGCGGCATCAACCCGGTGATGGGCGAGACCGGTCTGACCGACCAGTTCCTGCCGGGCGAGGACACGCCGGAGACGCGGGCGAAGATCATCGCCGGCATTCCGCTCGGCCGCCTGTCTCGCCCGCTCGACATTGCCAAGGCCTGTGGCTTCCTCGCCTCCGACGAGGCGGAATTCATCACCGGCGTGCTGCTCGAAGTCGACGGCGGTCGCTGCATCTGATGCACCCATGAAAGACATCCGGCGCGGCCCGCATCGGGTGCGGCGCCGGATGTCGCGTCCGGCCCTGCCGCCCGCAAGGAGAGAGTGACAATGACGACCTGCCTCATCATCGGTGGTGGCGGCATGCTCGGCCAGGGGCTGGCCGGGGCGCTGGCCGCGCGAGGAGCCCTCGCCGGTGGCGCCCTCTCGCAGATGACGCTTTTCGATGTCGTCCCGACCCGCGCGCCGGAGTGCGGCATCCCGGTTGCGATCGAGACCGGCGACCTCAGCGCGCCCGGCGAGGCGGAGCGTCTCGTCGCCTCCCGTCCCGACGTCATCTACCATCTCGCCGCGATCGTTTCCGGCGAGGCGGAGCGCGATTTCGACAAGGGCTACCGGATCAATCTCGACGGCACCCGCAACCTGTTCGAGGCGATTCGCGCCGAGCATGGGCGTTCGGGCTATTGCCCTCGCGTCGTGTTCACCTCGTCGCTGGCGGTGTTCGGCATTCCGCTGCCCGATGTCATCGGCGACGACTACGTCGTTACCCCGCTGTCGAGCTACGGCACGCAGAAAGCCATCGGCGAATTGCTGCTTGCCGACTACAGCCGCCGCGGCTTCTTCGACGGCATCGGCCTGCGCCTGCCGACCATCGTCGTCCGGCCGGGCAAGCCCAATGCGGCGGCCTCCGGCTTCTTCTCCTCCATCCTGCGCGAGCCGCTCGCCGGCAAGGAAGCCGTGCTGCCGGTCGGCACCGACGTGCGCCACTGGCTGGCCAGCCCGCGCGCGGCCGTTGGCTATCTCGTCCATGCCGGCGATCTCGACAGTGCCGCCATGGGCGGGCGTCGCAACATCACGCTGCCCGGCGTTTCGGTGACCGTCGGCGAGCAGATCGAGGCGCTGCGCAAGGTGGCGGGCGATGCGGCGGTCGCGCTGATCCGTCACCAGCCCGATCCCGCCATCGAGGCGATCATCTCCACCTGGCCGAAGGCCTTCGACACGCGCCGCGCGCGCGATCTCGGCTTTGCGGGCGATGCCTCTATCGAAGCGATCATCATCGCCTATCTTGAGGATGACGCGGGAGCGGCGTCATGAGCAAAACCGGTCCCATCGTCGTCATCGGCCTCGGCGCCATGGGGCTCGGCATGGCGCGCTCGCTGCTGCGCGCTGGCCTTGCCGTCACCGGCATCGACCGGGAGCCGGCTGCCATGGCCGCCTTCGAGGCGGATGGCGGGCGCATCGCTTCCGATCGCGCGGCTCGCGACGCAGCGCTACGCAACGCCTCGGCGGTCGTGCTCGTCGTCGTCAATGCGGCCCAGACCGAGGCCGTGCTCTTCGGCGAGGACGGCATCGCGCCGCATCTTCGCCCCGGCACCGTCGTCGTCTCCTGCGCAACCTTCGCCCCTGAACACGCCGTGCGTTTCGAGGCGAAGCTGGCCGAAACCGGCCTGCTCTATCTCGACGCGCCGATCTCCGGCGGTGCGGTCCGCGCCGCCGAGGGGCGCCTGTCGATCATGGCCTCCGGCACCGCGGCGGCCTTGGCGGCGGCCCGGCCCGCGCTCGATGCGATGGCCGAGACGGTGTTCGAGCTCGGCGACCGCGCCGGCCCCGGTTCGGCGATGAAGGTGGTCAACCAGTTGCTTGCCGGCGTCCACATCGCTGCCACCGCCGAGGCGCTCACCTTCGGCGTCGGCCAGGGCATCGAGGTGGCACGCATGGTGGAGGTGATCTCCCGCTGCGCCGGCTCGTCCTGGATGTTCGAGAACCGCGGGCCGTTCATCGCGGGCGGCGACTATCGCCCGCATTCGGCCGTCGATATCTTCGTCAAGGATCTCGGCATCGTCGCCGAGGCGGCCTCCGCCGGCGGGCTCTCCGTGCCGCTGACGGAAACGGCGCTCGCCCGCTTCCGGGCCGCGCACGATGCCGGTCTCGGCCGCGAGGGCGACGTGGCGGTCGCCAAGATCTATGCCCGTGAGGGCAACATCGCCCTGCCGGGCGTTCCGGCATCGGGTGGAGCCTCCAGGGACAAGGATTGACCATGCTGCTCGGCTGCATCGGCGACGATTTCACCGGCTCCTCGGATCTGGCTAACACGCTCGTCAAGGGCGGCATGGCGGTGACCCAGTATTGCGGCCTGCCGGAAGGTCCGGCCGCGCCGGGCGTCGAGGCCGGCGTCGTCGCGCTGAAGATCCGCAGCGTGCCGGTTGCCGAGGCGGTCGAACAGTCGCTGGCGGCGCTCGACTGGCTGCTGGCGCAGGGCTGCCGGCAGATCTTCTTCAAATACTGCTCGACCTTCGATTCGACGCCGCAAGGCAATATCGGCCCGGTCATCGATGCGCTGATGGACCGGCTCGGGGCGAAGACCGCCATCGTCTGCCCGGCCTTTCCCGGTACGGGCCGCACGCTCTACCAGGGGCACCTTTTCGTCGGCGACCGGCTGCTCAGCGAGTCCGGCATGCAGGATCACCCGCTGACGCCGATGACCGATCCGGACATCCGCCGCTGGCTAGCCCTGCAGACGCCGCGCAAGGTCGGCCATGTCGCCCATGCCGATGTCGCCAAGGGGGCGGAAGGCATAGCCAGGGGTCTTGCCCGCGAGCTGGCGGCCGGTGCCGGCCCGGTGGTCGTCGATGCGATTACGGATGCGGATCTTCACGCCATCGGCGCGGCGGCGGAAGGGTTGGTGCTGATCACCGGCGGCTCCGGCGTTGCGCTCGGCCTGCCGGAGAACTTCCGTCGTGCGGGAGAGCTTGCCGGCGGCAGCGACAGCTTTGCCGGGGTCGACGGGCCGGGCGTCGTGCTGTCGGGCTCCTGCTCGCGCGCGACCCGCGCCCAGGTGGCGCGCTACAAGGCGAACCATCCTGCGCTGGAAGTCACCGCCGATGATGTCATGTCCGGCAAGACCACCGTCGCGACCCTGCGCGCGTTCGTGCTGGAGAACCGGGACGCCGCGCCGCTGGTCTATTCCTCGGCCGATCCTGACGAGGTGCGGCGCGCCCAGGGCGTCTACGGAACGGAGACGCTGGCAGGTACCATCGAAACCCTGTTCGCCGATCTTGCTGGCGAGCTCGCCCGCTCCGGCATCGGCCGCATCGTGTCTGCCGGCGGCGAGACCTCGGGCGCGGTGGTGCGCGGCCTTGGCTGCGAGGCGCTGCGCATCGGGCCGGAGATCGATCCGGGCGTGCCGGCCTTGCGCGTCGAAGGGGCCGAGTTGGCGCTGGCGCTGAAGTCCGGCAATTTCGGCGGCGAGGACTTCTTCGAGCGCGCGCTGGCGATCCTGTCCGAAAAGGGCGCGGCATGAGCGAGGAAGCACGGCAACGCGAGCTTCTGTGCACGCTCGCCCGCTCTCTGTTCGACCGCGGTCTGACCGGCGGCGCCTCGGGAAACATCTCGCTGCGCCTCTCCGACGGCGGCTTGCTGGTCACGCCCACCGGCACCTCGCTCGGCCGTCTCGACCCTGGCCGCCTGTCGCGCTTCGATGCGGGGGGGCAGCATGTCGACGGCGACGCTCCGACCAAGGAAATGCCGCTGCATTCGGCCTTTTACGAGACGCGCGGCGCCAGGGCCGGCGCCATCGTTCACCTGCATTCCAGCCATTCGGTCGCCCTGTCGATGCTGCCGGAGGTCGATCCGGACAATGTGCTGCCGCCGCTCACGCCCTATTCGATCATGCGGCTCGGCAAGGTGAAGCTGCTGCCCTTCTTCCGTCCGGGCGATGCCGCCATGGGCGAGGCGATCCGTGGGCTTGCCGGCCGCCGCAGCGCCGTGCTGCTGGCCAATCACGGCCCGGTGGTGGCGGCCAAGGACCTGGAGGCGGCCGTCTACGCCATGGAGGAGCTTGAGGAGACGGCCCGTCTCGCCCTCTTGCTGCGCGGGATGAACCCGCGCCTCCTGAGCGAAGGCGAGATCCGCTCGATAGTCGATCACTTCGATGTGGAATGGGACTGAGGCGCGATGACCGTGAACAAGACCTCCCTGCCGCTTTCGGCCAATCTCGGCTTCCTGTGGACCGATCTCGCGCTGCCCCAGGCGGTGCATGCGGCGGCCGCCGCCGGCTTCGGCGCGGTCGAGCTGCACTGGCCCTACGACGTGCCGGCGGCCGAGCTTGCCGCCGCCCTTGAGCAGACCGGCTTGCCGGTGCTCGGGCTCAACACGGTGCGCGGCGATGTGGCGAAGGGCGAGTTCGGGCTCGCCGCCCTTGCCGGGCGCGAGGACGAGGCGCTCGCCGCCTTCACGCAGGCGCTCGACTATGCGGTGGCCATCGGCGCAGGCAACATCCATGTCATGGCCGGAAAGGCGGACGGGGAGGCCGCGCGCTGCACCTTTGTCGCCAATCTTCGCCGCTTCCGCGATCTCGCCGCCCCCAGGGGCGTGAGCCTGCTGCTGGAGCCGATCAACACCCGCGACGTGCCGGGCTACTTCCTGTCGGACTGCGAGAGCGCCGCTTCGATCATTTCGCAGTGCGGCGGCGAGGGCATCCGCATCATGTACGACTGCTATCACATGCAGATCATGCGCGGCGACCTGCTGCGCCAGGCCGAGCGCTGGATCGACCTGATCGGCCATATCCAGTTTGCCGCCGTGCCGGACCGGGGCGAGCCGGGCCGCGGCGAGGTCGACTATGACTGGCTGCTGCCGGCCCTGCGCGATGCCGGCTATCGGGGCCATTTCGGCGCGGAATACCGGCCGCGCGGTACGACCAGTGAGGGTCTCGGCTGGATGAAGGCTTTCGCGGGCGCCTGAGGTCCCACGCCTCAGCCGAGCTCCAGCGTCGTCGTTGCTAGTACGCGAGCCGGGTCGCCCCCCGGTACACCGTTGCGGTACATGCGCGCGGTGGCGAAGCCTTGCGCGAAGCCGGCCTGCTCCAGCCAGGTCCCGAAGCCGTGCCCCGTGTCGGGTACGTCGAGATGCAGCTCCTCGCCGCCCGTCGCCTCACCGAGGGCGGCAAGGAGGGCTGTTCCCTCCGCCAGCGTGTCGGCGAAGAGCGGCCCGACCTTCCACCCCTGAAGGCATTTTCGCGCGGTGCCGTAGCCGACGATGCGCCCGTCCCGCAGGGCCATGCGCGTGATACGCGGAGACGAGATCCAGGCAGACAGGAAGGCCTCTCGCGGCGCCGGGAAGATGGCGGCATCATAGGCGGCAAGGCCGGCGCCGCCGGGATCACCTGAGACGATGCGGGTGCCGGCCGGTGGGGTCGCCTGGGGTGCGTGTCCCGAAAAGCGCAAGGTGCGATAGGCGACGGCAAAGCCCATGCGGCGGTAATTGTCTTCCTGCGCCGGCACGCCGTCGAGGCCGATGCAACGCTCGCCGAGCCGTGCCATGCCGGCGTCCCAGACCTGGCGCCCGAGCCCCTTGCCGCGCAGGTCCGGCCGGCAGATGTAGAGGCCGATGAAGCCGAAGCCCGGCCCATAGGCGACAGCGGAAATGCCCGCCGCCATCTCGCCGTCGACAAAGAGGCCGAGAAAGCCGCCGGGATCGGCGGCATGGAAGGCCGGGGCGTCGTCGAGGCCGGGATTCCAGCCTTCGCCGGCGGCCCAGTCGATCAGGAGCGGAAGTTCATCAAGGGCAAGCGTGCGCAGTGTCGGTTCGGTCATTTGGTCCCTGCCGGCATCGGAGCGAAAGAGGCCATGGCGCCGCTGTAGCGCTTGGGCGAGGGGGCAGCATAGGCGCCGCGCTTGGAGGTGAACAGGTCGAGCGCGGCAAGCGCCTCCGCCTGTTTCACCGCGGCGCTCACCCCGTCGATCACGGGCACGCCGAACTCGTCCGAGAGCCGGCGGGCGAGGTCGGCCATGCCGGCGCAGCCGAGCACGATCGCCTCCGCGTGGTCGCAGGCGAGTGCCGCCCGGATCTCAACTCGCAGCAGTTCGCCGGATCCGGAGGCCGGATCCTCCAGCGACAGCACCGACATGCCGGCAGCGCGCACCTTCGCCCGGCCCGTCATGCCGTAGCGCGCGACCAGATCCTCGACCGGCACGCGCGCGGCCTCCGCCGTCGTCACCACGGTGAAGCGGCGGGCGACGAAGGCGGCGAGCGACAGCGCCGCCTCGCAGATGCCGAGCACGGGAATGCGGGCCATCGCCCGTGCCGCATCTAACCCGGTATCGTCGAAACAGGCGATCACCGCCGCCCTCGCGCCGGCCCGTTCGCCCTCGCGGATTTCGGCGAGCAACCCCGGCACCGACAGCGCCTCGTCGTAATAGCCTTCGATGGAGGCGGGCCCTGCCTGCGAGGTCGCGGCGACGATCCGCGTGCCGGGCCCCGCAACGGCCTTGGCTGCGGCCTCGATGGTGCGGGTCATCGAGGCGGTGCTGTTCGGATTGACGATCAGGAGGTCCATTGTCTGCGGTCCGTCACGCGGTGCCCTGGCCGCGGGCGCGGCGGCGGCCGAGCCAGACGATGGCGCCGAGCGTTGCCACGATGACGAGGAAGGAGAACAGCGTCGTCACGGTGCCGAGCGCATAGAGCACCGGCGTCGTGACATTGGTGGTCATGCCGTAGATCTCCAGCGGCAGGGTGTTGTAGGTGCCCGACGTCATCAGCGAGCGCGCGAACTCGTCATAGGACAGGGTGAAGCCGAACAGGCCGACGCCGATCAGCATCGGCGCGATCATCGGCAGCAGCACATGCAGGAAGGTCTGCCAGGCGCTGGCGCCAAGGTCGCGGGCGGCCTCCTCGTAGGCGGGCGAGAAGCGGTTGAACACGGCGAACATGATCAGCACGCCGAAGGGTAGGGTCCAGGTCAGGTGGGCGCCGAAGGCGGAGCTGTACCAGGCCGGGCGCAGGCCCACCTGCTGGAACATCACGCCGATGCCGAGCGAGACGATGATCGAGGGCACCACGAGGCTCGCGACCGACAGGTAGAACAGCGGCGTCGCGCCGAGGAAGCGGCGGCGGAAGGCGAGGCCCGCCAGCAGCGACACCACGACGGTGACCAGCATGACGCCGACGCCCAGCGTCAGCGAGCGGCGGAAGCTGCCGCCGAAATCGCCGACCGCCTGGCGCTCCGTCAGGTTGCGGAACCAGTGCAGCGAGGTGCCGTTGAGCGGGAAGGTCAGCCCGCCATCCGGTCCCTGGAAGGACAGGATGACGATGGCCGACAGCGGTCCGTAAAGGAACACCACGAACAGCGCGAAGAACAGCGCCAGGATCCAGAATTCGAGGCCGCGAGTCTCGCCCATCTCACAGCTCCTTGCGGATGTCGACGACGCGCAGGATCGCGGCGACGAGCAGCAGGACGATGGCCAGCAGCACCACCGCGTTGGCGGCGGCGGCCGGATATTGCAGCAAGGACATCTGGTTGCGCATCATCAGGGCGACAGAGGCGCTCTGCCCGCCCGACATCACCTGGACGGTGATGAAGTCGGCCATCACCAGCGTCACCACGAAGATCGTGCCGATCGCCATCCCGGGCTTGGCCAGCGGCAGGATCACGTTGGTCAGCACCTGCAGGCTGGAGGCGCCGGCATCGCGCGCCGCCTCCACCAGCGCGCGGTCGATGCGCATCAACGTGTTGAAGATCGGCGTCACCATGAACAGTGTGTAGAGATGCACCATGGCCAGCACCACGGCGAAATCGGAATAGAGCAGCCATTCCACCGGGGCCGGCACGATGCCGAGGTCGACGAGCGCCGTGTTGACCAGCCCGTTGCGTCCGAGCACCGGGATCCACGAGATCATGCGGATGATGTTGGAGGTCAGGAACGGCACGGTGCAGACCAGGAACAGCACCATCTGCATGGTCTGGCTGCGCACGTGGAAGGCGAGGAAATAGGCGACCCAGAAGCCGATGACGAGAGTCAGCACCCAGACGATCACCGCATATTTGAACGTGTTGAGATAGGTTCGCCAGGTCACCGCCGAGCCCAGCGTTTCGATGTAATTGGTGAGCACGAAGTCGGGATAGAGCCGGGCGAAGTCGTAGTCCCAGAAGCTCACCGCGACGATCATCGCCAGTGGCGCCAGCAGGAAGGCGCCGAGGATGAGCGCCAGCGGCGCTGCCTGCAGATAGGCGGCGGCGGACCTGCCGAAGCGGGCGAGACGGCGGGCGGGCAGCGTCCCGTCCGGTTCGCTCATCGGGAGGGCAGGCGGATTGGCGGCGGCGGTCATGCCTCGGCTCCGTGCGGGGTTTCAGGATGCGGGAAGCCGCTCTCCCGGGACGGTGGTCGTCCCGGGAGAGCGGTGAGATCATCCTCAGGCGGCGATGAACTCGTTCCAGCGGCGGACCATGTAGCGGTCCTCGTCCATGACCGAGTTCCAGCAGGCGACCTTGCCCATGCGCTCGTTGAAGGAGCCGCCGTCGCGCACGGCACCGGCCTTTTCCATCACCCTGCCGTCCGGCGACAGGATGTCGCCCGCCGCCGGCTTGCCCTCGACCCAGAAGCCCCACTCGTCCTCGGACATGTATTCCTTCGCCGTCTCCATGGCGGCGGAGTAGTAGCCCTGGCGGTTGAGATAGGCGCCGACCCAGCCCGAGAGGTACCAGTCGATATACTCGTACGCCGCATCGAGCTTGGCGCCCGACAGGTGCTTGGCGAGGCCGATGCCGCCGCCCCAGGCGCGGTAGCCTTCCTTCAGCGGCTGGTAGACGCAGGGAATGCCACGCGAGCGCACGGCGGCCACCGCCGGCGACCACATCGACTGGATCACCACCTCGCCCGAGGCCATCAGGTTGACGCTCTCGTCGAAGGACTTCCAGAAGGCGCGGAACTGGCCATCCTTCTTGGCCTTGATCAGGAACTCGATGGTCTTGTCGATCTCCTCCTTGGTCATGTTGCCCTTGTCGGCATACTGGACCTCGCCCAGTGCCTCCATGATCATGGCCGCGTCCATGATGCCGATGGAGGGGATGTTGAGGATCGAGGTCTTGCCCTTGAAGGCCGGGTCCATGATGTCGGCCCAGGTGGTGATCTCGCGACCGACGAGGTCCGGACGGATGCCCAGCGTGTCGGCGTTGTAGATCGTCGGCACCATGGTCAGCCAGTCGGTCGGGCCGCTGGCGAAGGTGGTGGAGTCCTTGCCCTCGACGAAGCCGACGGTGTGCGGCGCCGTTCCTTGCGCGATGACGCTGTCCGGCGTCAGCTTGCCGTCGATGAACAGCGGCACGATCTTGTCGTAGTATTTCAGCCGGGAGACCTCCATCGGCTGCATCACACCGGCCGGGAACACCTTCTTGGCGATCCAGTATTCGATATCGGCGATGTCGTAGCTGTCCGGCTGGGTGACGGCGCGCTGGGCGGCAGCGTCGGAATCGGTTGCCGTCATTTCCAGCGTGATGCCGAGGTCTTCCTTGCACTTCTCGGCGATGGCGTTGAGGTTCGACACGCCGGTGCCGAACTGGCGCAGGGTGATCGGGTTCTGCGCCCAGATGGTCGGGAAGCCGGTGATGGCCCCGCTGCCGGCGACAAGGCCGGCGGCAGCCGCACCCGTCTTCAGCAGTGAGCGGCGGGACAGGCCGCTCGCGCCGGTGGCGGTCTTGGTGGTCGGTGTCGTCGTCATTTCAGTTCCCCTCTCTTTTGATGGTCGGCCTTGGATTTTCAGGAAGCGAGGCGGCCGAGGACGATGGCGTCCTCCCGGTTCCACGCGAGCGGCGCCGCATCGCCGACCTTGACGGGCGCGGCGAAGAAATCGGCGTCGCTGACGATTGCTGTGAAGTCGTCCACTCCGGCTCCGGCGACGGTGAGCTTCACCGACGAGCCGCGATATTCGATGTTCTGCACCACACCGGTGAAGCCGAGGCCGGGCGCGCTAGCCGGGCCGATCCGCACCCGGTCGGTGCGCACGGCAATGTCGATGGCCTCATTCGCGTCCGGCGGCGTGCCGTCGGCGGCAAACAGCCCGCCACCGGCCGGGGCGATGGTCACGCCGCGCTCGTCGCGGCTCGAAAGGCGGCCGGTGATGACGTTGTGATCGCCCATGAAGCGGGCGACGAAGGCATTGGCGGGCTGCTCGAACACGGTGCGCGGCGCCGCCGCCTGTTCGATCCTCCCGGCATTCATCACCACGATCAGGTCGGCGAGCGCCATCGCCTCCTCCTGGGAGTGGGTGACATGCACGAAGGTGATGCCGAGCGAGGCCTGCAGCCGCTTCAACTCGGCCCGCATCTTGACCTTCAGGAAGGGATCGAGCGCCGATAGCGGCTCGTCGAGCAGCAGGGCCTGCGGATCGGTGATCAGCGCGCGGGCGAGCGCCACGCGCTGCTGCTGGCCACCCGAAAGCTGGGCCGGCCGGCGCGCGGCATAGGGCTCCATATGCACCAGTTCGAGCATGTCCAGCGCCCGCCGCCGCCGCTCCTGCTTGCCGACGCCCTTCATCTTCAGGCTGAAGGCGACATTGTCCGTGACATCGAGATGCGGGAACAGCGCATAGGACTGGAACATCATCGAGGTGCCGCGGCGTGCCGGCGGCAGGTCGGTGACCACCTGGTTGCCGAGCCGCACGTCGCCGTCCGAAATGCTCTCGTGGCCGGCGATCATCCGCAGCGTCGTGCTCTTGCCGCAGCCCGATGGACCGAGCAGGCAGCAATAGCTGCCGGCCGGGATCTTCAGGCTGATCGCATGCACGGCCGTGGTCGACCCGTAGACCTTGGTGACGGAGGCAATGTCGATGGCGGCAGCCTTGCTCATGCGCGTTCCCCTCTGGCGTGGCTGCTGCGATGCATCATGCGTGCCAGTCGCGGAACTCCGAGCTTTTCAACGGTTTTTCAAATGGTTCTGCGAGGCTGGCTGTGAGGTGCGGAGCGCCATCTTGCCGCGCTGCACAGATTCTGTGCGATTGTCGGCAAAACATGAAAAGATTGTATGCAATCTTGGTGAGGGTCGTATGCGCTCCCTGTGCGAGGCGGCGGAAACGCGCTAAAAGGGTTGCGGGGAATCAGATGAGATGACTGTTCACGACCACGCCGCCCCCGGCGGCCAGCTTTCCGACGACCGTGCCGGCGCCATCCGCGACCGGCTGCGGCTGGCCATTGTCGGCCGCAAGCTGGCGCCCGGTACCAAGCTGTCGGAGGCCGAGGTCGGCGCTCTGTTCGATGTCAGCCGCACCGTCGTGCGCGCGGCGTTGCAGATGCTCGCTTTCGAGGGGCTCGTGCGCAGCGAGCGCAACCGCGGCGCCTTCGTCGCCAATCCCTCGCCCGACGAGGCGCGCCAGATCTTTGCCTCCCGCCGGCTGATCGAACCGGGCATTGCCCGCGAGGCTTGCGCGCGCATCAATGCCGCCGCGCTGGAGCGCTTTGCCGCACTGATTGCCGAGGAGGCGAGCCAGATCGCCGCTCCCGGCCCGGCGGCCCGCCAGGCGGAGATCAAGGCGTCAGGAGACTTCCACCTGTTGCTGGCCGAAGTCGCGGGGAACGCCATCCTCCACCGCTTCATGGAGGAACTGGTCGCGCGCTCCTCGCTGGTCATCGCACTCTATGGTCGCTCGGATGCCTCCAGTTGCGCCCATGCGGAGCATCGCGGCATTCTGGAGGCGCTGGCTGCCCGTGAAGCGGATCGGCTCGTACGGCTGGTTGGCGAGCATATCGACCATATCGAGGCCGATCTCGACCTTGCGCCGCAGGGCCGCGCTCCGGCGCTCAAGGATGCGCTCGGCTTCTAACGTTTCGCCTCGCGCGCCTCGGCCGCGCGCTCCGCCTCGGCCATGTAGTCGCGGGTGATTGGCACCGTGTCGATCCGCTTTGTCAGTTGCAACTGGAACACCATGTTGGTGCGCTGCCGGAAGCCGACCTCGCACAGCGCCAGATAGAACTCCCACATCCGCAGGAAGCGCGCGTCGTAGATCTTCAGCACCTCCTCGCGGTGGGCGAGGAAGCGTTCGCGCCAGTGGCGCAGCGTTTCGGCATAGTGCAGCCGCAGGATCTCGACATCGGTGGCAAAGAGCCCCGTCTTCTCCACCGCCGCGAACACTTCCGACATCGAAGGCAGATCGGCGCCGGGGAAAATGTACTTGCGGATGAAGGGGTTGATCGGGGCGGGCACGTCCGAATAGCCGATCGCGTGGATCAGCGCGACCCCGTCCGGGGCAAGCAACTCGCGCAGCTTCGTGAAATATTCCAGGTAGTGCCGCTTGCCGACATGCTCGAACATGCCGACCGAGACGATGCGGTCGAACGGCCCCTGCTGCTCGCGGTAGTCCCTGAGGTGGAACGACACGCGTTCCCCTGCCGGCGACGCGGCGGCGCGCGCCTGGGAATGGGCGAACTGTTCCTCGCTCAACGTCACCCCGGTCACTTCGGCGCCATAGGCTTCGGCAAGGTAAAGCGCCATGCCGCCCCACCCCGAGCCGATGTCCAGCACCTTGAGACCTGGCCGGTCAAGCATCAGCTTCGCCGCGATATGTCGCTTCTTGTTGAGTTGCGCCTCCTCCAGCGTGTCGTCAGGGGAGCGGAAATAGGCGCAGGAATACTGCCGGTCGCTATCGAGGAAGAGGTCGTAGAGGGCGGGCGACAGATCGTAGTGATGGGCGACATTGCTCTGCGCCCGGCCCAGCGGGTTGGACTGTTTCAGCCTGGCGGTGACCCGCTCCAGCAAGGACATCCAGGGATGACCGGCCTCCTTGCCATAGTTGCGGGCAAGAAGGTCCAGCACCTCGTAGAGCCGCCCGTCGTCGACCGTGAGGCTACCATCCATATAGGCCTCGCCGAGGCCGAGCACCGGGTTGCGGACCAGCTTCCAGTCGGAGGCCTCGGTCGACAGCCGAACGGTCGCGACCGGGGGCGAGCCGTCGCCCAGAAGATGGGAGCGGCCGGCCATGTCGACGACCCTGAGACTGCCGCGGCGGACAATGGAGCGAAGGAGACGGAGAAAGATCATGGACGGGCTTGGCGCTCATGTGAGGTCAGGCGGGCTGCCGGGGAGGCGGCTTGCATGCACAGGCGAGCGGCGGAACAAAGCCCGCCGACCGAGGACGATACCACGGCTTTCCGTTTTGTCCGAACCGGTTGCGACGCGCGCGCCCGGCCTGTGCCGGTTGTGCAGGCGCTTCGGATTCCGATCTTCGCCCCGCTAGAACAGCCGCATGTCGCGGGCAAGCAGCTTCCACTGGTGGATTCGGGCGGCGCCGCCGTCGTCCTGCCGTTCGGCCACCGCGTCGACGATCAGGTTCAGCGCCGAGATGACGCCGACCGTCGATTCCAGGTAGAGGCCGCTGCGCGAGGGGGCATGGATCACGGCATCGGCGAGATCCTTGGCCCAGTGGCAGTATTCATCGGTGACCACGGCGCAGCGCCGCCCCTGCGCACGGGCGATGCGCGCAAGATCCTGGGACTCCCTCGCATAGGGCACCACATCGACCAGCAGCAGGCAGGTGGCGCCCGGCACCCGGTCCGGCGCGGTACCGCTCTCCGGCAGCCATTCGGCCAGCATGCCGTCATGGGCGGAGAGGTAGCGCACTGCCGGGCGGGCGATGGCCAAGCGCCTTGAGAAATCTTCCGCGATGCCCCGCACCGACTGGAAGCCGGTGACATGGATGGCGGCCGAGCCCGCCAGCAGGTCGACCAGCGTGCGGAAGGCCGGGCCGCCGGCCTGCTGAAAGACGCTGTGCAGTGCCTCGACCTCCGCCTTCAGAACCCGCTCGAGCCGGTCGCCGAGGGGCGGCGCGACGGCCCCCGCCTGTCGCCCGTGGCCGGGTGACAGGGAATACTGTTCCCGCATCATCGCCTTGAGGCCGCGCATGCCGTCGCAGCCCAGCCGCCGCAGCAGCCGCCCCACCGTCACCTCGCTCACTCCCACTTTGGCAGCAAGGGTCCGGCCGGTCTCCAGCCCGAGCGTGTCCAGGTTCAGCAGCATGAACTGGGCAAGCCGGGCCTCCTGCGTCGGCAGGCCGGGCAGGGCGGCTTCGATCTTCTCCGCCAGTTCCTGGAAGCTGACGGTCGGATAGCTGGCGAAACCTTCCCGCATGGTGACCTCTCATGACAGAAAAATAACATTTGCAGATTTTGTAATTTAAATGGCACCTTTCATTCGTCAAACAAAAAAGGCTCGGGACCAAAGAAAACCCGGTCACTCCTTCACCTTCCAAAAGGGGAGCCGAACAATGGAACTCTCATTGGGCGTAAAGCCCAAGTCGTCGACGGCGCTGCTCGGCGCCGTCATCGCGCTGTCTGCGGGCGTCCTTGCGGTTGTTCCGCAGCAGGCCGCCGCCGAGGGCAAGCTGAGCCTCTACAACTGGGGCGATTACATCAATCCCAAGATCCTCGAGACGTTCAAGGAGGAGTTCGGCGTCGAGGTCAGCCTCGATACCTACGGTACCAACGAGGAAATGCTGGCGAAGATCCAGGCCGGGGCGACGGGTTATGACATCGTCTTCCCGTCCGTGCACATGCACGACATCATGCACCAACTCGGCCTTCTGGCGAAGACCGACATCGGCAGCCATCCCGACTTCAAGAACATCGACTCGCAGTTCATCCGCGCCAGGACTGACCCACAGGCCGAGTATTGCCTGCCCTATGCGTGGGGCAGCGTCGGCATCGTCTACAACCGCCAGAAGGCGGAAGGCATCGAGGGTTGGGCGGACCTCTTCGCGCTGGCTGAAAAGGGCGAGAAGATCATCCTGCTCGACGACCTGCGCGAGACGCTCGGCATCGGCCTGATCATGAACGGCCATTCCGTCAACTCGCGCGACGAGGACGAGGTGCGTCAGGCCGCCGACTACATCATCGAGCGGGTCGGCAATATCAGCGCCTTCACCTATGACAGCATCCCGCTGGTCCAGTCGGGCGACGTCGCCGCCGCGCACTGGTATGTCGGCGCCAATATCTTCGCCCAGGAGATGCCCGACACCCTCAGATACATCATCCCCAAGGAGGGGGCGACGATGTACCAGGAGGACATGTGCGTGCTCGCCTCGGCGCCGAACAAGGAGAACGCCATCCGTTTCTTGGAGTTCTACCTGCGCCCGGAGATCGCCGCGCTCAATGTCTCGCAGCAGCTCAACGGCACACCCAACGTGCCGGCGCTGGAACTTATTCCCGAGGCCATCCGAGGCAACGAAAGCATCTATCCGCCGCAGGAGGTGATGGACAAGCTCGAGATCTTCGAGGATCTGGGACAGGATCTGAAGCTCTACAACCGCGAGTGGACGCGGGTGAAGACGGCGCAGTAGCGGCCTTGTCTCCCTCCCCCGGCGGCGTGTTCGCGCCGCCGGATCCTTCCGGTTCCCCTCCGATTCATCCGGGAGCTTGCATGCCACCGCTTCTCGAGATCCGCGACGCCGCCCGGCAGTTCGTGACGCCCGACGGGGTGCGCGTCGCCGCCCTGGACGGCCTGTCGCTCACTGTCTCCGACAATGAATTCGTCACCTTGCTCGGGCCCTCGGGCTGCGGCAAGACCACTTTGCTGCGCACCATCAGCGGCTTCGAGGACCTCGATTCCGGGGATATCCTGATCGACGGCGCCTCCATTCTGGGCCGGCCGGCCCATGCGCGGCCCGTCAACACCGTGTTCCAGAACTACGCGCTGTTTCCGCATATGAACGTGGCGCGCAATGTCGGCTACAGCCTGGAGGTCGCCGGCGTGCCGGCCCGCGAGCGGACCCGCCGTGTCGGCGAGGCGCTGGAGCTCGTCAGCCTGTCCGGCTTCGGCGAACGCTCGGTGCGCCAGCTCTCCGGCGGCCAGCAGCAGCGGGTGGCGCTTGCCCGGGCCATCGTCGCCCGGCCGAAGCTGCTGCTGCTCGACGAGCCGCTCTCCGCGCTAGATCGCAACCTGCGTCAGAAGATGCAGGAAGAGCTGAAGCTGCTGCAACACGAGCTCGGCATCTCCTTCATCTTCGTTACCCACGACCAGGAGGAGGCGCTGACCATGTCCGACCGCATCGTCGTCCTCGACGGCGGCCGGATCCAGCAATGCGGCGGGCCGGAGGACGTCTATTATCGTCCGGCCAATGCCTTCGTCGCCCGGTTTATCGGCGAGAGCAACCTGCTGGCCGCGACTGTCGTCTCCGCCGATGCCGGGGGTAGTCTGGTGGAGATCGCGGACGGAACCCGGGTGCACCTTGCCGGCCGCTCCCTCACGCCGGGAGCGCGTGCCACGCTGCTGGTGCGGCCCGAGGCGATCGACCTGTCCGCGGCGAGCGAAACCGGTGGCGCGTCCGCCGGCGCGGCCCGCCGGGACGATGGCCTTGCCCTGTCGGGCAGGCTCGCCCAGGCGTTCTTCGGCGGCACGGACTATCGCCTTGCCGTCGACGTGGCCGGGCTCGATCCGCTGAAGGTGACGGCCCGCGGCGGCATCGGCGCGGCAAGCGCGGGGTTTGCCCCCGGTCGCCCGGTCTCGCTCTTCGTGCCGCAGGCGGCGATCCATGTGCTGGAGGGGCAGCCATGACCGGGCGGCAGGCCATCGTGCACGGCCCCAACGCGCTGCGCAGGCAGGCCGCGCTCGCCCTCCTGCTCGCGGCGCCGACCCTGTTCCTGGCGGTGTTTTTTGTCGGGCCGCTGGCGCTGATGTTCGTCTATAGCTGGTTGGAGCCCGGCCTCTATGGCGGCGTCGAGTGGACCTTCTACCATCTCAACTTCGGTCGCATCTTCGGCTGGGCCAACACCCGCTACGAAAGCTTCGATCCGGTGTATTTGCGCATCTTCGCCCGCTCTCTATGGCTGGCGCTGCAGACCTCGTTCTTTTGCCTGCTGCTGTGCTATCCGGCCGCCTTCTGGGTCAGCCGGCTCGGTCCACGCGCCCGCAACCTCTTCATCTTCCTCATCACCCTGCCGTTCTTCGTCAGCCTGGTGGTGCGCCTTTTCGCCTGGGTGCTCTTGCTGCGGCCGACCGGCTTCGTCAATCAGGCGCTGCTCGGCCTCGGCCTCGTCGAGCGGCCACTGGAGATCATCTACACGGAAGCCGCCGTGGTGATCGGCATGATCTATGTGTTCATCCCCTTCATGTTCCTGCCGCTCTATGCCAGCGTCGAAAAGCTCGACGCCAGCCTGGTCGAGGCTTCGCAGGACCTCGGTGCCAGCCGCTTCCAGACCTTCCGCAAGGTGGTGCTGCCGCTGACCCTGCCGGGCATCGTCGGCGGTTCGATCATCGTCTTCATCCCTAGTCTGGGCAATTTCGTCGTGCCCTCGCTGCTCGGCGGGGCGAAGGTGATGATGACCGGCAACCTCATCGAGCAGCAGTTCCTGTCGGCGCGCAACTGGCCATTCGGTGCGGCTCTCGGCATGACGGTGATGGCCGCGGTGCTGCTGCTGCTCGTCGTCTATGTGCGGCTGCTGGCGCGCGACGACGATGCTGCTCCCTCCGGCGCAAGGAGCTGAGCCCATGTCCGCACCGCGCAACAGGATCGGCCTTCTCGGTCTCTACGGCGTTCTCTTCTTCGCCTTCATCTACGCGCCGATCATCCTGATCGTCGTCTTCTCGTTCAACGCCAATCCGGTCAACATGATGATCTGGAGCGGCTTCACCCTCGACTGGTACCGCTCGATCTTCGGCCTCTCCACCGGCCTCGACGAACTGTCGCTCTATGTGCAGTCGACCGATCAGTTGTTGAAGGCGGTGCGCAACAGCCTGATCGTGGCCCTGACCACGACCCTCGTTGCCACCGTCTTCGGCACCTCGGTGGCGCTGGCCGTGGCGCGCTTTCGCTTCCGCCTGCGTTCGTTCTACCGGGCCTTGATGTTCATGCCGATGATCATGCCCGACATCGTCCTCGGCATTGCCCTGCTGGTCTTCTTCGTCAGCTTCGGCATGAGCCTTGGCCTCGTCAGCATCATCATCGGCCACTGCACCTTCCTGACCAGCTATGTCTTCATCGTGGTCAGTGCCCGGCTCGCCGGCATGGATCGGTCGCTGGAGGAGGCTTCGGCCGATCTCGGCGCCGACGGCTGGACCACGTTCCGCAAGGTGACGCTGCCGCTGATCCTGCCCGGCGTGATCGGCGGTGCGCTGCTCGCCTTCATCATCTCGATGGACGATCTCGTCATCACCTACTTCATCTCCGGAGTCGACTCGACCACCCTCCCGGTCTTCATCTATGGCATGTTGCGGCGGGGAATTAAGCCGGAAATCAACGCGATAGCGACTGTCATGCTGGTCTTCTCCTTCGTCGTCGCATCGCTCGGCCTCTATCTCAGATCGCGAGGAAAATGATATGACCGCCCGAAGCGCCCCGCTGAAGCCGCGCGCCCGCGATCTGGGCCTCGACCTGCCCGGCTGCTGCGGTCCCTTCAATGCCATCACCGACGTGCCCGGCGTCCTGATCGGCTTCAAGACCCTGCAGCGACCGGCCGGCTCCGGCACGCCGCCGGTGCTGACCGGCGTCACCGCCATCCTGCCGCGCGGCTTCGACACGCATCCAAGTCCGGTCTGGGCGGGGCAATATACGCTCAACGGCAATGGCGAGATGACCGGCAGCCACTGGGTGCGCGACGCCGGCCATTTCCTCGGCCCGCTGGTGATTACCAACACCCATTCGGTTGGCATCGCCCATCATGCGGCGACCCGCTGGATCCTCTCCCATCATGCCGAAGCGTTCGCGCGGCACCACCTGTGGGCAATGCCGGTGATCGCCGAGACCTATGACGGCGTCCTCAGCGACATCAACGGCCAGCATGTCGGCGAGGACGACGTTCTGGCGGCGATCGGAGCGGCCGTCTCCGGCCCGGTGGCGGAAGGCAATGTCGGCGGCGGGGCCGGCATGATCTGCTACGAGTTCAAGGGCGGCACCGGCACATCCTCGCGCCGCCTCGCGGTGGCGGGTGAGGACTTCACCCTCGGCGTTCTGGTCCAGGCCAACCATGGCCACCGGCCCTGGCTCACCGTGCTCGGCGCTCCGGTTGGCCGCCATCTCGAGCGCGACCGCATTGCCGAGATGCCCAGCGAGCGCGGCTCGATCATCGCCGTCGTCGCCACCGACCTGCCGCTCGGCCCCTCGCAACTGGAGCGTCTCGCCCGCCGTGCCGCTCTTGGCATCGGCCGCGGCGGCACGCCCGGCGGCAACAGTTCCGGCGATATCTTCCTGGCGTTCAGCACCGCCAACCGCATGGACCTGCCGCAGCTTTCCGGGCCCTGGCGTGACATGCGCACGCTCAACGACGAGCTGCTCGATCCGGTTTATCTGGCCGCCGTCGAGGCGGTGGACGAGGCGGTGCTCAACGCCATGCTGGCAGCCGAGGACGCGCCGATGGCAAAGCCCGCCGGTCACGTCTGCCGGGCGCTGCCAGTGAAGGACCTGCTGGCGGTGCTGGCCCGCTATGGGCGTGCTCCGCTGACGGTTCCGGCCTCCACACCGGCGCCGGCGACCGGCCGCTGACCCCGCCCCCGGAGACTGTCAGAAGCTCGGCGGCGTGCAGGCGCTGACCACGATGCAGGGCTCCGGCCCGACTGCGCGGAAGCGGTGCGGCACAGTGCTGTCGAAGGCGTAGGCATCGCCCGCCCCCAGGATCTTGCGCTGATCTCCGACCGTCACTTCCAGCCGGCCGGAGATCACCACGCCGCCTTCCTCGCCGTCGTGGGAGAGCGGTGCCCGCCCGGTATCGGCGCCCGGCTCGTAGCGCTCGTGCAGGATCTGCAGCCGCCGGCCGAACAGATTGCCGCCGACCTGGCGATAGGAGATTCGCCCCTTGCCGATCTCCTTGAGCTCCTCGCCCTGGAAGAACACCTGCCGCTCGGCGCCAGGCTCGAAGGCGAAGAAATCGGTGAGGCTGACCGGGATGCCGTCGAGCACCCGTTTCAGCGCGCCGACGGACGGGTTCATGCGACCGGACTCGATCAGCGAAATCGTTGCATTGGTGACACCGGCCCGCTTCGCCAGCGTGCGCTGCGACAGCCCATGCGCGGCGCGCAGGGCCCGCAGCCGGCCGCCGATGTCGAGTTCCGTGTCGCTGCCGCCGGGCCTGCCGTTAGACATGTTTACGATCCTCAACGCTCTCCTATCTTCCCTAGTAGAAACAATGGCTTGCAAAAATCAAGAAACAGACTGTTTCAGGATGGAAAAAGAGCGCAGGCTGCAGATTGACAAAAACCGCCGGAGAGGCCGCAATGGACATGCTGGACGATACGCCCCGGGGCAAGAGCAACCGCAAGCTCGATGCCTATTGGATGCCCTTTACCGCCAACCGCCAGTTCAAGGCTTCGCCGCGCATGCTGGTCGGCGCCAAGGGCCTGCACTACACCAGCGATGACGGACGCGAGATCCTCGACGGTACTGCCGGCCTGTGGTGCTGCAATGCCGGCCACGGTCACGCCGAGATCGCCGATGCGGTGCACCGCCAACTGCTCGAGATGGACTACGCGCCCTCCTTCCAGATGGGCCATCCGCTGGCGTTCGAATTCGCCGAGCGGCTCAAGGAACTCGCCCCGGACGGCTTCGAGCATGTCTTCTTCACTGGCTCGGGCTCCGAATCCGTCGACACGGCGCTGAAGATCGCGCTGGCCTGGCACCGGGCGCGCGGCGAGGGCTCGCGCACCCGCCTGATCGGCCGCGAGCGCGGCTATCACGGCGTCGGCTTCGGCGGCATCTCCGTCGGCGGCCTCGTCAACAACCGCCGCCATTTCGGCACGCTGCTGACCGGCGTCGACCATCTGCCGCACACCCATGCGCCGGAGCACAACGCCTTCTCGCGCGGCCAGCCGGAATGGGGCGCGCATCTTGCCGACGATCTTGAGCGCCTTGTCGGCCTGCACGGCGCCGAGACGATCGCCGCCGTCATCGTGGAGCCGGTCGCCGGCTCCACCGGCGTGCTGGTGCCGCCGAAGGGCTATCTGCAGCGCCTGCGCGAGATCTGCGACAAGCACGGCATTCTGCTGATCTTCGACGAGGTGATCACCGGGTTCGGCCGTCTCGGCACGCCCTTCGCCTCGCAGTTCTTCGGCGTCATGCCGGACATCTTCACCACCGCCAAGGGCCTGACCAACGGTGCGGTGCCGATGGGTGCGGTCTTCACCACCGACCGCATCCACGACGCCTTCATGAACGGGCCGGAAGGCACGATCGAGCTGTTCCACGGCTACACCTATTCGGGTCATCCGATCGCCTGCGCCGCGGGTCTTGCGACGCTCGACATCTACGAGCGCGACGGGCTGCTGACCCGCGCCGCCGCCATTGCTCCAGCCTGGGAAGAGGCGCTGCACGGGCTGAAGGACGCGCCGCATGTCGTCGACATCCGCAATCTCGGCCTGATCGGCGGCATCGAACTCGCCTCGCGCCCCGGCGCGCCGGGCGCCCGCGCCTATGACGTGTTCACCGCCTGCTTCCAGGAAGGCTGCATGATCCGCGTCACCGGCGACGTCATTGCCATGTCACCGCCGCTCTCCATCGGCGAGGCGGAGATCGGCCAGTTGATCGGCACCCTGCGCAAGGTGCTCGAACGCACGCAGTAACAAGGCGGCGGGAGCCGAAACAGATCATCTGGAAACATCGACCGCACGCGGGGCTCGGCGCAGTCCCGCGTGGCGGATGCGCGCGCAGGGCGCAGCAGGAAATCATCCGACGACATCGACCTTGCTTGCCCGGCAAAAGCTCTCACCAAAGAAGCCGTTGGATCGTTTCGCAATGCTTTGGGCGCACGCCTGTCGCCGGGCCGATCAGCACGATTTGTCGCCACCGTGGCGTGTTGAAGTCGTGCTGCTGTCGTGGTGGAATGACGGCCGTTAGGGCATGGGTTCGGTATCGGACATCACCGCAGGCTTTTCATGGTCATCCGCAAATACCGTCTCGAAAAAGGCCTGAGCCAGGAACAGCTCGCCGATATGGCCGGCGTGAGTGCCCGCACCATCCAGCGCCTCGAGCGCGGTGCGAAGGCAACGCCCGAGACCTTGAAGTGCCTGGCTGCTGCTCTCGATGTCGATTTCGCCGCACTCAGAAAGGACGACGACATGCCTGAAGCCCTCTCTTCAACCAGCCCCATCGCTCCCGCAGTCGAGGACCATGTCAGGGACATCAAGGCGTTTTATCTGCATGCCATTCGCTATGCGCTGGTGATGTTCCTGCTTCTCGTCATCAATCTGTGGGTCTCGCCGGGATTCCTGTGGGTGGTCTTTCCGGCAATCGGGTGGGGGATTGGGCTGGCGGCGCATGGCCTGTCCGCCTTCCAGATCTCCACGTTCTTCGGCCCGGATTGGGAGCGCCGCGAGATTGCCCGCCGACTGCGCAAGTGATCTGGGCGGACGGCGGTCAGGAACGTGTCCGGACGGACCGTCGTTGCGCACTTTGCTGCGCGCCCCGGTCAGATCCCCGTTGCGCTTCAGCATGAGCAGGGCTTGCCGCGACTGCATCGTGGGAAGCCGTCTTGGGCCGGCAGGTCAACTCAGCGCATCGCGAATATGGCGCTGATAGTGGGGGTTTGTCCCCAGCCGTTGGGCATAGGCACGCAGATGCGGGAACTCAGCGCCGCTTTCGGGCAACAGGAACCAGCGGTGAACCGATGGGGCGGCCGTTATATCGGCGAGCGACAACTGGTCCCCCGCCAGAAAGCGGTGATCGGCCAGCCAACTGTCCAGTGCGGCGACCGCCGCTTTGACCGCCGGCAGGTCTGCATCCTCTGTTTTGCCGGCTGCCCGGGCCTTGCGCAGGCGGGTCATGACCGGAGTGAACGAGATCGAGGCCCAGTCCATCCAGCCATCGACCCTGCTACGGGCCCCGGTCTCCTGCGGCCAGAGCAGGGTCGGCTGCCGACCGGCCAGATAGCGCAGCACTGCGTTGGATTCCCAGACCACGGTATCGCCATCCCGCACCACAGGCACCTTGCCGAAGGGGTTCATCGACAGAAACTCCGGCGTGTCGGTGGGGCCGAAGCCGCGGCCGGTGGGCACCAGACGATAGTCCTGCCCCAATTCATCCAACAGCCAGAACACCTTGGCGCTGTTCGAGGAGTTGCGCCGTCCAAACACCGTCAGCATCCCGTTATGCTCCCTTGCCGGAGAGCCGCGCCAGAAGCGGGCCAAGCAGGCTGTCCGTCTCAAGCGCGAGGAATGTCGCGCAGACAGTTTCGGCCGCAGCCGTGCCAAGTTTCGCCTGCGCACAATCGATGAACTTGTCGGTCACCTCGGCGTCCGACATCGGGTTCATCGGTCCGCGCCCGAAATTGGTCGAGGCGCTGTCGCTGAACCTGCGTCCGTCCTTCATCACCACCTCGACGTATCCTAGATAGGCGTCTGCCTCCCGATGGCCGGTCGCGGTGACATGTGGCAGGAGCGGCGCCAGATCGGTGGTGAGGAAAGTCGCGTCATCGAAATCGGCCAGACGGATGCGGCCGGCGGTCAGCGCCTTGGCAGTCAGGAACTGTACGCTGAACTTGGCGTCGAGACCCGAGCGGGGGGCGCTTCGGTTGGTATGCGCCAGACGGCGCTCATGGGTGCGGATCTCGATCCTGGCAATCTGGTCTGCGGCAAGCAGGCCTTCACGGGCAACGATCCGCAACGCCGCGTCGATGGCCGAATGCGCACTGCCGCAGCAGGGGTGCTGCTTGATCGCGATGCCGGGCGACAGCACTTCGAGCAGGCCGTCCCATCCGTTCAGGATGGCGTCTGCGTCATAGGTGCCTGCCCCGTTGAACAGGTTGAAGAAGCCATACTCATGTTCGAAGGCATCCGGATTGGCGGTCATTCCCCGCTGGGCGACTAGCGCTGCCATGATGCCGTTATACGCCGCATGACCGACATGCATCGGCTTGACCGGGGTGCCGAAATTGGATTTCAGCCCCGAGGCCATCGAGACCGCGATGGCCAGTGCCATGGCCATCTGCTCCTCGTCGAGATCGAGCATCCGTGCTGCCGCGGCCGTTGCGCCGAAGACGCCCAGTGTCGCGGTCGGATGCCAACCTTTTTCATAGTGATGCGGCAACAGCCCGCGCGCCAGCCGAGTTTCCACCTCGACGCCGGTGATCCAGGCTTCCAGCGCCCTGCCGGCCGTTGCGCCTTGGACTTCGGCAAGGCCGAGCACCACAGGTACGACCGGGGCCGAGGGGTGCCCGCCCATGGTGGTGGAGCAATCGTCGAAATCCAGCGCATGGGCGGCGGTGCCGTTGATCATTGCGGCATGCAGCACCGAGGCGCGGCGTCCCGCCCGGCCCCAGAGCGTGACCGTGCCCGGCGCGGCATCGATCGCCAGCGTCTCCTCCAGCGCATCGAGATAGGGCGCGTCGGCCCCGGCCAGCGCCACGCCAACGGTGTCGGCAAAGGCGCGTCGGCCGATATGCACTGCGTCGGCCGGAACGGTGTCGAGCCGAATCCCGAGCGCCCGACGTGCAAGTTCGCGTGCAAAGCTCATGTCTTTCGTTCCTTCAACGGGTCGCGGCTGCAATGGCTGCGGTCAGGTCGGCTGCGCGGGGAAGCTGGTCCAGGCGCATCAGCAGGGCAAACACCTCTGCGGCGCCGGTTTCCGTCAGGCTGGCGCGGGCGCAATCGCCGAACTTCGCCTCCAGCATGTCCTGCGGCAGAGGAGTTTCGGGACCACGGCCCAGCGGGGCGGCAACCGACTGGCGCAGGACGCGGCCGTCGGAGAGTGTCACCACCACCTCGGCACCGTAATCGTTCGCGTCGTCGTCATGTGGTTCCATTCGGATCAGCCCCATGATGCGGGTCACCTCGGGATCGTGCAGGGCATGATCCTCGAAGTGATCGAGCAGCACAGCGCCGTTCACGAGGCCCCGCGACACTGCATAGGGCAGCGAGAATTTGGCGTTGAGGGCACTGGTCGCGGGATTGCGCACATGCGGCAGCAGACGGCGGGGGTGCATCCGCACCAGGACATCGCGGATAGCCAGACTGTCGGATAGGGAACTGTCGTGCATGTGGATGGCCGCGTCGATGGCGCCGTGAACGCTGTAGACACAGGGGTATTTCTTGATCGAGATCCCTGGGGCGAGCAGATCCAGTGGCGCAGACCAGTTCATCAGCATCTTCTGCGGGTCGTAATTGCCGGCGCCGTTGAAGACCTCGAGAAACCCTTGCGGATGTTCGAGCGCGGCGGGAGACCCCTTCACGCCTCTCGCCGCCACCAGGGCCGCGAGCAGGCCGTTGCGGGCGGCAATGCCTGCATGCATCGGCTTGGTCGGGGTGCCGAAATTTGCCTTGATGCCCGAGGCGAGCGAGGCGGAGATCGAAATCGAGTGAGCGATCTGGTCTTCGGACAGGTTCATCAGTGCTGCCGCGGCCACTGCCGCGCCGAAGATGCCGAGCGTTGCCGTCGGATGCCAGCCCTTCTCATAGTGCTGGAAGTTGACGCCGCGGGCGAAACGAGTCGCGGCTTCGACGCCGACGATATAGGCCTCTGTCAATTGCCGACCCGTCGCGCCGCGCACTTCGGCCAAAGCCAGAAGGCCGGGGATGATGATGACGGTCGGATGTCCCGACAGCGATTTGGAAGTGTCGTCATAGTCCAAGGCATGGCCCGCCGTGCCATTGACGAACGCGGCGTCCAGCATGCTCAGCCGCTGCTTGCGACCCAGCACTTGGCACGGGCCGGTGCCATAAAGTTCGGGCATCAGCACGGCGTCGGTCGTTGCGGTGGGGGCGCCCAGCAATGTGCAGCCGATCATATCGGCAATTGCATTGCGGGCCCATTTCACGGCCTCGGGGTCAAAGCTTGCCGGATCAAGGGCGACAACCCGCTTGGCGAGTTCGCGGGACAGGGACATCGCATTTACCTTTCTTCTGTCGTAAGGGCGACGATGCGGGGCTGGGATTGGGTGTGGTTGTCCGAGGGGGGCTGCATGAGCGCGGTCAGGCGACGGACGGAGGGTTGCTCGCTCAGCGTCGCCAACCGCGTGTAAAGTTCGGCCATCGTCGAGGTCGGCAATACGCGCTGCGCGCAATCGTCGAACTTGGCCCGGAACTGGGGTTCGGTCATTGGATTGGCCGGACTGCGGCCCATGGCGACGCTGGCGCTGGCGGAAAGCCTGCGCCCGTCGGACAGGGTCACGGTCACCTGGCCGAAGGACAGATCCGCGTCCTCATGCGCGGCTAGATGAATCCGCGCCGAAAGCGCCTGTGTCTGCGGGTCGGACAGAAGCGGCTCTTCAAACTCGGCGAAGCCGACAGTGCCCGAAAGCAGGGCGCGGGCTGTCAGGTACTGGGTGGAGAATTTGGCATCCAGGCCGTCGCGCGGCCGTGGGCGGTCGATATTCTTGAGCCGCTTGGGATGCAGTGCCACCTTAACCGTTTCGATGCCGGCACCGCCGATCAGCGGCTGCAGTTCGGCCGCGGCGTCGATGGCGCAGTGAATGAAGGCACAGCAGGGGTATTGCTTGATCGCGATTCCAGGGGAGAGCAACGCGAAGTCCTCACCCCAGCCGTCGAGGGCCGGAGCGAAGTCCTCGGCGATGCCGCCGTTGAATGCGGCCATAAAGCCGAACCTGTGCTCCAGAACGGTGGTACTGGCGGTAAAGCCGGCCTGCGCCAGCAGTGCTGCTTGCAGGCCGTTGCGATTGGCCTGGCCGGCGTGAAGGGGCTTGGTCATCGTGCCGGAATTCGCCCGCAGCCCGGCCGCGCTCGAGGCGGCGATGCCGAGGGCGACCGACATGCGCTCGGCGGACAGGCCAAGCAGGCGGCCGGCAGCGACTGCGGCCCCCAGAACGCCGAAGGTGACGGTGGGGTGCCAGCCTCGTTCCGCGTGCGCAGGATTCGAAAGGCGGGCGATCCGGATCTCGGCCTCCACGCCTGCGACATAGGCGGTCAGGAGGTCCTTGCCGCTGCAATCCAGCGCGTCGCCCAGTGCCAGCAGCGCCGGTACGATGCTGACCGACGGATGGCCATCCATCTCAAGATTGCAGTCGTCGAAATCAAGGGCATGGGCGGCAACGCCGTTGATCTGGGCAGCATCCAGGACGTGTGCATGCCCCCGGCGGCCGAGCAGCCTCGCCTTGCCGGTGGTGGCCGGCAGGATGGACGCGGCAAGGCGTGTCACAGTCTCGTTGGCGCCAGCGATCCCGCAGCCGACGGTATCCGCAAGAGCGCGGCAGGCCCAGTCCCGCACCGCCGGGCTCAGGGCGCAAGAAGACAGGCCTGCAGCGCGCGCTGCAAGCTCAAGCGTCAAGGACGTCACGAGGAAACTCCGGTTGCTATGCCCGGCCCGCCGGCGGCGGGCCGGCGCAGGTCAATGCTTCAGGATCTGGTCGAGGAAAACGCGGGTCCGCTCCTCGCGCGGGTTTCCGAAGAAGTCTTCGGGAGGGGCGCTTTCCACCTTGCGGCCATCGGCCATGAAGACAACGTTGTCGGCAACAGTGCGGGCGAACCCCATTTCATGCGTCACCACGATCATGGTCATGCCGCTTTCGGCAAGCTCGATCATGGTGTCAAGCACTTCCTTGATCATCTCCGGATCGAGTGCGGAGGTCGGCTCGTCGAAGAGCATGATCTCGGGCTCCATGCACAGGCTTCGGGCAATGGCCACCCGCTGCTGCTGTCCCCCCGAAAGCTGGAGCGGATATTTGTTCGCCTGCTCGGGGATGCGGACCTTCTTCAGGAAGTGCATCGCCAGATCTTCGGCGGCCACTTTCTTCATGTGCCGGGTCAGCATCGGGCCGAGCGTCAGGTTTTCCAGAACGGTCAGATGCGGAAACAGATTGAAGTTCTGGAACACCATGCCGATGTTACGGCGGATCGTATCGATGTTCTTCACATTGTCCGTCATCTCCAGTCCCTTGACGAAGATCTGACCGGACTGGTGCGCTTCAAGCCGGTTGATGCAGCGAATGAGTGTCGACTTTCCCGAGCCTGAGGGGCCGCAGACGACGACGCGTTCGCCCTTGCGCACATCGAGGCTGACATCGTGCAGCACCTGAAAGGCGCTGAACCACTTCGACACGTTGCGCATGCTGATGACAGGGGTGGAGGTCTGATCTGGAAGGGAGGATTGGGGCATGTCTTATCTCCAGTTTTGGTCGTCAGATCCGACCCGAGGCGATCCACTTCTCGACCTGGCGCGCATAGAGCGAGAGCGCATAGCCGAAGAAAAGGTAGACCGCCGCCACGAACAGATACGCTTCGACATAGAATTTGCGCCAGAGCGGGTCCTGCATCACGGCCGTGGTTGCTGTCAGGATGTCGAAGAGACCGATGATGATCACGAATGAAGTGTTCTTCATTGCCGCGATGATGTGGTTGGTGATCGCGGGCAGGCTGATGCGCAAGGCTTGCGGTAGGATGATCGTGCGCGTCGTCTGCCAGTAGCTGAGGCTGAGGGACTGGGCCGCCTCGTACTGACCGCGCGGGATGGCTTGAAGCCCGCCACGGATCACCTCGGCTTGATAGCAGGCGAAGAAGATCGCGATGCCCACGGTGATGCGCAGCAGCTTGTTCACCTCCATACCGGCGGGCAAGAACAGCGGAAACACGTTCACGGCCACGAAGAGGATGGTGATCAACGGCACCCCGCGCAGGGATTCGATGAACACCACCGACACGCCCCGCGCCACCGGCAGGGGGGCACGGCGCCCCAGCGCCAGCAGCACCGCAACGGGCATGCCGATCAGGACGGTTCCGGTGAACAGCAGCATGGTGAGCGGCAGCCCGCCCCATTCCGATGTGGCCACATAGCGCAGACCCAGAACGCCCCCGAACATCAGCGCGCCGATAGACAGCGTCGCAAAGATCCAGAGCGGCACCAGAAGGCGCAGGTTCCAGAAGCGCGGCCAGAGCGAGATGACCACCGTGACCAGGTAGATCACCATCATCAGCACCAGTCGCCAGTGTTCGTCATAGGGGTAGAGCCCGAACAGCATCGGCCGGTGCTTCTCGACGATCACCGCCCAGCAGGCGCCGGTCGCGGCGCGGCAGACATCGGGATCGGTGGTATAGAACACGGCATTGATCACGCCCCAGTCCAGCACGAACCAGAAAAAGCGGATGAGGCCAGCAGCGACAATCACCGTCAGAAGGCTTTGCCAGATGGAACCAAACAGGTTCGCTTTCAGCCAGACAGTGCCGGAGATGCGGGCATGCGGGTCATAGGTGGGGGCCGGGGTGGCGATCTGTGAGGAAATCGTGGTCATGACTTACCGCTCCTTGATCGCCACGAGGCGGTTGTAGGCATTCATCAGGAGCGAGGTGACAACACTGATGATGAGATAGACCATCATCATCACCGCGATCGCTTCGACCGCTTGCCCCGTCTGGTTCATGACGGTGTTGCCGATGTTGACCAGATCCGGATATCCGATGACGACGGCGATGGAACTGTTCTTGATCAGGCTGACATATTGACTGGTCAGCGGCGGCACGATCACGCGAAGGGCCTGTGGCAGCACGACATAGCGCAGGATGAAACGCGGACGCAGCGCGATGGAGCGGGCAGCCTCGACCTGACCGCGGGGAGTGGCCTGGATGCCGGCTCTGACGATCTCGGCGATGAAGCCCGAGGAATAGAGCGAGATTCCCGCCATCAGGGCCACGAATTCCGGGCTGATGGTTGCGCCGCCGGCAAAGTTGAAGCCCTGGCGTTGCGGATAGCTGATGGCGTGGGGGGCGCCGAAGACCAGCCAGACGAGAAGCGGCAGTCCGGCGATCAGGGCTATGCTTGGCCACAGCATGTCGACATAGCGACCGGTGGCTTCGCGGTGACGCTTGGCCAGATGGCTGGCGACGGCGGCCAGAACGATGCCCGTGACCAGTGCGGCCAGCATCCACACATGGGCGGCATGGGCGACCGGCATCACGAAGGTCAGCCCGCGATTGGACAGAAAGCCCAATCCCCACAGCTCGATGGCCTGGCGCGGAGCGGGCAGGTTGCGGATCACCGCCGCCCAGAAGATCACCTGAAGGATGACCGGGATGTTGCGTACGATCTCGACATAGGCTGTGGCGATGCGCTGCAGCAGCCAGTTGGTCGAGACCCGCGCGATGCCGACCGAAAAGCCGATGACGGTGGCAACGACGATGCCCGCCGCCGAGACGGTCAGCGTGTTTATCAACCCGACCAGCAGAGCTCGGCCATAGGTATCGCGCGAGGAATATGCGATCAGCGTCTCGCCGATCTCGAACTGCGCGACCTGATCCAGGAAGCCGAACCCGGTGGCGATGTTCTGGCGGCTGAGGTTGGCGATGACGTTCTGGTAGAGGTAGAAGCCCAGAAGCGCCACCGCCGCTGCCAAAGCGACCTGATAGATCACTGTTCGGAAGCTTTCGCTGTAGAGAATGTCCTTCAGGTTCCGCGCGGGGCGTGCTCCGCTCCGGCCTGGACTGGCGTCTGTCATGTGTCGTTCCCATCAGGGCAAGGCATGTACAGCCTCCGCATCCGGCGAGCCGGCTGCGGAGGATACGGAAGAGGCGGCCTGCGGGCTTACTGCATCGGGAAGCCGTAGAGCAGGCCACCTTCGGTCCACAGCGCATTCTGGTCGCGGTCCAGCGCGACGGGGCTGTAGGGGCCGAAGTGACGCATGTAGATGTCCTTGTAGTTCCCGACTTGCTTCACGATCGCATAGACCCAGCTATTGTCGACACCGAGCTTGGCGCCGTTGTCGCCGATCACGCCGAGCAATGCCTGGACGTCGGGGTCTTCCGAATTCTTCATCTCGTCGACGTTGTCCTGGCTCACGCCCAGTTCTTCTGCGTTGAAGGTGGCGTAGGTGACCCACTTCACCAGGTCATACCAATTGTCGTCGCCCTGGCGGACGGCCATTGCCAGCGGTTCCTTGGAATAGATGCCGGGCAGCATGATATGTGCAGAAGGGTCTTCGGTGTCGAAGGCGCGCACGCCAGGCAGGGCCGCCTTGTCCTTGGTCAACGCGTCACAACGGCCCGTGACATAGGCATCGACCAACTGCTTGTTGTTCTCGATCACGACGGGCGTGTAGGTGAGGCCGCGGGCAGCGAAGATCTGGGCAACGTTGCGTTCGGTGGTGGAGCCGGGCGCCATGCAGATCGCCGCGCCATCCAGATCCTCGATCTTGGCGATGCCGTCGTCCTTGCGAACCAGAAAACCGGTTCCGGTATAGAAGACCGGCGGGGCGAAGTTCAGTCCCAGTGCCGTGTCACGGCTGAGGGTCGCGGTCACGTTGCGGGCCAGCACGTCGACCTCGCCGGACTGGATGGCGGGAAAGCGCTGCTGGGAGGACAGCGCGACGAAGCGGACCTTGGATGCATCGCCAAAGACCGCGGCAGCGATGGCGTGGCAGAAGTCGACCTCGAACCCGCTCCATTTGCCCAGACTGTCCGGGGCCGCAAAGCCATGACGAGCCGGGTGGACGCCGCACAGCACTTCGCCCCGCGCCTTGACCGCCGCCAGCGTATCGCCCGAACCGGCCCGAGCCATCGGAGCCCCCGCGACGCCGAGCATGAGGCTAGCCATGATGGAAAGCCCGACAACCTTTGTCTTGATCATCTCATTCCCTCTCTGTTGGGGGGCATTGCAGTCTTGCTTGGCATCCGATTGACGCCCCCAGGATCATTGTATACATATGTTTTCATCGGTATTCAATAGGGAGCACCTCGCAGGAGGGCGCGAAAATGGACACAGAGAATCTGGGATATGACACGATCTTGGCCCATGCCGGCCGCTCGCCCGCCCTCCATTCCGGCGCCGTGAACACGCCGGTCTATCGCGCTTCGACCATCCTCTTTCCGAATCTGGCGGCGCTGGAGGCGAAAGAGGGAGTCAAGCTGCGCTATGGGCGCCGGGGCACACCCACGACCCACGCGCTTGAGGATGCGATCTGCGCCCTCGAGATGGGCGACAGAGCACTGGTTGCACCCTCGGGCGTCAATGCGATCAGCGTCGTTCTGATGAGTTATGCCGAGCCCGGTGCCCATTTCCTGATGACCGACAGCGCCTATGGGCCTGCCCGCAAGTTCTGCGAGTTCACGCTAAGGAAATTCGGCGTCGAGACGACGTATTATGACCCGACCATCGGCGCGGATATCGAAAGCTTGATCCGTCCGCAGACCAAGCTGATCTGGATGGAATCGCCCGGATCGCAGACCTTCGAAATTCAGGATGTGACGGCCATATGCCAGGCGGCTCGACGGCACGATGTGGTTACCGCCATCGACAACACCTGGAGCGGCGGTTATTTCTGCCGGCCGCTGACGCAGGGCGCCGACATTTCCGTTCAGGCCGGCACGAAATACATCTCGGGTCATTCAGACCTGATGCTTGGCACCGTGGCCTGTCGGGCTGAGCAGTATGAGCGTCTCCGCGAAACCTATCTGCGCTTCGGCGTCTGTGTTGGAGGAGACGATGCCTTCCTCGCCCTGCGTGGCTTGCGGACATTGGCTGTGCGCATGGCTCATCATCACGCCAGCGGCCTGAAAGTCGCGCAATGGTTGTCGCAGCAAGAGGAAGTGCTTCGGGTGATGCATCCAGCCCTGCCTGGCGATCCCGGACATGAGCTGTGGAAGCGGCACTTCTCCGGCGCTTCGGGGCTGTTTGGCTTCGTGATGCGCTCTGCTGATCGGCCTGCGCTCGGGCGGATGTTCGACGGACTGACCTTGTTTGGCATGGGATCCAGTTGGGGCGGCTTCGAAAGCTTGCTGGTGCCGTCCAACCCGTCCGTCTATCGCAGCGCCACGACCTGGTCTCCCGGCGGGCAGACCGTGCGCATTCATGTCGGCCTCGAGGATCCGGAGGATCTGATCAATGAGCTGCGTCGCGGTTTTGACCGTCTGAGGCAATAGCTGTCCGCGATCTTCGGCCGGGAGGCTGTGTGCCAACGTTCTGGCCTCGCAGAGGAAACATTTGTATACAGAAGGGAGTTGATTTCGCCCGCTCCGATCGGGCCAGAACTGCCGGGAAAGGCCGAGCCAAACGTATGACGCAGGTGTCCAAGTCCACGCTGATCCGACGCAGTCCCCTGGATCACCTCATGGATCTGATCGAGGCAGGCGAATTGCAGCCCGGCAGCCGCCTGACCGAAACCGAATTGGCCCAGAGACTGGGCATCAGCCGAACGCCAGTGCGCGAAGCGCTGCACCGGCTGCATGCAATGGGTCTTGCGGAGCACGGCCCTCAGCGCGGTCTGATCATAGCCCATCTGAGCTATGATCAGATCCGCCAGTTGTTCGCGGTGCGTGAAGGACTGGAAGGGATGGCGACCCGCCTTGCGGCTGAGCACGCCTCCCGGGCCGAGGTCAATCTGTTGCACGACATGGTGGCGGGGGATCGCGAACTTAGGGATCCGCTCAAGCTTCTGGAGCGCAACAAGCTGCTGCACCGGCAGATTGTCCAGGCCTCGCACAACAAGTTCATGATCGAGGCGCTCGGCAACCTCCGGGTTCATCTCAGCCTTCTGCCCGGCTCCACCTATACAACGGGCGGACGCATCGATGAGGCTCAGGCAGAACACGAGGAAATCGTGGAGGCCATCGCCGCCGGCGATGGAGACCGGGCCGAGCAGGCTGCGCGCAAGCATATTCTGTCCGGTTTTCAAATCCGGCTGAAAATGATGGCGGAGCACGGCTTCAACTGAGCCGGCTACGATGGGGTTTAAGGGGCGCGCGAAATTGACCAGCCCGCCCCGCTGGGGTCAGGCGCCAGCAAGCCGTGTCAGCGCCGCGCCGAGGTTCCCGTCGACTTCACCGAGCAGACGTGCAGCCATGTCCGGAGTGGCTCCGGCAGCCACCAGTACCGCGCGCTTGATGTCATAGCCGGTCGCATCGAGCGCGGCCTGTGCCGCGTCATCATCGCATCCGGCGATGTCGGAAACGATCGTCACGGCACGGACGCGCAACTTGGCATTGGTCGCGCGCATGTCGACCATGTAACCCTTGTAGACGCGGCCAAGACGCACCATCAGCCCGGTCGAGAAGGTGTTGAGCGCGATCTTCTGGCTGGTGCCGGCGGTCAACCGGGTGGACCCGGCCAGGATCTCCGGTCCGGTATCGAGCAGGACGGGGCAGTCGACCATCGACAGCAGCGGCGCCCCCGGATTGTTGGCAAGGCCGATGGTCGTGGCAGCGCGCTCCCGCGCGGTTTCCATGGCCTGAAGGACGTAAGGGGTGGTTCCGCTCGCCGCCAGACCGACGACCACATCGTTGGCGCTGACATCGAGCGCGATCAGCGCCGCGCGCGCGGAAGCGCCGTCATCTTCGGCCCCTTCCTGGGCTTCGTAGAAACTCTGCGCGCCCCCGGCCAGAAGCACCTCCAGACGCTCGTCGGGCCAGTTGAAGGTCGGCTTCAGCTCGACCGCATCGAGCAGGGCGATTCGCCCGGACGTTCCCGCACCACAATAAATCAGCCGCGACCCGGACCGGCGCATCACCGACGCGGCCATGGCGATTGCCCGGTCGATCTGCGTCTGCGCGGCGCGCAGCGCCGCGAGCGCTGTGCCCTGGCTCTCGATGAGAGCGGTCGTCATCGCCTCGCCATCCAGTTGGTCGAGTGGTGCGGCATGCCGTCCCACCGTCTCCGTCCGCGGCCGTGCGCCCAATCCGCCTTGCCTCATTTCGTGCTCCCTGGCCTGGCTCTTTCGATCGAAAATACAAAAATACCAAAATGCTACCACTTGGCTATGACAGTCATCGGCGAGACCGGATCAATTCACGGCCTATAAATCGGTTCGCCGCGCTCTGTTGGCCGAGGCCGGCCTTGTGGAATGGTTTGAAGTGGACGATAATTGGATTTATATCACCGTCCGTCTCGGGCAAGCAACGGAGTTGGTTTTGGACAGGCTGATTATCCGCGGCGGGCGCCCCTTTTCCGGCTCGGTGCAGGTTGCCGGGGCCAAGAACGCGGCGCTTCCGGTGCTGGCCGCCTCTCTGCTGGTGGGAGGCCGCGTGTCGCTGTCCAACGTCCCGGCTGTCACCGACGTCGCCTCCATGCTGGATCTGCTTCGCATGCTGGGCGCGGACGTGACTGAGGCCGAAAATGGCCGGCTTTCGTTGTCCTCGGCGGCGGTGGCCGGATCCGAGGCAACCTACGATATCGTTCGCCGCATGCGGGCATCGTTTCTTGTCCTCGCCCCCCTTGTAGGCAGGCTCGGGCGAGCCCGCATTTCGCGGCCCGGCGGCTGCACCATCGGCACGCGCCCGGTCGATCTGCATCTGCAGGCGCTCAAGACCCTTGGAGCGGACATCAGCCAGGACGGCGGCGTGATCGAGGTCGCGGCGCCCGGTGGCCTCTCCGGCGCGCGCGTGGTGTTTCCGACGCCCTCGGTCGGCGCGACCCATACAGCGATGATGGCGGCGGCGGCGGCGCGCGGGGAAACGGAGATCGTCAATGCCGCGCGCGAACCCGAAGTCGCTGATCTCGCCGCGTTCCTGACGGCGGCTGGCGCGACCGTGGAAGGGGCCGGAACCCACCGTATTCTGGTGCAAGGGGCGCAGAGCTGGCGTCCCGTCGCGCATACGATCCTGCCCGACCGGATCGAGGCGGCAAGCTATATGATCGCCGCCGGCATGACGGGCGGGCGGGTGGAAGTCATGGGCGGCCGACTGGAACATCTCGGCGCCGCCTGCCAGGCGCTTGAGGAAGCCGGCATCCGGATCTTCCCGAGCGACCGTGGCTTGATCGCGGAACGGGACGGGCCGCTGAGAAGCGTCGACGTGACGACAGAGGCATTTCCGGGGTTTCCGACGGACCTGCAGGCCCAGTTCATGGCGATGATGTGCCTTGCCGATGGGGTATCCGTCATCCGCGAGAGAATCTTCGAAGCCCGGTTCATGCATGTGCCGGAGTTGCAGCGGATGGGGGCAGACATCCGGCAATCGGGATCGATGGCGACCGTGCGCGGCGTCAAGGCGCTGCATGGTGCGCAGGTCATGGCAACCGACCTGCGCGCCTCCATGTCGCTGGTGCTTGCCGGGCTTGTCGCCGAGGGAGAGACGATCGTCCACCGGGTCTATCACCTCGATCGGGGATATGAGGACATCGACGGCAAGCTCACGCGCTGCGGGGCCAGCATCGAGCGGGTTCGCGGATGAGCGCGATCCCAGGCCCGCAGGGGGCGGAGGTGCCGCTCTTTCTCGCTGTCGACGGCGGCGGCACTGGGTGCCGGGCGCGGATCGAGACGGGCGACGGGCGGGTTCTCGGGCGCGGTCTTGCCGGACCTGCGGCGACGCGCTTCGGCATCGATGCGACCTGGGCCGCGATTTCGCTCGCGGTAGCCAATGCGCTCGCGGAAGCCGGCATTGCCGATGCGCGCAGTGTTCCGATCCGGGCGGGCATCGGCGTTGCGGGACTGTCGCGGTCCGGCGCGCTAGCCGCGCTGGAGGCCATGCCGCACGATTTTCGCAGCATCGCTTTCGCAAGCGATGGCGTCATTGCCTGCCTCGGCGCACACAATGGCGGGGACGGGGGGATTGTCATCGTCGGCACCGGCAGTTGCGGCATCGCGCGGATCGGCAACCGGTCGATCAAGGTCGGGGGATACGGCTTTCCGATTTCCGACGAAGGGTCGGGAGCCTATCTCGGCCTGCGTGCCTTGCGGCTGGCGATGCTGTGCCATGACGGGCGGGCAGAGCGCACCGCGCTGCTCGGCGAGTTGCTCGATCATTTCGCGGGAGACCCCGCCAGGGTGGTCGAATGGATGGATGGGGCGACGGCGACGGATTATGCCCGTTTCGCGCCGATGGTGGTCCGACACGTGGACGACGGAGACCCGGCCGCGCGGCGGATCATGCAGGACGCGGCGGCCAAGATCGATGGCATCTGCCGTGCGCTGATCGAGCACGGCGCTCCGCGACTGTCGCTGCTCGGCGGGCTCGGCAGTGTCATGGAAACCTGGCTCGCGCCGGACCTGCGGCGCAGGCTGGCGCCGCCGCGAGGTGATGCGCTCGACGGCGCGGCGATCCTCGCCGGCCGTCCGCCGCTGGATGACATGGCATGAGGCCGGGTGCAAGGCCCGTTCCGGGCGATGACCGCGAGACATGTCGGGCCTGCGGGTGTGCATGATGTCCGCAAGAAAGGAAAAAACACGGATGAACAAAGCCGAGCGTCTTTTTCTCAACGCGCTTCCGATCGACGAGACCAATCCGACGCCGCGCTATATCCAGCTCGCCAGTCACCTGCGCGATGCGATCCGCGACTCGACGCTGAAACCCGGCGACGCCCTTCCGCCGGAGCGGGCGATCGTAAGCGCCACCAACCTGTCGCGGGTGACGATCCGAAAGGCGCTCGACGTGCTGGTGCGCGAGGGGCTGCTGCGCCAGCGACACGGCTCGGGCACCTATGTCAGCGACCGGCCCGAGCGCATCGAGCAGTCGCTTGGCGTGCTGACCGGCTTCAGCGCCGACATGACGTCGCTCGGACACATCCCGTCGGTGAAATGGCTGCAGCGTGCCTATGCCATGCCGACCCCGACAGAGGCGATGATGCTCGGGCTTTCTCCTGGCGAGCAGGTGCTCAAGCTGCACCGATTGCGGCTTGCCGACGGCCAGCCGCTGGCCGTCGAACTCGCTGTCGTGCCCGCCAGTCTGTTGCCCAATCTCGAAACGCTTGGCAATTCGCTCTATGAGGCGCTTTCCAATGTTGGGGCGCTGCCTGAAAAGGCGTTGCAGCGAATGCGTGCAAGCCGTCTGCCTGCCTTCGAGGCCGAATTGCTCGAAGCCGAGGAGGGGGAAACGGTGCTCTATATCGAGCGGCTTTCGCGGCTTGCTTCGGGCCGGCCTGTCGAGTTCACGCGCTCGTACTACCGGGGCGACAAGTACGATTTCGTCGTCGAACTGACCCTCCCGAAGAAGCTCTAGGAGCCGATCGTGCAGCAGACCTCACGCGATGTCGGGACGCGCCTTGCCCGAGAGACGGCGGAAATCCCGCAGCGGGTCGCGGCGCAGATCGACGCGCAGGCTCTGCGGTATCGGGAGATCGGAGCCGGGTTGAAGGCGATGCGGCCGGTGGCGGCGGCGACGCTGGCGCGGGGGTCTTCGGACCACGCCGCGACTTTCCTGAAATATCTTTGCGAGATGCGCGTCGGCGTTCCGGTGGCTTCGCTTGGGCCGTCGCTCGCCTCGGTCTATGGCTGCCGGCTGCGGCTCGCCAATATGGTCTCCTTCGCCCTGTCGCAATCCGGACGCAGTCCCGATCTGGTTGCTTTCCAGCGCATGGCCGGCGAGCAGGGAGCCAGAACCATCGCGCTCGTGAACACCGTGGCCTCGCCGCTCGCCGAGGTGTCGCTGGACGTGGCCGATATCGGTGCAGGCGTCGAGGAAGCGGTTGCCGCATCGAAGTCCTTCGTTTGCACGCTCAGCGCCGCCGCGGCCATTGTCGATGCCTGGGCCGGCGACAGCGGTCTGGCTGCCGCGCTGGCCGATCTGCCGGAGTGCCTGCACCGCGCGCTTGCCTGCGACTGGTCAGGGCTGCTGCCGGTCGCGGCGCACGCTTCTTCTGTCTATGTGATCGCGCGCGGGCCGGGGCTTGCGGTCGCTCAGGAGGCGGCGCTGAAACTGAAGGAAACCTGCGAGCTGCACGCGGAGAGCTTCAGCGCCGCCGAGGTGATGCACGGGCCGATCCAGCTCGCTGCCGGCGATCTCTGCGCACTGGTTTTCCTGTCCCGTGACGCGGCGCGGCCGGGTCTGGTTTCGGCGGTTGAGCGGCTGGCGGCGACGGGCACGCGGGTGTTCGTCGCCGATCCGCTCGGTGAGGTTGGCGGGTCGGCGGGCGTTACCGCACTGCCCTGTGTCGCCGCTCCCGACCCCCTCCTCGATCCGCTGTGTCAGATCACTTCGTTCTACCGTTTCGTGGACCACCTGGCCCGCGGGCGGGGGCTCGATCCGGATCGGCCGAGGCTCCTGAAGAAAGTGACGGAGACGATATGACAGACGGTATGGCGCTCATCGCTCCGGCGGTGTTCGACGGAGACACGATGCATCGCGACACGGCTCTCGTGATCGCGGCGGGGCGCGTGCAGGGCCTGGTTCCGATCAACGCCCTGCCGAAGGGGCTTCCCTCCCGTGTGGTGGAGGCGGCGGTTCTGGCGCCGGGTTTCGTCGACTGGCAGGTGAACGGCGGCGGCGGCGTGCTGCTCAACGATGTGCCGACGGTCGACGGCGTGCGGACGATCGCGCAGGCGCATGCCCGTTTCGGCACGACGGCATTGCTGCCGACGGTGATCACCGATGCGCAGACCGTGACGGAGCGTGCCGCGGACACCGTGGGCGCGGCGATTGCCGCGGGCGTTCCCGGCATTGTCGGGATCCACTTCGAGGGTCCGCATATCTCGCCGCAGAAAAACGGTGTGCATGATGCCCGCTTCATCCGCCCGCTTGCGGCGTCCGACATTGCACGGCTCACCCGGTCCGACCTTGGGGTCGTGGTGGCGACGCTAGCGCCCGAATGCGTCGATCTCGACGACATCGCCCTGCTTGCCGCCCAGGGAGTGATCGTCTCTCTGGGTCATTCCGCGGCCGATTTCGAACGCGCGACAGCGGCCTTTTCCGCCGGGGCGAGGGCCGTGACGCATCTGTTCAATGCCATGTCCGGACTGCATCACCGGGAGCCGGGGCTTGCCGGCGCGGCGCTGGCAAATCCGGCGGTCTTCTGCGGATTGATTGCGGATGGCCATCACGTTCACCCGGCGATGCTTGATCTTGTCGCGCGCACTGGTCCGGTCGGACGGCTGACGCTGGTCACCGACGCCATGTCGTCCGTGGGCTGTGCCGCCGACACGTTCGAGCTCAATGGACGAACCGTGCGCAGGGAAGGTGGTCGTCTGACCGTCGCCGACGGGACGCTTGCCGGATCCGATCTCGACATGGCCTCGGCTGTCCGGTTCATGGTCGAGCGCTGCGGTGTTGCCCTGCCGGCAGCGCTCGCGATGGCCTCGCGGGCGCCTGCGGCTCTGCTCGGGCTTTCCGATCGCGGTCATTTGCGCCGTGGCGCAAGTGCGGACATCGTGGCCCTGAATGCCGATCTGACGGTCGCCTCGGTGCTGATCGGCGGTCGGCCGATCCCGTGATCTGGCCGGCTGGCAGCTACCGGTTTTCGGACGCCGTTTCCGCGACCAACCCGTCGATCTCGTCGGCATAGTGGCAGGCGCTCAGCCAGTCGGGCTTGTCGGGCCGGGTCGCGGCGAGAGGCGGAACATCCTTCTGGCAGCGGTCCTGGGCGATATAGCAGCGCGGGTGAAACAGGCAGCCGCCGGGGCGGTGAGCCAGATTGGGTACATCGCCGCTCAGAACGATGCGTTTGCCGCAAGGCCCGCCTGCCGCACCCGGAAGCTTGGGCACGGCGGAAATCAGCGCCCGTGTATAGGGATGACGCGGCGTGGCGAAAAGGTCGGCCGCGCTCGCCTGTTCCACGAACCGCCCGAAATACATCACGCCGATCCGGTCGCTGAGGTGGCGGACCACGGACAGGTCGTGGCTGATGAAGATGATCGCAAGGCCGAGATCGCGGCGCAACTGCGCGAGCAGGTTGATGATCTGGCTCTGGATCGACACGTCGAGTGCGGACACCGCCTCGTCGGCGATGATGATCTTGGGCGACAGGGCCAGGGCCCGGGCGATGGCGATCCGCTGGCGCTGACCGCCGGAGAACTGATGCGGCAGCCGGCTCGCCGCCGACTGGGGCAGGCCGATCAGATCGAGGAGCTCGCGCACGCGCGCCGCACGGCCGGGCCGGTTGTGAACCACCAGCGGCTCGCCGATGATGCGTTCGATCGTATGGCGCGGATTGAGCGAGCCGAACGGATCCTGAAATACCATCTGGATTTCGCCGCGCAGGCGCTTGAGCGCCCGGCCGCGCGCGGCCATCACGTCCTCGCCCTCATAGAGGATCCGACCGGAACTCGCGGTCGCCAGCCGCATCAATGTGCGCGCCAGCGTGCTCTTTCCGCATCCCGATTCGCCGACAATGCCGAAGATCTCGCCGCGGGCGAGCGAGAACGACACGCCGTCGAGGGCCAGCACCGACTTGCCGCCGGGGGCCGGGTAGTGCTTGACCAGGTCAACGACCGACAGCATTGGGGTCATGCGGCAGGGTTCCAGCAATAGGCCACCCGATCATCGCGGGTGATGCGGGGGGGCAGGTCCGCGCGGCAGCGCGCGATCACCGCGCCGCACCGATCGGCAAAGGCGCAGCCGGGCGGACGGGCGCCCGGCGCCGGCACGGTGCCGGGGATCGCCGGCAGGGACACACCCGGCGGATTGGCTGCGGGAATGCTGCGCAACAGCGCTTCGGTATAGCGATGCAGCGGTGTCCGGAACACCGCGGCGACCGGACCCTGCTCGACGACGCGCCCCGCATACATGACGGCGACGGTGTCGCATGTCTCGGCGACGACGCCGAGATCATGGGTGACGAGCAGGCACGCCATGCCGAAGCGCTCCCTCATGCGGGCGATCAGTTCGAGGATCTGCGCCTGGATCGTCACGTCGAGTGCGGTGGTCGGCTCGTCCGCGATCAGCACCGCCGGCTCGCAGGCGATCGCCATGGCAATCATCACGCGCTGGCGCTGTCCGCCGGAGAGCTGGAACGGATAGCGGTCGAGCTGGTCGGGGCTTGCGGGCAGGCCGACGAGATCCAACAGTCGGAGGACGTCGTCGCGGCGTGCGGTTCCGGTCAGGCCGCGATGGATCTCGAGCACCTCGCCGATCTGAGCGCCGATCGTCATGATCGGGTTGAGCGAGGTCATCGGCTCCTGGAAGATCATCGCGATGTCGCGGCCCCGAATGGCGTTGAACTCGGTTTCCGAAAGTCCCGACAGGGAGCGACCGCGAAAACGGATGTCCCCCGCGGCATGCCGGACCGCAGCCGCCGGCAACAGGCCGAGTATCGACAGCGCCGTAATCGTCTTGCCGCTTCCGGACTCGCCGACAAGACCCATCATCTCGCCCTCCTCAAGCGCGAGCGACACGTCCTCCACCAGCGCTCCGATGCGCGCTTCCAGCCGAAGCCCATCGACCGCAAGGACGACCTGCTTTGTGGTTGCGGCGGTTGCCGGTAAACTCATCTGCCCATTCCTCCGGTGCGACATCCGGACGCGCGATCCAGGCGGCTGTCCCGTTCTGTGAGTGATCCGCAAAATTTGTCCGATATTGGTCCGCTCTAAATCGCCGGAAACTTGTAAATGGTTTTTAGGTGGACTACCATACACACGCTTGGCGACGAGCCGCAAGACGGTGTTGGCATGAGTGCCCCGGAGGGGATATTGCCAGTTTTCGCAGGGACGCGAACCCTGTTCCGGGACGCGTGCCACCACATTGACGCATCAGGAATTGATCCATCACGGGAGGGTTATGGTTCATGGTTAGTCTGCGCGCGTTCCTCATTGCATCCGCTGCCGCGCTGGCCATCGGCGCCGCGGCCTCGGTCCCGGCTTGGGCTGCCTCGCTGGAGGTGGCGGTCGACAGTTCGCCGTCCGGTCTCGACCCACATATCGTCACGGCATTCTCGTCGTTCCAGATCATCGACGGGACCGTTTATGAAGGTCTTACAGCGCTCGACGGCGACCTCAACATCGTTCCGGGCCTCGCCACCGGCTGGACCATCTCGGACGACAAGAAGACCTATACGTTCACGCTGCGCGACGGCGTGACCTTCCACAGCGGCGGAACCATGACGTCGCAGGATGTCGCTGCGAGCCTGGCGCGAGTTCGCGCCGAGGCGACCGGCTCACCGCTTGCCAGCCGGCTGACGGCGGTGGAGGCGATCGAGACGCCGGATCCGCTGACCGTCGTGCTCAAGCTGTCGGCTCCCTCCGCGCCGCTCCTGTCTTCGCTGTCGACGATCGCGATCGTGCCGGCGAAATACGCGGAAGATCTCGAGACGCTGCAGCGCACGCCCGATGGCACTGGTCCGTTCCGCTTCGCCACCTGGCAGCCGAACGTGAAGATCGGGCTTGAGGCGAATGCAGGCTACTGGCAGGAGGGATTGCCCAAGCTCGATGGCATCAACTTCAATATCGTTCCGGAAGCGGCGACGCGCCAGGTCGGCCTGACCAGCGGCCAGTATCACCTCCTGCCCAACATCGATGGGGTGAACGCACTGCAGTTGCAGGGGCAGCCGGGCATCGAGATCGCCGACACGCTGGAACTTGCCTATTCGCTGGTCGGGTTGAACGTCAGTCGTCCGCCGCTCGACAATCCGCAGGTGCGCGAGGCGCTCAACTACGCCATCAACCGCGACGATCTGGTTCAGGCCGCGCTCTTCGGTGCCGGCAGACCGGGCGGGCCGCTGTCTCCCGCCCTGACGAATTTCGCGGTTCCGACGAGCGAGTTCGCCTGCTTCACGCCGGACGCGGACAAGGCGAAGAGCCTGCTTGCGGACGCCGGCGTCACGACGCCGATCGATCTGGGGCTGCTCGTCCTGCCGCGCGATTCCACCAAGGCGATGGCCCAGGTGCTCCAGCAGCAGTTCGCGGCCATCGGCGTCAACGTCACCTTGAACATTCCGGAGATCGGCCAGTTCGTGCAGGACTGGCGGAACTCGGAGTTCGACCTGTTCGTCTCGCTCAACTCGGGCACGATCGAGCCGGACGACTACTTCTACCGGACGTTCAAGACCGGCGGGTCGACCAACGTCTTCAAGTACTCGAACGAGGAACTCGACGCGCTGCTGGAAGCCGGCCGCACGCAGACGGAGGTGGCCGAGCGCCAGACCATCTATCGCGAGGCGCAGGAGACGCTCGCCTGCGACGGCCCTGTGCTGTTCCTGACCTATGGCCAGATCTACACCGCCATGCGCGCGCAGGTCGACGGCTATCAGATCTATCCGAACCGGTCGCTCGCCTCGCTCAAGGCTGTCTCGCTCGGAAACTGAGCCCGCGCTCGCCTGCGCTGCGAGCACCCATACCGCCGGCACGGGTCCCGGGCGGGCCCGTGCCGGACGGCCTCTCCGAAAGCGTTGGCTGACGGTTTGGCCGCAGGCCGGGGAGCGACCGTCTCGCCTCCCTAGGAACGACATACGGACCAACGGCGCAAAGATCCATGCTGTTTCTCAATCGGCTCCGACGGCGACTCTTCGACCTGGCACTGGTCATCATCGGCGTGTCGGTGCTGGTGTTCGCCTTCATCCGGATGATTCCCGGCGACGCCGTGGCGATCATGCTCGGCTCCAACGCGGAGGTGACGCCGGAGCGCATCGCCGCGGTTCGCAGCCGGCTCGGCCTCGATCTGCCGATCCACGAACAGTACATCGCCTGGCTTTCCGACGTGCTGGCGGGTGATTTCGGTGTCTCGATCTGGACGGGGCGGCCGGTGATCGAGGAAATCGCAGCCCATGTCTGGCCGACGCTGCAACTGACGCTGCTGGCGCTGCTGACCGCCATCGTGCTGGCGATCCCGCTCGGCATCCTGATGGCCCGCATCCGGGGCAGGCGGGGAGAAGCGCTCGTGCAGGCGGGGTCGGTCGTCGGCCTGACCATCCCACCGTTCTGGCTCGGCATCCTCATGATCCTGGTGCTGTCGAGCGTTGCTCCCGGCGTGCAGATGCTCGGCTATGTGCCGTTCTCGCAGGATCCGCTCGGCAATCTCACGCGGCTGATCCTTCCGGCCTTTGCCTTGTCGCTGCCAATCACCGCCAATCTTGCCCGCTTGCTGCGTTCGACGCTGCTCGAGGCCCTGCAGCAGGACTATATCCGCACCGCCCGCGCCAAGGGCATGCCGGCGCGCCGCATTCTCTATCGCCACGCCTTGCGCAACGCGCTGATCCCGTTCGTCACGTCGGTCGGCATCATGGCCGGATATCTGCTCGGCGGGGCGATCGTCATTGAGCAGGTGTTCGCGATACCCGGTCTCGGCCGGCTGATCCTGGGCGCGATCGCGGAGCGCAACTATCCGCTTATCCAGGCGACCATCCTGCTGGTCACCTGCAGCTTCGTGCTGGTCAACTTCATCGTCGATGTGATCTACGCCATGATCGATCCGAGGATCCAGGGATGAGTGGCACCTCCCCCCCGCCCGAACCGCCCGCCGCAGTGCTTCCGCACCGCCGAGGTCCGCGTCTTCCGGCCCCCACGCTCTACAACATGTCGCTCGGTATGATCGTCGTGCTGGCCATGGCTGCGATCTTCGCGCCGGTGATCGCGCCCTATGATCCCCTTTATCAGGACATTCTGGCCCGTCTCAAGGGACCGTCGGCGGCGCATTGGCTCGGGACGGATCAGTTCGGGCGCGACGTGCTGTCGCGCATCCTGTTCGGCCTGCGCTCGTCGCTGATGATCTCCGGCGGCGCGGTGTTCGCCGCCTTTCTTGCCGGCAGCCTGCTCGGGCTGACGGCTGCCTATTACAAGGGCTGGGCCGACCGCATCATCATGCGGCTGATGGACGTGCTGTTCGCTTTCCCGGTGATGCTGTTGGCAATCGGCGTGATCGCCTTGCTCGGCCCGGGCGCGACCCCGACGGCGACGGCCATCGGTATCGTCTACACGCCGATTTTCGCGCGGCTGTTGCGCGGCCCCGCCCTGGTGGTCGCGGAAAGCGACTATGTCCTGAACGCAAGGGCGATCGGGGCCTCGGACGCGCGCATCATCTTCCTGCACATCCTGCCCAATCTGGTCAGCGTCATCCTGGTGCAGTTCAGCCTGCTGCTGTCGTCGGCCATTCTCGTCGAGGCCTCCCTGTCCTTTCTCGGGCTCGGCACCCAGCCGCCGGTGCCCTCGCTCGGCATGATGCTGTCGGAGGGGCGCGGCTTTCTGTTCCTTGCGCCCTGGGCCGCGGTCTTCTCGGGCTTTGCCATCCTGATCGTCGCCTTTGCGCTCAATCTTTTCGGCGATGCGCTGCGCGACGAACTCGACCCGCGATTGCGCCAGGCCTGAGGCGTCTGGCGGGGATCGCATGTAACCATGGGAGCTGCTGATGCAAGACCCTCTGGAGATTACCGTCAACCGCCGGCGCTTCGACCGCGAGGCCGGCGTGCATGCGGCGATGACAGCCGAAGCCATCGCGACGCTTGTCGGCGTGCCGGTGCGCAACGCCATTGTCGAGCGGGAAGTCGGCCCCGGCGCCTATGAGCGGCTTGCCCCTGGCGCCGAGATACCCGTCGAGACGGGCATGCATTTCCTGGTGACCCGGGAGTTCGTGATGGGCGGCTGAGGCGGCCACATCAGGTCCATCGAAGGAGGGAGGAGCATGTCCGACCGGGACAAACGGGTGGTTCTCCGGCTGTCGCGCCGCGACCTCGACGGTTTCGGCGCCGCTCTTGCGGCCGCGACCGGGACGTTCGTCGATCTGCCCATACTGCTGGTGGCGAGCGAGACGCGCGAGGCCTTGGTTCTGACCGTCGTCGAAACCGGCGTGGACGCGGCCGTAGCTCCGGAAGCTGGCCGGGATGGTCTGACCGTCGGCCGTGTTCGCATCGTTCCGGCGGATGCCGGCGCGGGCTTCGCTGGAGCGCTCGAAGACTGGCAACGGACGGTCGCGACCCGGATCGCCGACACGTCCTGCATGGTGTTGGTGGAACTGGGGCAGACCGCCGACGCGCCGGTGGAGGTGGCGGCGGTCCATGGCGCGGGCGGCTCCGCAGCAGCGGTGGAGCGTGTCATCATCGAGCGCGTGCCGCAGGTTCGCCTGTGGCGGGAGGGACATCCGCCGGCCTTGCCGGATCTTCCGCCGGAGCGTGTGGCCCGGTTTACCAGTTCCTTTGGCGTGGAGGCCTGGCAGCGCTTGCGCCGCGCCTGCGCCGTGGTGATCGGTGCGGGCGGCACCGGCTCGGTCGCGATCCCGATCCTGGCACGCGCCGGGGTCGGACGGATCGTTATCGTCGACACGGATGAGATCAGCGCGTCCAATCTCGAACGGACCCATGCCAGTTTTCCCGAGCATGTGGCGGCGCCCACTAAGAAGGCCGTGCTCGCGCGCGACCATGTGCGCCAGATCGACCCCGACATCGACGTCGTCGCCATCGACGGTCGCCTGCCGCAGCGGGCGGTGGTCGAGGCCATCGCCGAGGCCGATGTGCTGCTCGGCTGCACCGACCAGCACACGAGCAGGCTTGCCCTCAGCGACGTGGCGCGGCGCTTCCTGGTTCCGGCGATCGATTGTGGCGGCCTGATCGAGGGGGCGAACGGCCACGTCACCGGTCAGATCATCCAGCTTGTCCTGTTCCGCCCCGACGACCCCTGTCCGCGCTGCCGAGGCATGATCAATGATGTACGGGTGGCGCAGGAACTGATGTCGCCACAGGAGCGGGCCCGGCTGCTTGCACAAAGCGCCGGCGGCGCTGTGCCGCCCGAGGCCGCGGACATCCCGCAGATCGATACGGTCGGCTACATCACCACGGTGAGCGGCACGCTGGCGGCCGGCTACGCGATCGGCTGGCTCACCGGGCGGTTCGATCCGCCGTTCGAGCGCATGCAGATGAACCTCGTCGCCGACTGCCTCGATGTGACCAATCGTCCGCAGCGCATCGATCCGGCGTGTGGGTGCCGCCATGCCCGAGGACTTGGCGATGCCGGTCAGGTCTTCGCGCCGTTTGTTCCGCCCGCGCATTGGCCCCCGCCGCGGACGGTCTGACCACAGGATAATCGCGCCGTCTCACCTGGGAGCCTGGAATTGCCGTTGCAGCGCCTGCAGCGACCGATGTTGCGCCCCGTTTGCCTGATGGCTTTCGCCGACTGAGGGATCGACCTCCAGCACCAAAACCGCCGTCTCTCCGACATGTCGCGGCAGATCCGCCCAGGGCAGATTGCCCGCCCCCAGTTCGAGTCCTTCGCTGGTCAACGCGTCGAGCGGGATCTCCGCCGGCGCCAGCGCCGGGTCAGGGTAGAAGCGGCTGTCGCTGACATGCAGCCAGGGCATCTTTGGGTCGACGAAATCGAACGGATGCAGCCGGTCGGCTCGCTCCAGATCCTCGTCGAGGATCGCCGAGAAGCGGACATCATCGCGGGTTTCGGCCGGATAGGTTCGGCGCCAGTTGAACAGGTTCGCGGACAGCGTCGCATGGGCCACGTCGACGAACGGCGTGACATTGGCGATCCGCTCGCGGTCGAGAAACGTCCGGAATGCGGCGATCTCCCAGGGAAAGAAATGATCGAGCGGTCCGGCGAGGAACGAGGCGCGATCGCGCGGCAGCAATGCGTAATGGCCGACATTCTCGACGAGAAGCCGGATCGGATCGGCTTGCCGGGCGAGCCGCGCAATCGTTGCGTTGAAGCCGTCGCTCGCCTCGGCGCGGCTCGCCCGTTGCGGCGCGTCGCCATACACCAGACCCCAGTAGCGGTGCACCACCACGTCCTTCGCCCCCGCATCGCGGGCGAAGGCGATCGCATCCAGAACCTGATCCGCATCGAAATCGAGGCGGGTGACGCGGCCGACCTCCTGCAGCGGCACGTGAACGGTCAGGACGAGGGGGCCGTACTCCGCGCGCAGCCGGTCGAGATTGGCGAGGCAGGTGGCGCGCGCGCGATCCTGCTGAAGATCCCGCGGGCCGAAAGTGTGCAGTTCGAGCACCACCGGCAGTCCGGCGCGCACCAGCGCCGCCGCCCTGTCGGCGAGTTGCGGATAGTCGACCACGGCGCCCTTGAGCGCGAATGCGGGCATGCGGCGCTCCCTCAGATGCAGCCCGATGCCCGGATCCGGGCGATGGCATCCTCGCCGAGCCCGAGCCAGTCGGCAAGCACCTCGTCCGTATGGGCGCCGAGCGCGGGCGGGCCGCGATGCACGGCGGGGGGCGTCTCCGACATCCGGATCGCCGGGGCGGGCACGGGAACCGTGCCGCCGGACGGGTGCGGCACATCGGCGATCTGGCCGCGATGGCGGAGCTGCGGATTGGTGATGACGTCCGGGATCTCGGCGACGGGTTCGCAGGGAACGCCCACGGCATGCAGGCGGTCGAGGATGTCGGCAGCATCGGTCGCGAGCCCCCAGGCGTCGATGATCGTTTCCAACTCCGCGACATGGGCATTGCGGGCGACAAAGGATGAGAACCGGGCGTCCTCGGTCAGTTCCGGCCGCCCCATCGCCTCGGCGAACCGTGCGAAGTGATGGTCGTTGCCGGCGACGATGTAGACCCATTTGCCGTCGCGGCTCTTGAAGCAGTGGGACGGTGCCAGATAGCGGTCGCGGTTGCCGAGGCGCGTGTGGTCGATCCCCAGCAACTGAGACTCCGCGATCTGCGTGGTCAGCATCGACAAGGCGCTGTCCATCAATGTCGCCTCGACCACCTGGCCGCGGCCGGTCGATTGGCGTGCCTGGAGCGCCGCAAGTGCGGCGATCGTCGCATAGAGCGCGGTGGAGTAGTCGCTGACGAAAACGCCAGCCATGGTCGGCGGCCCGTCCGCCTGTCCGGTCAACGTCATGATGCCACTATGCGCTTGGGCGGCGCCATCGAAACAGGCATGCGAGGCCATCGGTCCCTCCTGTCCGAAGCCGGAGATGCGCACCAGAACCAGCCCCGGATTGGCCGCGCTGAGCACATCGTAGCCGCAGCCCATCTTCTCCAGCGTACCGGGCCGGAAGTTCTCGATGAGAATGTCGGCCGTCGCGGCGAGCCGGCGCAGGAGCGCCTGACCGTCGGGATGGCGGAAGTCGAGCGAAAGGCTCCGCTTGTTGCGATTGGCGCCGAGAAAGAACAGGGTCTCCCCGTCGATCATCTCGCCAACGCGTCGGCCTTCCTCGCCGCCATCGAGGCGCTCCACCTTGACGACATCTGCGCCAAGGTCTCCAAGCACCTGACCACAGAAGGGGCCGGCAATATATCTCGAGAGGTCGAGAACGTTTATGCCGATCAACGCAGAATTATTTGCGGTCTTGCTTGACATTTATTTATCTTGTGTCTTGATAAAAGGAGAAAGTAGGAGATTTTTCATGGAAGTTCGCTTTCAGAGTTGGTTGAAGACAAAGACCGGGTGCGCCATTGAGCAGCTTGAGCTGTCCGATGATGTTCGCACCATCTCCGATCTGACGGCGCTGCTTGCCGACCGGCATGCCGAGGCCGCAGCGCTGTTCAGCGCTCCCGAGGCCCTGCGCTATGTGGTCGACCGTCGCTATGTGACCCCCGATCATGAGCTTGCGTCCTCCGCCGTTCTGGAGATCTACCCGCCGGTCACCGGGGGCTGAAAGAGGCAACCGCGCAGACCGGACAGCCACCGCGTTTCTCGATCGCGACCTCCGTCACCCGCGCAGCCATGCCGTCGACAATCAGGATACGGCCCGAGAGGGTATCTCCGTCCCCGATCAGGATCTTGATCACCTCCATCGCCTGGAACCCGCCGATCACCGCGAGGACGGGGCCGGCAACTCCGATCTCGGAGCATGACGGCGTCAGCGTCGCGGACAGGGCGGCGGGATAGAGGCATCGGTAACAGGGGTGACCGGCGCCGCGATAGGGAGTGAATGTGGTCACCGTTCCGTCGGTCATCTGCGCGGCGCCGCTCACCAACGGCTTGCGTGCCGTGAGGCACGCCGCCTGCAAGGCATCGCGGGTCGCGAAATTGTCCGTGCAGTCCGCCACCAGGTCATAGGCGGCCACAAGGTCGGCGGCGTTTTCGGCGGTGACCGGAAAGGCATGGGTGACCACTGCCACATGCGGGTTCTGGCGGCGCAGCTTGTCGGCCGCGCTGTCGACCTTGGCGCGGTCGATGTCGTCGATGGTATGGATCACCTGGCGGTGCAGGTTGGACAGTTCCACGAAGTCTCCATCTGCGATGCCGACTGTGCCGACGCCGGCGGCCGCGAGATATTGCAGAACCGGCGCGCCCAGTCCGCCGGCGCCGACGACAAGCACGCGGCCGGCCTTGAGGCGCCGCTGGCCCTCCATGCCCCAGCCCGGCAGGATCATCTGCCGTTGATAGTAACGCCGCTCATCGGGATGCAGATCGTCGGTCATGCGGAGATCGCTCTGTCGGGCCGGAGTGGCGGGCCGGCGGCGGAATCATGCGCCACCCGCGCCGACCCGTAGGTGTGCACGTGGCGCAGCAACCGGTAGACACCGTTCGCACGGTTCGGCGCCATGGCTTCCACCAGGCCGGCCTCGATCAGCAGATCGGGCGGGTGGGCCGCAATCTCCTGCGGCCGGCGTCGGTGGTAGAGACCGACGGCAATCGCAAGCAACCCTCGCATCACCCGCGCATCGGAATCGGCCTGAACCTCGACGACTTCGTCGATCCGGTTCCAGCCGAGATCCAGCCAGACCTGCGACTGGCACCCGTGGAAGCGCGTCTCCTCGCACTTGCGCGCTGGGTCCATCGCCGGCAGCCCTTCGGACAGGGCAAGGATCAGCTTCATGCGCGCGTCCCATCCCTCGGCGGCGCTGAAGCGGGCTTTCAGGTCGGCGATGTAGTCAGCGATCGAACCCATTGCCTGGTCCCCTGCGGCCTGGTTCCTTGCGTCTCCTATCCGCACCGCAAGCGGGTGCGTGGCATGTGCGAAACCCGTTGCCGGGCGGCCACAATTCGCGGCGGCCGCCGGAAACGGTCCTAGGCCGCCGAGCGCGCGGCCGCGAGAACGCCGCCGGCGAGCGGCGTCTTCACGCCCGTGGTGTGCGGGAAGCTGATCGGCAGGCCACGCAGCGAGCGCATCGCGAGATAGGCGAAGCACTCCGCCTCGACCGCGTCGCCACGCAAGCCGACGCTTTCGGCCGGAAGGGCCTCCGCGCCGGTGCGCTTGCCGATTTCACGCATCATCACAGGGTTTTTGCGCCCGCCGCCGCACACGATGATCCGGCGCGGACGGACGGGCAGCAAATCGAGCGCCTTGCCGACCGCACCGGCGGTGAAGGCGGTCAAGGTGGCAGCCCCGTCCTCAAGCCCAAGGCCGTCGGCCATGGAGGCGGAGAAGTCGAACCGGTCGAGCGACTTCGGGTAGGGAGCCGCCAGGAAGGGGTGTTCGAGCAGGGCTTTCAGTCGCTCCTCGTCGACGGAGCCGCTGGCGGCCAAGGCGCCGTCCACGTCCATGTCGCCGCCGGTGTGCTGTGCGATCCAGTCGTTGACCGGAGCGTTGGCGGGGCCGGTATCGAAGGCGATCATCTCGTCGCCGTCGCACCAGGTCAGGTTGGCGACGCCGCCGAGGTTGAGGATCGCGGTTTCGGAGCCGGCGCGCACCTTCCGCAGCGCGGCCTTGTGATAGATCGCCGACAGCGGCGCGCCGTGCCCGCCCGCCGCCATGTCGGCTGACCGGAAGTCGTAGACCACATTGGTGCCGACGATCTCGGCCATGCGGGCGCCGTCGCCGAGCTGCCGTGTGTGGCCGCGGATACCGTCTTGGGGCGCCACATGCAGCACCGTCTGGCCGTGGAACCCGACTGCGGCGATGTCGGAGGCGGTGTAGCCATGCTTGTCCAGAAAGGCGTTGACGGCGAGCGACTGGGCCTCCGTCAGCGCGATCTCCGCCTCGCGGAAGATCGCCGGCTCCGGCCCCTCGAAACGCCATTCGAGGGCCGCGGTGAAGGTCCGTGCCAGCAGATCGCGAATGTCGACAGGATAGGGCGCGAGTTCCCAGGGGCCGAAGGCCTCGATGCTCTGCCCATCGGTCTTGATCATCGCGATGTCGATATAGCCATCCAGAACGGTCCCGGTCATCAGACCGATCGCCCACGCTGGCTTCATGTCGCATTCCTCCTGTCGTGTCGGGTCAAGCTGCGGCTTGTCGGCGTTGCATGTGTTGCGGGAAAATTCGGCCGGCGGGCTTGCGACAGTTCTTGCAGTGCCCGACGGAGGCGCGGCCGTGGTCGGCGAGACGGCAGCGGAAGGCGAGGGCCCCGGCGAGGACACGGTCGACCCCATCCGTCAGCAGGTTGCCGATCACGCCTGCCTTGCCATGGCTGATGACGCAGACGGCGACCTCGCCGGTCGGGCCGACGCAGAACACGTGTCCTGCCCAGAAGCAGGGAAGCTGGGGCACCGGAAGATGCGGGAGGACAACCTCCGACAGCATGCGGTCGAGGGTGCCGTCGTCCTGCAGGGATTCCACCCGGTCGACCGCCTGCTCCGCTCCGCCGGGCAGCAGCGGCTTGACCTTCTCATGCTGGTGGACGCGCGCCAGCAGCTTCAGGAACTGCGGGTCGTAGTCCTCCAGCGGCTCGTCGAGGTCGATCTGGTAGACGCCGATGGTCAGGTCGGGGCGCGTCCTCTCGGCCGCGTCGAGCAGGGTCTCCAGCCCGCGCAGGGTTTTCTGGAAGCTTCCGGGCCCCCGGTTGAGGTCGTGCGAATAGGCGTTGCCGCCGTCGAGCGAGACGAAAATCTTGTGCGGGAACTGGACCGCGAGAATCTCGCGCACGCGCTTCTCGGTCAGCATGATGCCGTTGGTGTGCCACTGCAGGGCGACCTCGGGCATCACGTCCGCCACCGTTGCCAGGAGTTCGGCAAAGCGCGGGTTCATCAAAGGTTCGCCGCGCCAGTTGAGGTGGATGCTCTGAACGTCGACCGACCGGCTGTCGCGCAGGTCGGTGAGCATCCTGCGCAGATCCTCCGGCGCCATGTCCTCCTTGCCATGGCTCTGCTTCGTGTAGCACAGCCGGCAGGCGAGATTGCAGCGGGATGTCGGGTCGAGCCAGAGCCAGATCGGCGAGCCGGAGACGGAAGCGTCTGTTGCGCGCAATCGTTCAGGGATCATGAACCACCTCCGAATGCAACTGTGGGGCGCAAACTCGAGCTAGTTATGCCATGCTAGCACGGACTTCCGGTAAGAGCCATACCGGAATGATGCCAATCTCATACCAACCTAACTCCTGTCGCGCGGATAGTAGAGCGGAACGCACCAATGATTGCGGGCGATCCACTCGGTGTTCGGGAGCGTGACATCGTGCTCCAGGATGCGGTGGCAGGGGAACTCGTAGACCTTGCCGGTCGAGGATTCGACGGGATCGAAGACGATGTACTTGTAATATCCGCTGGTCATGCCGTCCGGCAGCCGCACCCGGTTCGGATGGTGAAGGTCGAGAACGTCCCGCGCATAGGCCGCCTTCCACGCGAGGATGTCATCGAGCCGCCGGGTCTGAACCACGCCAAGGGCGGCGGTAAATTCGTCGATGCGATGGTTCATGCCCTGAATGCGGTAGCGGGAGCCGCGCCCATAGTCGCGATAGGAACGGGCATGGGCCGCCAGGTCCGGATTGTCCGTCACCAGCATGCCACCTTCGCCCGTCGAAATCGTTTTCGTAGGATAGAAGGAGTAGACGCCGACATCGCCGAAGCTGCCCGCCGCGCGGCCGTGCCATCGGGCGCCGTGGGCATGGGCGCAGTCCTCCAGCAGCCAGATCCCGTTCTCCCGGCAGTAGGTGGCGATCTTTTCGATATCGAACGCGATATGCCCGCCCACATGGACGATCCACGCTGCCTTCGGCCGATGCTGCTCCGCCTTGGCGACGAAATCCTCGAAGGAGCCGCACAGGTCATGGCGATTGCAGTCGTAGAAGGCCACGGCTCCACCGGCCTTCTGGATGGATCGGGGCGTGGCGAGAAAGGTATTGGATGGGGACAGCGCGGTCTCGCCCGACAAGCCGATGAAATCCAGCGCCGCCAGGGCGCCGCCGCTCCAATTGTTGAAGGCGACCGCCTCCAGTCCCGTCCGCTCGGCCCACAGCGCTTCGAATTCTCGCGTCTGGTCGCCGTCGCTCCAGCGGTTCGAGCGCAGCAGCGCGCGCCAGCGCGCCAGCACCTCGTCCTCGTCACGGGGATCGAACGCCACCGAAAAAGCGAGCGGCCCGTGCGAGCTCGCCAGAGCCGCCGCCGTCGCGGGATCGGCCGGGTGAGGGTGCGAGGTCATAGAAGCATGTCCTCCCGCTCGGCGCCGAACAAGGCCGCGCCATCGATGCGCGCATGGACTTCGTACTGGTTGGCGGCATGTTGGCGGGCGGCCAGCAGATCGTTGAAGACACGCAGCAGCGGACTGCCCCGGTAGAGCGCTTCAGCACCCGCCGCGCGGTACAGTCCGGCGGCGTGGGAGAAGCACCGGTCGGCGACACGGGTGGCGTTCAGCCGGAAGCTCCTGCGAGCGGCGAGCGGTGTGTCCCGCTCGTTCGCCGCATCCGCCTCGAGCGTGCCGATGTCGGTCTCCAGCACCGCCCGCATGGCGGCGAGATCGGCGTCGATCGTCGCGCAGAGGCTCTGAACGTGCGGATCCTCGGCGATCTTTTGCGACAACATCGAGGTGCGCGCGCCATTTGCGGCGAGGAAATCGGCGAGCATGCCGGCAAGTCCGCCGATCGAGGCCGTCGAGATCGTACGAAACTGCAGTTGCGGGACGGGTATGCGGTAGAGCGGGCCGGTGTTGACGGCATGGCCGGGGCAGCGACCGAGAAAGCGCTCGCGATGCGGCAGCACGCGGTGGCCCGGCACCCGGACGGTGTCGACGCGAATGCCATGGCTGCCGGTGCCGCGCAGGCCGACGACATCCCAGTCGGGGGCAATGACGATATCGCGCCGGGGCAGCAGCACGGCAGAGGGGATCGGCGCAGCACCCGGGTCTTCGGCCTCGCACAGGGCGCCGAGAACCACCCAGTCCGCGTGGTCGACGCCGCTCGAAAACCGCCATTGGCCACTCAGCTCGAAGCTGCCGTCCTGCAGTCGCCGCCCGCGGCCGCCCGGCATGTTGCTGGAGACAAGAATGGCCTCGGGCGCCTCGCCCCACACATCGGCCTGGGCTTGCGGGGCAAACAAGGCCAGATGGAAGGCGACGATGCCCATGTTGCCCAGAACCCAGCTTGCCGACATGTCGGCTTCGCCGAGGACCGCCTGCAGGCGCAGCAAGGTGCGCGGCGAGGCTTCCTGGCCACCAAAGGCGCGCGGCTGCAGGAGCGAGAAAAATCCGTTCGCGCGGAACTCGGCCACCGTCTCGGCATCGAGCCGGCAGGCGCGCTCGTCATCCGGCGCACGCCGCCGCAGGGCCGCCAACAATGTCCGCGCCGCCGCGATGAGCGGCTCGTCAAGTGGAGTCGGAGTGCCGGTATCCCCGCCGGCCTCTCGCAATGCTAGCATGATCGCGCGCCGCCTCCATAAAGTGTTATCAGATTGGTATAGTACGCCTGCTGGCTGCCATTTCAAGGTTGAAGAATGATCGCCCGGCCTTGCATCCGACCATGCGGCCGATCGCGGGCAGCGGATCCGAGCCAATGGCCCTTACGGCATCGGCGGAGAGGGAAGACAGCGCGGGGCGGGGAATGGTGGCCAAGGGCGGGCTGCGGGACGTTTCGCAGGCCGGTCAGGCAGTGCCGGTTCTCTGTGTCCGATGCGGGCCGTCATGCGCCTGCAGATACTCGCGGAACTGCTCGTCCGGCATCGGGCGGCCGAGATAGAAGCCCTGGATGCGGGTGCAGCCAAGCCGGCCGAGCAAGGTGCACTGCCCCTCCGTCTCGACCCCTTCGGCGATGACGGTGATGCCCAGGCTCGTCGCCATCGCCAAGATCGCCTCGACCAGCGCCCGGTCGTCGCTGTCGGTTTCGAGGTCGCGGATGAAGGAGCGGTCGATCTTCAGGATGTCGATGGGAAACCGCTTGAGGTTGCTGAGCGAGGAAAAGCCGGTGCCGAAATCGTCGAGCGAAAGGCCGATGCCGAGCCGGCGGATCGCATTCAGCGTGTCGACCGGATTGCTGCCCGTCTCGTCGAACATGACGCTCTCGGTGATCTCCAGGTGCAGCCGCTCCGGCGGCATTCCGGTTCGCTCCAGCGTATCGCGGACGAGTTCGACGAAATTCTCGTCCCGGCACTGGCGCGGCGAGACGTTGACGCTGATGCCGGGCAGGTCGAGCCCCAACGCCCTGCAGCGCTGATAGAAGAGGCAGGCGGCCTCGAGCACGAAGGCGCCGAGCGGCACGATCAGGCCGGTGGTTTCGGCGATCGGTATGAACTCGGCCGGAGAGATGATCCCGCGCTCCGGATCGCTCCAGCGCAGCAGCGCCTCGCAGCCGGCCACCCGGTTGTGCGCAATGTCGATCACCGGCTGGAAGTTCAGCGTGAACTGCCGCTTTTCGAGAGCCTTGCGCAGGGCTCCCTCCATTTCGAGCGCCCGTGCCACCTGCTCGTTCATGTGGGCCGAGAAGAAGCGCAGCTTGTTCCCGCCTTCCGCCTTGGCGTGATACATGGCGGTGTCGGCTTGCCGCAACAGCAGTTCGTCGTCGCGGCCATCGCTGGGAAAGACGGTGATGCCGATGCTGGCGGTGGTGAAGACCTCGACGCCGTCTCCCACCACCAGCGGCCGCGCCAGGTGTTCCAACAGCCGGGCAGCGGCCATCTCAACATCCATCACGCTGCGCACATTGCTGAGGATCACCGCGAATTCGTCGCCGCCAAGGCGCGCGACGGTGTCGTGATCATCCAGCACCGCACCGATGCGTGCGGCCGTCTCCTGGATCAACTGGTCGCCGATGCTGTGTCCGAGACTGTCGTTGATATTCTTGAACCGATCGAGATCGAGAAACAGCAGGGCGACGATGTTGCCGTCCCATTGGGCACGGGACATTGCCTGGATCAGGCGATCCCGGAACAGTGTGCGGTTCGGCAGACCAGTCAGTCCGTCGAAATTGGCCTGGCGGACGATCAACTCCTCCTGCCGCTTTCGCTCCGAGATGTCCGAAACGGTAACGTGAAATGCATTGGCGCCGTTCCACCGGGTCTGGCGGAGATGGAGTTCCACCCAGACCCGCTCGCCATGGCGCGACAGGGCGCGCGCCTCGTACACTTCGGGTGCCGAGGCACCCGATTCGCGCGCGCGGCCATAGGATTTGAGACGCTCGTGTTCTTCCGGCGCGAACAGGTCCAGCACCGACAGGCCGATCACCTTGTGCCGTTCTTCGCGGTCATAGCCGAGCAGATGCAGCAAGGCGTCGTTGATATAAAGAACCCTCTGGTTGGAATGGATGCAGACCCCTTGCAGGGATTCGTCGATCAGGGCGCGGAACTGGGCGTCGGTCTCCTTGAGGTCGCGGAAGGTTTCCTGCAAGGCGAGGCCGAGAGCGTTGAATTCGCGGATCTTGCCGGGTCGATAGGTGAGGTCGGATGTGCCTTGGCGGATGCGATCCGCATATTTGACGAGGCGTTCGAGTGCCGGACTGGTGAAGCGATGCAGGGCATAGGCGCCGAGAACGGATCCGGCCAGAACATAGAGCAGGAATGGGGTGAACAGCGTCTGATAGGTGCTCTGGATATTGTCGATCGTCTCGCCGGGGCGGTCGCTGACCAGATGAAGGGCGCGGCCGGCCGGCGCTTCTCCGAGCCGGGAACTGATCAGCAGCCGATCATCCGCCAGCAGATGGTCTTTTGCCTGCAGTTGCTTCAGAACGTCGGGTGCGTCGCGGAACCTGTCGCGCAACGGGCCGCTGGCGGAGATGATCCGGTCTTCGAGGAACAGCGCCAGACTGTCCGTGTCCAGCGCTTGGGAAAGGCCGGACAGCAAATATTTGCTGTCGTTGAAGACATAGCCTCCGATCAGATGGCCCAGCACCCGGCCGTCGAGATCGTCGATCACCGGCACTGTGATGGCCGCAAGCAGAATGGGGGCACCGGTTGCGCCGGTCTCGCCGCCGCTGAAAAGGTGCCACTGGCCGGTCGGCATCCGCTCGCGCAAGGTGGGCGTCAGGATCTGGTCGAGATCGTAGAGCGAGGCGCCGGCATTCACCCAGTCGGGCTTGTCGGCCCGGTCGATCGTCAGCAGTTCGAGCTGCGCGCCGATCGGCTCCCGGGCGGCATCGGACAGAATCTGGAGAGCCAGCCGGTCGTTGCCCGACCATATGGCGCGGCGCAGTGCGGCGTTCTCTGAAAGCGCCCTCAGATAGGTGTCGAGCCGGCTGAATGTCTGGTCGAACACAAGGCGGGAGAGCGTCGCCTCCTTGCGGGCGAAGCGCTTCAACTCCTGGTCGGCAATGGACAGGCTTCCGATATAGCTGATCGCGAAAAGCGCCGCGGAGGTCGTCAGCAGGGCAACTGCGAACAGGCCGAGCACGAAACGATTGAAGCGGAAGTCGGCCTTGCGTGTCATTGCGAGTAGCGGAACGCCCTCCGCTTCAGCTCCTCGATGCGCTCGGGGGCGTCACCAGAGGAAACGAGGGCAAAAGGACCGGAGAAGACCAGGGGAACCTCGTCCCCGCGCCCCTGCACGTCGAGAGAGATCGCCTCGGCAATGGCAACGCCGTTGTCGTCGTTCATCCGCATCACGGTCAGGGCGAGCCGGCCCCTTGCCAGGTCTTCGAGCTCCGCGCTGCCGCCGCCCCAGCCGTTGGTCGCCACCGTGGCGGCAAGGCCGGAAGCTTCTATGGCATCGGCAACGCCGAGTGCGATGTCGGTGGAGGAGGAATAGATGAAGCCGAGGTCCGGATGCCGCCGCAGCAATGCGGTGGCGGCATCCCTGGCCTTGTCGCGGTCGAAGCCGACATAGTAGGACGCCACCAGTTGCTTTCCGGGTGTCTCCAGCATGGCGACCCGTATGTGGACGGCCCCCTGAGGGCAAGCGATTAGTTGAGGCTCGCTCGGATCGACAGCGGTTCGTATGTCCGGCCTGTTTCGGCGGCATGGTGAACCGCCATGGCCCAAGATGGGTTGCGCGTGGGGCGGCGCCTAACGGAACCACGGCCTCGACGGCCGGTCGGGTCGCACGGCGTGTCCGCCTCACGTGATCGATCGAACGCTCCATCTCCCTCTCGGCTTGCCGCTCCCTCAAGCCCGGCCGGCGTGGCCGGGCGTGTTTGTCATTCCGGTGCGGCGGTTTCGGTCACGCCGGTGCTGTGGCTGTGGTGGCGGCGGCGTATGTGGACGGCCCCCTGAGGGCAAGCGATTAGTTGAGGCTCGCTCGGATCGACAGCGGTTCGTATGTCCGGCCTGTTTCGGCGGCATGGTGAACCGCCATGGCCCAAGATGGGTTGCGCGTGGGGCGGCGCCTAACGGAACCACGGCCTCGACGGCCGGTCGGGTCGCACGGCGTGTCCGCCTCACGTGATCGATCGAACGCTCCATCTCCCTCTCGGCTTGCCGCTCCCTCAAGCCCGGCCGGCGTGG
>NZ_FYAV01000019.1:0-793 GCF_900185745.1 Stappia sp. TSB10GB4 | reverse complement strand
CCACGCCGGCCGGGCTTGAGGGAGCGGCAAGCCGAGAGGGAGATGGAGCGTTCGATCGATCACGTGAGGCGGACACGCCGTGCGACCCGACCGGCCGTCGAGGCCGTGGTTCCGTTAGGCGCCGCCCACGCGCAACCCATCTTGGGCCATGGCGGTTCACCATGCCGCCGAAACAGGCCGGACATACGAACCGCTGTCGATCCGGGCACTCCTCGACAAATCGCTTGCCCTCAGGGGGCCGTCCACATACGGGTCGCGGCTTCGCCTTGCCCGGAATGACGAAAAGAGAGGGCGGCGCGCAGGAGGACGCAAAGAGGGGCGTGAGTGAGGCGGGCGGGGAGGCGGGCGTGAGGCGGGAGCGCTTCGCCACCTCCCCGGCTGTCATACCTGCGAAGGCAGGTATCCAGTATCCGCCGGGGCGGAGGGTGGCGTGACGGCGGCAACCTCCGACCGCCCGGCGGTAGCGCCGAAGCTTGAGCCTCGCGACCTGTGGTTGCTGGGTCCCGATCTTCGGCTTCACTGAGACCGGGACGACAGCCGAGGAGTAGGGCTCGGCCGGCGCGCCCTCTCCATCGCTCTGGCTGCCAATAGTCCCCGGCTCTCCGGCTTCGCCTGCGGCCGGGGTGACAACCGAGGGTGGTACAAGGCCGTGCCTCCCCCTCGGCGGTCATCAACTCATATCGTTGAGGTGGTCTCTCGTTCTGGCGTTGAGGATGACGACGATCTTTCGCATGAGGGCTGTGAGGGCGACGATTGGCTTCTTTCCGTTTGCGATCAGCCTGTGGAAGACGGG
>NZ_FYAV01000040.1:0-596 GCF_900185745.1 Stappia sp. TSB10GB4 | reverse complement strand
CCCGTCTTCCACAGGCTGATCGCAAACGGAAAGAAGCCAATCGTCGCCCTCACAGCCCTCATGCGAAAGATCGTCGTCATCCTCAACGCCAGAACGAGAGACCACCTCAACGATATGAGTTGATGACCTCGGAGGGTGGGGTGACGGCAGGGGCACCGAAGGGACGCCCCCGAGGGTAGGTTGACCGGCGCGTGCTTGCGCGCGACCGGGGGTGACCTCCGAGATGGGGTGAGGCCGTGCCCCCCCACGGAGGTCATCCCGGCCGCAGGCGCAGCCGGAGAGCCGGGACCCATTGGCGCCCTCAGCGGATATTTGTCGCACATGCCTCTCCCCGCGTCCTCCCGGACGAGGCCGAAGGCCGACGATCCGGGACCGGGGAGCCACGAACGTTCGTGGGGACGGCCGGGAGCGTTTCGGGCAGGCCCTCGGCTCGCCGGTCCCGTTGGGGTGGACGGCCCCCATCCGGCGTCGTTTTGCGCCAAGATGATGGTCCCAACACATCGAAGGAGCCGCCCAATGAACGAGATTACGCGCATCGGCATGGACACGTCCAAGCATCTCTTCCAACTCCACGGGGTTGATGCCGCCGGAGAGAC
>NZ_FYAV01000035.1:0-63106 GCF_900185745.1 Stappia sp. TSB10GB4 | reverse complement strand
AAGGAAGCGGCAGGGACCCTGATGACGACGGGCGAAAGCCCAACCCCGGTCCGGTCGCCTGCCACTGGTCTCCCGGCGGTTCAGGCCGGGAGACCGCCCAAACTCTACCACCTCTTCAGACGAACAATCCCGGGCAAGGCGCAGCCGCGACCCGGGACCGGCGAGCCGAGAGCCTTTCGGCAGCACTCCCGGCCCTCCCCAAGAACGTTCGTGACTCTCCGGTCCCGGATCGTCGGCCTTCGGCCTCGTCCGGGAAGACGCGGGGAGAGGCATGTGCGACAAATATCCGTTGAGGGCGCCAATGGATCCCGGCGCTGCGCTGCGCGCGGCCGGGATGACGGCCTGAGAATGAGGCGCGACCTCGCCCCATCTCGGAGGTCTCCCCCGGTCGCGCGCAAGCACGCGCCGGTCACCCAACCCACGGATGTCACCCCGGCCGCAGGCGAAGCCGGAGAGCCGGGGTCTATTGGCTGCCAGAGCGGCGGCGAGGACGCGCCCGCACTAGCCCCACACTCGGCCTGTCGTCCCGATTTCGGCTTGCCGAAGACCGGGACCTAGTAACCACAGGTCGCGAGGCTCAAGCTTCGGCGCTACCGCCGGGCGGTCGGAGGCTGCTGCCCTCGCACAATCATGCAGCCCCAGCGGATACTGGATACCTGCCTTCGCAGGTATGACAGCCGTGGAATGGAGCGAACGCCTTCCGTCTCACGCCCGCCTGACGGCGCTTGCCGTGTCCGTTCCTGACCCCCTTCATCCTCCGGCACAGCCCCTCCCCGCGTCCTCCCGGACGGCGCGTCAGCGCCGAGCCGGGACCGGGTAGCCGAGGGCCTGCCCGAAACGCTCCCGGCCATCCCCACGAACGTTCGTGGCTCCCCGGTCCCGGATCGTCGGCCTTCGGCCTCGCCCGGGAAGACGCGGGGAGGGGCATGTGCGCATGGCGGAACGGCGGGCACGCGCCCACCCTCGCAGGTAGGACGCGGACGGAGCGACACGCCCCCCACCGGCACCGGAGGAAGCAGTGAAGAACAGCAGCCAGCCGGCGGTCATGCAGAACGCATTAACGATTGGCTGTTTAGGCTCGCTGCCGAGTTGGCTGGACCGCAAGATCGGGTCCGCAGCGGGAAATGGACGCCGAATGATGAAATCGTTTCTCGGTTTCGCCGAAAATATACGGTTCTCGCTGCAGGAAGCGTTCATCGCGCTGGTGCCCATCATCGTCCTGATCTCGGCGCTGCGGCTGATCGATTTCGCGCTCCTGTATAGCGGGCTCGCCATCCCCTTCCTGCCGCCGGAGACGCTGGCCGAGGTCACCAATGTGCTCGACATCGCCATGCCGGTGGTGCTGGCGATCTCGGTGGCCTACCAGCTCTCCATCCTGTTCAGGATCGACCGGGTGACCGGCGCGGCCCTGGCGCTCGCCGTGTTCTTCTTCGACAGCTACGGCACCACCGGGATCAGCAATCCGCAGGCCACGGCCCTTGCCTCCCTCAACGCGGTGGTCGCGCCGCTGCTGGCGCTGCTGATGCTGCGCGCCTGCGCCCGGCTGCCATTCCCGCGCCTCCAGCACGGCGCGCTGAGCTACAACCTCCAGAACGCGCTCAACATGGCGCTGCCGGCGCTGATCGGCTTCATCGCCACGCTCGGCCTCCTGAACCTGCTGCACGAGGCGGCGGCCATCGCCTATGGCTGGCTCGCTCCGAGCTTTCTCGGCTTCGGTTCGGAACTGGCGCTGACGCTCTATCTCGCCGGCTCGCAGGCCATCTGGTTCTTCGGCCTGCACGGCACCAACCTCGCCTATCTCGCCGTGCCGCCGGACTTCGGCTCGGCCGAGATCGTCGGCGGCCTGACGCGCGACATGTTCATGACCTCGTTCGTCAATCTCGGCGGATCGGGCACCACTCTCGGCCTGGCGCTGGCCATCCTGCTGTTCTCGCGCCACCCGCACATGCGCTCGATCGCCCTCGTCGCCCTGCCCTTCACGCTGTTCAACATTTCGGAGGTTCTGGTCTTCGGCCTGCCGATCGTGCTGAACCTGCGCCTGCTGCCGCCCTTCGTGCTGGTGCCGATCGCCTGCCAGGTCGTCGCCATGACCGCGATCACCCAGATCGGCCTCACCGCCTTTTCGGCCGAGGTCCCCTGGGTGACGCCGCTGTTCCTCAACGTCTACCTGCAGACCGGCGAGGCCTGGACGGTGCTGCTGCAGATGGGCCTGCTGGCGATGAGCACCCTGCTCTACGCGCCCTTCGTGCTGCGCTACGGACGGGCCCGCGGCGGCGTCCAGGACCAGGCGCTGCTCAATGACGGCGCCGATTTCGACGATCATCTGCGCCGCCAGCACGGCCGCACCGTGCTCGACCAACAATCGACGCTGCTGCGCAACAGCGAGGCCGCCCGCGACGCCGTCGACTTCGTGCGCGAGAACCAGCTCGCCCTGCATTACCAGCCCGAGATCGACGCCCGCACCGGTGCCTGCATCGGCTTCGAGGCGCTGCTGCGCGTCTGGGTCGAGGGGCGCGGCTTCGTCGGCCCGTATTTCCTGGAAACGCTGGAAAACGCCGGCTTTGCCCATCTGATCGACCGCTGGGTCTGCCGCCAGGTGCTGCAGGACCTGCCCGTGCTGCAGCAGACGGATCGCGACGTGGTGCTCTGCGTCAACCTGCATCCCGACACGATCGCCGACGGTGCCGCGGTCGACTGGCTGGTGCGGGCCTTCACCGGCATGCCGGTCAGCTTCGAGATCATCGAGCGGGGCCTGCGCAACGATCCGGCGATCGTCGACAACCTGCAGCGCCTCGCCGATGCCGGCCTCGCCGTCGCCATCGACGATTTCGGCGCCGGCCACTCCAACTTCAACCTGCTGGCGGACCTGCCGGTCGGCACCGTCAAGTTCGACCGCTCGCTGCTGCTCAGCGCCGCCGACGAGCGCGGCCGCATCGTCTACCGCAAGCTCACCAGCCTGTGCCACGACCTCGGCTACAAGGTGGTCGCCGAAGGTGTCGAGACGCAGGACCAGGCCGACCTCGTCACCGCCTGCGGCGTCGACATCATCCAGGGCTGGTTCTACGCAAGGGCCATGCCGCTCGAGGAGGCCCTCGCCTTCGCCGCGAGACTGGAAGCAAACACGCTCGCGGCGGCCGAGGCGGTCGCGCTGCCGCCCCGCTGAGGAAGGACCGCGGCGGCCCGAACGGCCGGCGCTGGAACCTAATGAAACTCAGTATTTCCCCTAGGGAACAAAAAGACATTGTTAAGCCAGATGACGGTTTCCGCTTAGAATCACCGCGAGTTTTGTTCAGACTGTATTTTGGGAAGGACCAACTCGACGATGAGGCTGTCACTTGCGTCATTTCATCCGGAAGGGAAGCTCCGAAAGCGCCGTACTCCGGCATCTCCTGGCGACGATGCACCAGGGGATCACCGTGATGGACCCGCAACTGCGCCTGGTTCTGGTCAACGAGACGGCCTGCCGGCTGCTCGACCTGCCGCAGGAGCTGATCGAGAGCACCCCCGATCTGGAAGAAGTCCTGCGCTTCGTCGCGCAGCGCGGCGAATACGGTCCCGGCGACCCCGAGGAGCATGTGCGCCAGCGCCTTGCCCTGGCCCTCAGCCGGGAGATGTTCGACTTCGAGCGCCGGCGCCCCGACGGCACGGTGCTCAGGGTCCAGGGCACGCCGATGGCGGACGGCGGCTTCGTGACGATCTACACCGACGTCACCGAGGCGCGGCGGCGGAACGACGCCGTCGCCGAGGCGCGCGACATCCTGGAGGAGCGGCTGGAGGAACGCACCGCCGAGTTGCGGCGCGGGCGCGACCTCCTGGTCAGCACGATCAATGCCGTCAATGACGGCCTCGTCGTCGTCAGCGACAACGGCCGCATCATGCTCACCAACGACACGTTCGACCGGCTGTTCCCCAGCGAGACCCCCTGGAAGGACGCGAATGCCGATATCGTCGAGGTGATGCAGCAGTTTGGCCCGGCCGGCCTCGCCGAAGCCCTCGAGGGCCTGGAGGACGATCCGGAGATCCCGTGCGAGTTCGCCTTCGGCGATAGCTGGTTTCGCGTCAGCCGCCGTGCGACGGGCAACAACGGCACGCTGATCTACCGCTTCGCCGACATCACCACCTACAAGATCCAGCACCGGACGCTGCAGCAGCACACCGACAAGCTGGTCAAGATGCTGCGCAACGAGCAGCACATCAACGAGATGCAGCGCGAGTTCGTGTCGATGGCCTCGCACGAGTTCCGCACCCCGCTCGCCATCATCGACAGCAACGCCCAGCGGCTGCGCCGTCTGCTCGACCGCTATGTCGAGCTGGTCCCCGAGCCGATGCCCGACACCGAAGCCCTGGTCAAGCGCCTTGCCAACATCCGGGAATCGGTCGACCGGATGCAATATCTGATCAACCGCTTCCTCAACTTCACCAAGCACCAGTCGGGAACGCTGGAGATCCAGCGCAAGGCCACGCCGCTGCGCCAGATGATCGAGGAGATCTGCCGCCGCCAGCAGGGGCTTTGCGCCACCCACCGGATCGACATCGATGTCGACCGGCTGCCGGAGAGCGCCAATATCGACAGCCGGCTGATCGAGCAATGCGTCGGCAACATCCTGTCCAACGCCATCAAGTATTCGCCCGGCCGCAGCGAGGTGCGCGTGCGCGGCTTCACCGAAGGCCGCTTCGCCGTGCTGCGCTTCGAGGACGACGGCATCGGCATTCCGGCCGACGAGATCCCCAAGATCTTCAACCGCTATTACCGGGCGTCCACGTCCAGTGGCATTCCCGGTACCGGCATCGGCCTGCACATGACGGACATGGTCGTGTCCGAGCATCGCGGCCGATTGACCGTCACCAGCGAGGTGGGCAGCGGCACGGTCGTCGAGATCCGCCTGCCCCGGACCCCTGCCCGCGCCGGAACCGTCACCGAAAAGGAGGCCGTCACATGACCCGCAAGTCGAGGATCCTGTGTGTCGAGGACGAGACGCTGCTGCTGGACGATCTGCAGGAGGAACTTCAGGACGCCGGTTATGAGGTGCTCGGTGCCGGCAACGGCAAGGAGGCGCTGGACTGCCTGCGACGGCAGACGCCGGACCTGATCCTGTGCGACATGATGATGCCGGTGATGAGCGGGCCGGAACTCCTGTCCTGCGTCCGCAGGGAGCTGCCGCAGCTCATCCGCGTGCCGTTCATCTTCCTCACCGCCCTTGCCACGCGCGAGAACATCATCAAGGGCAAGAAGCTCGGCGCCGACGACTACCTGACCAAGCCGCTCGACTTCGACATGCTGCTGGCGACGGTGGAGGCGCGGCTGAAGGAGGTCGAGCGAATCAACAGCGCGCACCGGGCGCAGCTCATGCAGATTGAGCAGGCCATCCGCCAGACCCGGCAGTCGCGCGGCCCGCTGCGCGTCGCCATCATCAGCGGCATACCGAAGGTCATCGAGCCGATCCGCGCCGCGCTGGAGGAACTGGGCTGCGAGATCACCCTGGTGCCGGAGGACAAGCTGAAGCACAAGAGCTACAACTTCGACAGCCAGGACATCGTCCTGCTGGTCTACAGCAAGATCGTCCACTTTTTCCTGCAATACATGACCCGCACGGGGGTGCGCCCGCCGCAGGGCAAGATGGTGCTGCTGGCGCCCGCCAGCATGAACGACTCGCTGCGCGCCGGCCTGATGGAGACCGGCATCGACGGCTTCCTCGACTATCCGTACCGGCCCGTCGATGTCTTCAAGCTGCTGATGGACCGCCTGCAGCCGGCCTGATGGTTGGCCCGCAACCTTGGCGGCGCGGCCCCCGAAACGGAAAAGGCGCGAGCCCTGCGGCCCGCGCCTTCTCCGTTCCCCGATGCCCCCCATCTGCATGGCGAGCCCCCGGCGCCGCCCCCCGACAGCGCCGGGCAACCCCGCGTCAGTGCAGGATCTGGCTGAGGAACAGCTTGGTCCGCTCGTGCTGCGGATTGGTGAAGAACGGCTCCGGCTCGTTCTGTTCGACGATCTGGCCCGCATCCATGAAGATGACGCGGTTGGCGACCTGGCGGGCGAAGCCCATCTCGTGGGTGACGCAGAGCATGGTCATGCCCTCCTCGGCGAGGCTGACCATCACGTCGAGCACTTCCTTGATCATCTCCGGATCGAGCGCCGAGGTCGGCTCGTCGAACAGCATGATCTTCGGGCTCATGCACAGCGAGCGGGCGATCGCCACGCGCTGCTGCTGGCCGCCGGACAACTGGCCCGGATACTTCTTCGCCTGCTCCGGGATCTTGACCCGCTCCAGGTAGTGCATGGCGATTTCCTCGGCCTTGGCCTTGGGCATCTTGCGCACCCAGATCGGCGCCAGCGTGCAGTTTTCCAGGATCGTCAGATGCGGGAACAGGTTGAAGTGCTGGAAGCACATGCCGACCTCGCGGCGGATCTCGTCGATCTTCTTGAGGTCGTCGGTCAGCTCGATCCCGTCGACGATGATCGAGCCCTTCTGATGCTCTTCCAGGCGGTTGATGCAGCGGATCATCGTCGACTTGCCGGACCCGGACGGGCCGCAGATGACGATGCGCTCGCCGCGCATCACCTTGAGGTTGATGTCGCGCAGCACGTGGAATTCGCCGTACCACTTGTTCATGTTGGTGATCTCGATGGCGACGTCGGTCTCCGACACCGTCATCTTGCTGCGGTTCGCATGGATCTCGGCAGCGTCGATAGCGTTTTCAGTCATGACCAGCTCCAAACGTTGTGTCGGCTTCGCGGGGCCGCGCGCGTCAGCGCGCGTGGCCCCTGTGCAGGCGGCGCTCCATGTAGATGGAATAGCGCGACATGCCGAAGCAGAAGATCCAGAAGACGAAGGCGGCAAAGACGAAGCCCGTCGCCGGCGTGTTGGGCGAGGCCCAGTTGGCGTCCGAGAAGTTCAGCGAGACGATGCCGAGCAGGTCGAACAGGCCGATGATCAGCACCAGGCTGGTGTCCTTGAACAGGCCGATGAACGTGTTGACGATGCCCGGAATGACCAGCTTCAGCGCCTGCGGCATGATGACGAGGCCGATGCCCTGCCAGAACGACAGGCCCATGGCGTCGGCCGCCTCGTATTGCCCCTTCGGGATCGCCTGAAGGCCGCCGCGCACCACCTCGGCCATATAGGCGGAGGCGAAGAGCGCGACGCCGATCAGCGCCCGCAGCAGCTTGTCGAAGTTGACCCCGTCGGGCAGGAACAGCGGCAGCATCACCGAGGACATGAACAGCACGGTGATCAGCGGCACGCCGCGCCAGAACTCGATGAAGATCACCGAGACCAGCTTGACCGCCGGCAGCTTCGACCGCCGTCCCAGCGCCAGCAGGATGCCGAGCGGGAAGGAGGCGACGATGCCGACGATGGCGACGACCAGCGTCACCAGCAGCCCGCCCCAGAGCTGCGTCTCCACCGACCTCAGGCCGAAATCGTAGGAGATGACGGCGAAGACCAGTGCCAGCGCCAGGTAGAAGCCGGCGACCACCGTCAGCGGCGAGGCCGGCGCGATCCCGGCGTTCCGGCAGATCAGCGCCACCACGGCCAGCGACAGCGCCGCCAGGACGGCGAGGCCGATCCAGAAATTGCCCGAGAGGCCGACATTGCCGCCGGTCAGCAGGATGAAGCCGACGATCGGGAAGACGACGAGCAGGTAAAGCACCGTCTCGCGCTTGAACGGCACCCGCGGGATCGCCGCCGGCACCAGGCCGGCGATCAGCAGCAGGCCAGTGAGATCCACCCGCCAGCGTTCGGCGATCGGGTAGCGGCCATACATGAACTGGGCGAACTTGGCGTTGACGAAGGCCCAGCAGGCCCCCGCCCCTTCCACGACGCAGGCCTCCCGGTTCGAGCCGGTCCACACCGCGTCGATGAACAGCCAGTTGATCGTCGGCGGCAGGATCAAGGCCAGCATGGCGATGCCCAGCACCGTCATGATGGCGTTGCCGACGCTGTCGAACAGGTTCTGCCGGACCCAGCCGACAACCCCGGTCTCGGAGACGGGCGGCGGCATGCGCGGCGCCTCGTCGGTTCGCACATAGGCGATTTTCGACACGCTCATCGCCCTACCTCTCCACCAGCGCCATGCGCGAATTGTACCAATTCATGAAGCCCGAGGTGAGCAGCGACAGGGTCAGATAGACCAGCATGGTGATGATGATCACCTCCACCGCCTGGCCGGTCTGGTTCAGCACCGTGCCGGCGAACACCGCGACAAGGTCCGGATAGCCGATGGCCACCGCCAGCGAGGAGTTCTTGGTCAGGTTGAGGAACTGGCTGGTCAGCGGCGGAATGATCACCCGCATCGCCTGCGGGATGATGACGAGCTGCAGGGTGCGCCGGGGCCGCAGGCCCAGCGAATAGGCCGCCTCGGTCTGGCCGTGCGAGACGGCGAGGATGCCGGCGCGGACGATCTCGGCGATGAACGCCGCCGTGTAGAGCGCAAGGCCCAGCAGCAGGGCCATGAATTCCGGGATGATGACGACGCCGCCGCGGAAGTTGAAGCCCGCCAGTTCCGCATAGGCAAGGTCCACCGGCATGCCGGTGACCAGGAAGACCAGCAGCGGCAGGCCGATGATCAGCCCGAGCCCGACAAAGACGCTCGGAAACTGCTGGCCGGTCGCCTGTTGCCGCTTGCGCGCCCAGCGGGAGATGCCGATGGAGGCGGCAATGGCCGCAAGCAGCGCCCAGAGAATCGCGGACGAGCCCGGCTGACCGATCACCTCGGGAAGGATCAGGCCGCGATTGTTGAGATAGACCCCCGATATCGGCTCCAGCGACTGGCGCGGCGAGGGCAGCACGGAAAGCACCGCCTTGTACCAGAACAGCAGTTGCAGCAGCAGCGGGATGTTCCGCAGCATCTCCACATACCAGGTGGCGATCTGGCGGATCAGGAAGTTCTTCGACAGCCGCGCGATGCCGACGATGAAGCCGAGCACCGTGGCAATCACGATGCCGATCACCGCCACCAGCAGGGTGTTGTACAGCCCGACCAGGAAGGCGCGGAAATAGGTGCTGTCGTTGGAATACTGGATCAGCGACTGGGAGACGTCGAAGCCGGCGCGCTCGGAGAGAAATCCGAGGCCGGAGGCGATCCCCGCCCGTTCCAGGTTGATCTTCGCGTTCTGGGCGAAGTAGGCAAGCATCCCCAAAAGGAAGGCGACGACCAGGACCTGGAAGACAATGCCGCGCACGCGCGGATTGTAGAACCAGGATGCGCCGGATCCGCCGCCTGCTTGCTCGCGCTCGGCAGAGCTTGCAGGTGTCATGTCAGACAGGTTCCCCTCGCCGGTTCGCTGTGTTCAGCGTTACCCGAAATCCGCTGTTCTCAGCGCAACCCCTAAATCACCGGCCCGTTTTCGGGCCTGGCCGGTCCGGTGTTCCGAACTCGGTCACGTGGTGTGCATCCCGGTGTGGCGACTTTGAACCACGCCTCGTTTGGCGGCGACCGCCAGAGCGTCTGTCAAACTCGAGAACCGCACCGGAACCGTAAACTTGCCGGTCGCCCTTTTCATCCGGCTCGTTGCGAGCCTGCCGCCAAACGGGACGACCTTCGGATGCGGGTGACCACAGCGGAAGAACCCGGCGCGAGGATCGCGCCGGGTCCGGTCATCGTCTTAGCGGATCGGCGGAGCGTATTGCAGGCCGCCCTTCGACCACAGCGCGTTCACGCCGCGGGCGATGCCGAGCGGGGTCTCCGGACCGACGGTCTTGTCGAAGACTTCGCCGTAGTTGCCGACATGCTTGATGATGCGGGCCGCCCAGTCGTTGCTGAGGCCGATCGACTCGCCGAAGTTGCCTTCGGTGCCGAGCAGGCGGCGCACGTTCGGGTCCTCGGACCCCTTCATCTCCTCGACATTGGCCGAGGTCACGCCGAGTTCCTCGGCGTTCAGCATGGCGTAGTGGACCCACTTCACCAGGTTGAACCACTGGTCGTCACCCTGGCGCACGGCGGGGCCGAGCGGCTCCTTGGAGATGATCTCCGGCAGCACCATGTGCTCGCCCGGATCGGTGAGCTGCAGGCGGATCGAGTAGAGGCCCGAGGCGTCGGTCGTGTAGACGTCGCAGCGGTTGGCGTCGTAGGCGGCGTTCACCTCCTCGAGCTTCTCGAACACGACCGGATTGTACTCCATGCCGTTGGCCCGGAAGTAGTCGGTCAGGTTCAGCTCGGTGGTGGTGCCGGTCTGCACGCAGACGGAGGCGCCCGACAGCTCCAGCGCCGAGGAGACGCCGAGCGACTTGCGGACCATGAAGCCCTGGCCGTCATAGTAGTTGACGCCGGTGAAGTTCAGGCCGAGCGTCGTGTCGCGGCTCATCGTCCAGGTGGTGTTGCGCACCAGCACGTCGACTTCGCCGGTCTGCAGCGCGGTGAAGCGCTCCTTGGCGGTCAGCGGGGTGAACTTGACGGCGTTGGCGTCGTCGAAGATCGCCGCGGCAATGGCCCGGCACATCTCGACGTCAATGCCGGTCCACTCGCCCTTGTCGTCCGGAGCGGCAAACCCGGCGAGGCCGGTGTTGGAGCCGCACTGCAGGAAGCCCTTCGCCTTGACGTCGTCGAGCGTCGCGGCGGACGCAGCGGTGGCCGTCAGGCCGAACGCCGCGCCGAGCACGATCGGAAGCAGTTTATGCGTCATGGATATGCAGCCTTCTCTTTTGCCCTGTCTATTCTGGGTTTTTTCGAGATCACGCGCGCGGGATACAGGATGCGGCCATGTTGCGTCTGCGAAAAGCAGTGTCGGCACAGGATACCCCCTCCCGGCATGTCCGCAGCCTTGTTGTTATCTGGCCGTCGGAAATGCCACCGTCATCTCATGAGTGCATTCGATGGCATTTATCGCTAAGGGTCAAGAGCCCGACGCACCGTAAGGTACGATTTGCGAAAAATTTTTCGCTATCTGAAAATCCAGTCAACATCCCGCGAAAGGTAGTGCATGTCTGCGTCCCAGTCGAACCGCGCCCGTGGTCTTGCCACGAAGCTCTCTCACGCAGGTCGGGAGCCCAGTGCGTTCCACGGTTTCGTCAACCCGCCGGTGGTTCACGCCTCCACCGTGCTGTTTCCGGACTGCGCGACCATGTTGTCCGGCGGTCAGACCTATCACTATGCCCGGCGCGGCAATCCGACGACCGACGCGCTGGAAGAGGCGCTCGCCGAACTGGAGGGCGCGGCCGGCGTGCGTCTTGCCGCCTCCGGGCTCAATGCCGTCGCGGTGGCGCTGCTGTCCTGCCTGTCGGCCGGCGATCATGTCCTGATCACCGACAGCGCCTATGGCCCGACGCGCCACTTCGCCGACACCACCCTCACCCGCTTCGGCGTCGCCGTCGACTATTATGACCCGGCGCTCGGCGCCGGCATCGAGGCGCTGTTCCGACCCAACACCCGCGCGGTGTTGACCGAGGCGCCCGGCTCGCTCAGCTTCGAGATGCAGGACATTCCGGCGATCGCCAGTGTCGCCCATGCGCGCGACGCGCTGGTGATCATGGACAACACCTGGGCAACGCCGGTCTTCTTCGATGCCATCGGCCATGGCGTCGACCTGTCGGTGCAGGCCGGCACCAAATATCTGATCGGCCATTCCGACGCGATGCTCGGCACGGTGGCGGCGAGCGAGCGGGCCTGGCCGCGCCTGAAGGAGACCCACGGCGCGCTCGGCATGCATGTCGGACCGGACGATGTCTATCTGGCCTTGCGCGGCCTGCGCACGCTGGAGGTGCGCCTGCGCCGGCACATGGAGAACGGGCTCGAGATCGCCCGCTGGCTGGAAGAGCGCCCCGAGGTCGCCCGCGTGCGCCATCCGGGGCTGGAGAGCGATCCGGGCCATGCCATCTGGAAGCGCGATTTCACCGGCGCCTCCGGCCTCTTCGCCTTCGACTTCGTCGACAGCGTCAGCGAGGCGCAGAGCCACGCCTTCCTCGATGCGCTGGAGCTGTTCGGCCTCGGCTATTCCTGGGGCGGTTTCGAAAGCCTCGCCATTCCGGTCCGGCTCAAGGGCGCGCGCACGGCAACGCCGCTGCCGACCGGGGGCCCCAGCGTGCGCCTGCATATCGGCCTGGAGGACACCGCCGACATCCGCGCCGACCTGGAAGCGGGCTTCGCGGCGCTGCGCGGCTGAGCCGGGCAGCCTCGGTTGGCGCCAAGCGAGGGGGCGGCAACCGCCCTCTCGCGCGCCTCAGATGTTCGGGTCCTGCCGCTTCTCGCGGAAGATCAGCCAGATGTTGCGGAAGTAGATCACCAGCCCCAGCCCCTGCCCGGCGATGAACACCGGATCGCCGGCCTGGATCGCATAGACCAGCAACAGGCTGCCGCCGGCGATGGAGAAGAACCAGAAGGCCACCGGCACGATCGACCGGCCGACCCGCTCCGAGGCGATCCACTGCACCACGAAGCGCATCATGAACATCGCCTGGGCGACGAAGCCGAGCGCCACCCAGCCGTCGAATCGCTGGATGAACACCAGATGGAACCAGGCGAGAAGATCGCTCAGCATGCCAGTCATATCCCTGTTTCCTAAGGCATCGCCCGGTCGCGAACGGTGATCTCGCTGACCTGCGGCACCCGCTTGCGGCGGCGGCGCAGCCACCACACGCCGTAAAGGTCGAGCACGCCGACCAGCGCCCGGTCGAGAATGCCGTATTTGGAAGTGCCGTGCCGGCGGTGCCGGTCGACGATGTCGACATGGGTGACGCCGTAGCCCTCGCGCAGCACCAGGGCCGGCAGGAAGCGGTGCCAGCTATCGAAATAGGGCAGCCGCAGGAACACCTCGCGCCGCACCGCCTTCAGCCCGCAGCCCGAATCGCGCGTCTGGTCCTTCAGCAGCCGCCCGCGCAGCCCGTTGGCAAGGCGCGAGGCCTGCCGCTTCGCCCAGCTTGCCTTGCGCCCGGTGCGCTGGCCGGCGGCAAGCGCGACGCCGTCGCCGGCCGCCTCCAGCGCGGCGATCAGCGCCGGGATATAGGCCGGATCGTTCTCGCCGTCGCCGTCGATGGTCACCACCACCGCGCCGCGCGCCACCTGCAACCCGCTGCGCACCGAGGCGCTCTGGCCGCAGGACACCGCATGCCGCAGGGCGCGCAGGAACGGGCGGCTGCGCATCAGTTCGGCGAGCACCTCGCCGGTGTCGTCGCCCGACCCGTCGTCGACGACGATCACCTCGAAGCCGCGCCCGTCCAGCGCCGCGGCGATCTCCTCGATCAGTTCCGGCAGGTTGTCGCGCTCGTCCTTGGCCGGCACGATCACCGAGATGTCCGGCGCCGGGGTCTCCGGAACCGCGGTCTCCGGCGCGCTGGCGCCGGATGTGGAAGCCGTCATGATCAGTCCGCCTCTTTGCGGGTCTCGGAAAGGATCGGCGCCGGCACCGCCCGGCGCCAGCCGCGCCGGCCGGTCACCCCCTGCCACAGCCCCGCCAGCGCCAGCCCGGCGCTCCGCCGTCCGGCGATCGGCTCGATCGCGCCGTGCTCGTCGAAATGGAAGCCGAGACGCCGGCGCGCCATCCAGCGCCCCATCGCCAGCGCGATGGTCAGGCCGAGCAGGGTTCCGGCGATCACGTCGCTCGGATAATGCGCGCCGACCATGATGCGGCTGAAGGCGATCCAGAAGGCGCAGACCGCGATCAGCCAGCGATAGGCCGGGAAGATCAGCGCCAGCGCCGTGGCGAAGGCGGCGACCGTCGTCGAATGGCCGGAGGGAAAGCTGGTATAGGCGCCCTTGAACGACAGCACGTCGAAATACACCGGCCCGACCTCTTCATACAGCTTCGGGCGGGCCCGGCCGAGAAGCCATTTCAGCAGCAGCACGGCGATGCCGCTCGCCGCCACCACGGAGAAGATGAAGGCCGCATGGGTCCACACGAGGGCCAGCGCCGCGCGCACCCGGAAGCGCAGCCGGTCCCAGTCGAGCGCCAGCGTCAGCAGGCAGTAGAGCCCCGTCGTCCACAGGATCCAGTGGCCCTTGCCGAGATCGGTGATGGCGGAGAAGGCCTGCTTGTACTCATCCGGCAGCGACCGCAGCCAGGGATAGGTCGGAATGTCGAGGGCGATCGCGGCGATGCCGACGGTCAGCAGCATCACCGCCAGCACGTCCTGCGGCCGGTGTCCGGGCCGCAGCGCCCGCCGCGCCCCGGCGGCGCGCTGCGACCGTCCGCGCAGGATCGCCCGCACCCGCAGCGCATTGCCCTTCATCCGCCGCAAGTGGCGCAGCGCCCACGCGCCCGCCTGCTCGACAGGCCCCGTCTCTCCGGAAGGTCCCGTCTCGCCCGGCGCCAGCCCCGACCGGTCCTGCATGTGTGTCTCCGTCATTGGGACAGGTCCGCGGCGCGGTAGATGCCGAAGTCGAGCCGCTTGCCGCCATTGATGTTGAAGCCCTGCAGCCGGATCGCCGGCTCGGCACCGGCAAAGCCCTGCTCGGCCATCGCGTCGAGGAAATTGCGCTCCTCGCGCCCCTCGACCACCGCCACCCGGCAGCGCTCGCCGCGCTCCGCCGCCCCGCGCCCCGCGATCAGGAAGCCGGCGGCGTCCTTGACGGAGGCCGGCAGCGTGTCGGTGCCTTGCAGGAAGATGTAGCTCGGCTCGTTGAAGCCGACATTGGTCACCTGCGGGGCGTCGCAGTCGGCGATCTCGCGCACCGTCTCGGCCAGCCGCGGGCTGATCCAGATCGGCGACAGGCCCGGCAGGATGAAGCCCCAGGCGGCGATGATGACGAGGATCGCCGCACCCAGCGCCGAGGGCAGCGCCGCCACGGCCGCCCCGCGCGCCAGGTGGCGCATCGCCGCCAGCCCCGGCACCAGCGCGATCAGCGCGATCACCACCCCCGGCGGCGACGGCCAGACGCCGAGCAGCGGCGCCAGCGCGAGACTGGCCACGGCGACGCCGGCGACCGGGATGATGAACAGCGCCGCCGCGCCGATCCGCCAGGCTTTGCCGGGCACCTCGCCCGCCTCGTCGAGGCGCGACAGCAGCAGCGCCGTCAAGATCGCGATGGCCGGCAGCAGCGGCAGCGTGTAATGCGGCAGCTTGGTCGCGGTCAGTTCGAAGACCAGCCAGGACGGCACGATCCAGCACAGCAGGAACACCACCGCCGGGGCGCGCCGCAGGCCCGCCAGCATCGGCAGCGCCAGCAGCGTGAAGGCCGGCAGCGGCCAGAAGGTGGCGAGCGCGGCGGCCAGATGGGTCAACGGCGGCGCGCCGTGGCTCTCCTGGCCCGAGCCGACCTTGGCCAGGAAGTCCTTGCCCACCGCCTCGGCGAAGAAGGCGCCGCCCGACTGCAGCGCGATGGCGATGAACCACGGCAGCACCAGCAGCACGAACAGGGCAAGGCCCGGCAGCGGATAAAGCCGCTTCAGCCAGCGGACCTCGCGCCCGACGAGGCAGAGCGCGACGAGGGTCAGGCCCGAGACCAGCGGCCCGACCGGCCCCTTGACCAGCACCGACAGCGCCATCGACGCCCAGAAGATCGCCGCCTGGCCCCTGTGCCAGCCGCCCGCCCGGTCCAGCCAGATCCGCGCCAGCGCCCCTTGCGCGGCCAGGATCGTCGCCAGCAGCATCGCGTCGGTCTTGGCCAGTCGCGCCTCGACCCCCAGCAGCAGCGTCGCCGCCGTCAGCGCCCCGGCGAACAGCGAGATCACCGGCCCGGCAAAGGCGCGGGTGCACCAGTAGGTCAGCAGCACCGCCAGCACCGCGCCGAGCTGCGAGGGCAGCCGATAGACCCAGATCGGCGCGTTGGTGCCGAGCCCGCTGATCTCCACGGCCGCCGATTGCAGCCAGTAGATGCCGACCGGCTTCTTGTGCCGCGCCTCCTCCTGGAAGCGGATGTCGACGAAGTCGCGGCTCTCCAGCATCTGCTTGGAAGCCTGGGCAAAGCGCGGCTCGTCGCGGTCGAGCGGCGGCACCTGCACAAGGCCGGGCAGGAAGACTACCAGCGACAGCAGCAGCAGCGCCAGCGGCGCCAGGCCGCGATGGCCGAGCCGGCGCAGCCAGCGCCCGCCGGCGCCGGAGAAGCGCCCGGTGAAGGTGCCGGCGAACATGCCCGTGAACGCGCCCTCCGGCGTCCCCGGATTGCGCGTCGGAGTATCTGTGGATTGACCGGCCGGTGTATCCGTCATGTCAAGATCGCCTGCTAGAGCCGCCTGGCGTGCGGCCGCGTTGCCCTCTCGCGCGTTTCCTACAGGAGCGCGGGCAAAAGGGAAACCGTCCACGCGCACGGCATCCCGCCGCATTCCTCTTCCTCTCGCGCGGACGCAGGACATCCGTTAAATCGGACGAGCGCGTCCCCCGCATCCCGACTGCCTCACGGAGACCTTGATGACCCTGATCGCCCAGATCACCGACCTGCATGTGCGCCCGAGCGGACTGGCCTGCTACCGCGTCAGCGAAACCAACATGCTCGCCCGCCGCGCCGTCGAGGCGCTGAACGCGCTCGACCCGCAACCCGACGCCGTGGTGATCACCGGCGATCTCGCCGACGGCCCGGACCTGCGCGAATATGCCGGCGTACAGCGGCTGATCTCCCGCATCAAGGCGCCGGTCTATGTGCTGCCCGGCAACCATGATTCGACCGCGATGATGCGCGAGACGCTGATCGGTGTTGGCCCGATCAACGAGGGCGAGAACGGCAAGATGCACTATGCCGTCGATATCGGCGATGTGCGCCTGGTCGCGCTCGACAGCGCCGTGCCCGGCGCGCCCCACGGCACGCTCGGCGAGGCGCAGCTCGTCTGGCTCGATCAGGCGCTCTCCGCCAGCGACCGGCCGACGCTCATCGCCCTGCACCACCCGCCGGCACGCACCGGCATCGGCCATATGGACAGGATCGGCCTCACCGATTCCGATGCCTTCGCCGAGGTGATCTCCCGGCATTCCCATGTTCAGCGCGTGATGTGCGGCCATGTCCATCGCACCATCGTCGCCGCTGTCGGCAACACCATCATGACCCTGTGCCCGAGCACCGCCCATCAGGTGGTTCTCGACCTCGCCGACCGGGGCGAAGGCCAGTTCGTCATGGAGCCGCCGGCCTTCTTCCTGCACCGCCACACGCAAGACAGCGGCGTCGTCAGCCACCTGGCCTATGTCGAGAGCCATCGCGGCCCGTTCCCGTTCTACGCCGACGAAGGCGTGAGCTGGTAGGCAGCCGCCAGCCTCGCGGCCGGCCCTCGGCCTCACACGCGGGAGAGATGGCGCACGATCCGCCACTGGTGATGGGCGACTCGTGCCAGCCATCTCTGCCCGTCGAGGCGGGCCAGCGCGGTTTCCGCGTCGATCTCGCGCGCCGCGGCGGCATCGATCGCCCCGGCGCGCAGCCGGTCGCTCTGCTTGCGCAAGGTGTGCTGGAACCGGGCGAGCCGCGCCTCCGCCGGCAGCCGGCCGCTCTCCCCGCCGCCCTGCGCGCCCACCTTGCTCATGTCCGAAAGCTGGCCCGCCGCCAGCCGCGCCAGACCGGCCAAAAGGTGCGTCCGCCGGCCGAGGCGCGCGTCGTCGTGCAGCCCGGCGATGCGGCGGTCCTCCGCCGCCCGCGCCGACAGCCGCGACAGATGGTCGAGCGCGTGGCGCAGCGACAGGTTGCGCGAATGCGCCGCCCGGTCGCCCCGGTCGGTGCGCAGCCCGTCGACATAGGTCCGCAGGGCGGAAATGCCCGCCGCAACCTCGTCCAGCCGACCGTTGCCGTCGTCCGGCTCGTCCGCCTCCAGCTTGTCCGCCACCACCACGAAGAGGCCGGCGGCAAGCTCGCGCGCGCTCACCCCGGCCGCATCGAGCGCTGCCGCCGGTTCGGCCAGCAGCGCCGGATCGAGCCGCCCGGCGGCCAGCGGCTGACGGTCCGGCACCATCCATTCGATGACCCTCGCGAACGTCCCGGCGAAGGGCAGGATCACCAGCACCCCGACGATGTTGAACCCGGTGTGGAAGGCGACCAGCGCCAGTTGCGCATCGCCCGCCCCGCCGCCGCCCCGTGCCGCCAGCATCGAGAACGGCGTCAGCAGCGCGAAGGCGAGCGTCGCCGTCATCAGGTTGTAGACCACATGGGCAACGCCCGTGCGCCGCATCGCCACCGAGCCGCCGAGCGAGGCGAGCAGCGCCGTCGCGGTGGTGCCGATGTCCATGCCGATCACCAGCGCCGCCGCCTGCGGCAGCGAGATCGACCCGGCGGCGAGCGCCGCCAGCGCCATCACCACGCCGGCGCTCGACGACTGGGTGATCAGCGTCACCAGGATGCCGATGCCGACCAGTTGCAGCCGGCCGAACAGCGTGTCGCCGGGAAAACTCTCCGGCGTCACCACGCCCTGGAACGCGGCGAGCCCGTCCTTCAGCGCGTCGACGCCGAGGAACAGCAGGCTGAAGCCGGTGAGCGCCCAGCCCGCCTGCGCCATCCGTCCCCGCCCCAGCAGCCGCAGCAGGGCGCCGGCCAACAGCAGCGGCAGGGCCACCATGCCGAGATCCAGCTTGAAGCCGACCAGCGCCACCACCCAGCCCTTGGCGGTGGTGCCGATATTGGCGCCGAGCACGATGCCGAGCGCCTGCGGAAAACTCATCAGGCCGGCGCCGACGAAGCCGACCGCGGTGACCGTGGTGGCGCTCGACGACTGCAGCACGGCGGTGCAGCCGGCACCCGCCAGCACGCCGCTGGCCGGGCTGTCGGTCATGCGGGCGAGCGTGCGCCGCAGCGAGCCGCCGGCCAGCGCCCGCAGCCCGTCGGTCAGAATCACCATGCCTGTGAGGAACAGCCCGACCCCGCCGAGCGCCAGAAGTCCGTCCGCGATCATGCGCCGATCATGCGCTGGCCAACGGCGCAGGGCAATCGCAAGCCGCGTGCTGCGGCCGCCTGTCCACCGGCTCGCGCAGCGCGAGATTTGCAATTTGCGAGCGCAAGTGCAGCGTAAGACGCGCGTATACCAAAAACCAAATCAGCGGGCCCGGCGGCAGAATTATCAATTTTCATTATGCGTATAATGGACTTACACTCGTCAGGCGCGCATCGGAGGGGCCGTGGCGCGCTGGCGGCTGCAACCGTTCGCCGCACCATCGACAGGTCAGGTCGGCGTCCGCCGGTCGGTATCCGCCGATCGGTGACGGCCGGTGAATGTCAGCGAGAGAGCCGGACGGAAGTCGTGACGAGTACATCGGCGAAACCGGGATCCAATGAGCGCAGCAGCGCGCAAGCGCCAGCGCTCGACAACCCGGCGGCACGGTTGATGCTGACCAATCTCCTGCCCGTGGCCATCATGCGCCTGTCGCGCACCCCCTCGCGCGGGTTCCAGATCGACTATCTCAGCGAGAGCAGCGAAGCCCTGTGGGGCCTGTCCCTGCCGGAGATCGGCAAGTGCCCGCGCCGCCTGTGGCGCCGCATCCACCCCGAGGACCTGCCCCATCTCCACGACCGGCTGCGCGAGGCCGGGAAAGGCCGGACGGAGTGGTCGGCGACCTTCCGCATCCGCACCGAAGGCTCCGAGAAATGGGTGGTCGGCCGCGGCCTTCCCCGCCCGGACCTGCCGGGCGATGCCTGGAACATCACCGTCACCGACATCACCGCGCAGATCCAGGCCTATGCCGACCTGCAGGCCAGCGAGGCCCGCTTCCGGGCGCTGACCGAGAACATCCCCGGCGCGATCTTCCGCTATCGCCTGCGCACCGACGGCACCCACCAGATCTTCGACATGACGCCGGGCTGCATCGGCATCTGGGAGCTCCCGGCGGAGGTGATCAACACCGACCCGACGCCGATCTGGAACATGATCCATCCCGACGACGTGCCGCCGATGCGGGCCTCTGTGGTGGACTCGGCGCGCAGCCTCAAGCCCTGGCACTATATCTGGCGCCTGACCACGCCGTCCGGCCGCTTCAAGTGGCTGGAGGGGCGCGGCCTGCCGCATCGCGAGGCGAATGGCGACACGGTCTGGCACTCCGTCATTCTCGACGTCACCGAGCAGCGCAGGAAGGACGAGGAGATCCGCCGGCTTGCCGAGCGCGACGAGCTCACCGGCCTTGCCAACCGCACCCTGCTGCGCCGCCGCCTCGAAACGGCCCTGCGCCAGCGCCTTGCCGATCGCGCCGGCGGCGCGCTGATCCTGATCGATCTCGACCATTTCAAGGACATCAACGACACGCTCGGCCACGATGCCGGCGACATCTTCCTGCGCGCCACCGCCGAGCGGCTGACCGAAAGCGCCGGGCGCGACGACGTCGTCGCGCGGATCGGCGGCGACGAATTCGTCGTGGTGCTGCCGCGGATCTCCGGCGAGCAGGCCGTGCTCGACACCATCGCCCGCATCGACGCGCGCCTGTCCCAGAATGTCCATATCGACGGGCGGGACCTGTCCACCACCGTCTCCATGGGCGTCGCGCTGTTCCCGCGCGACGGCGACACGCCCAACACCCTGCTGAAACACGCCGACATCGCCCTGTTCGAGGCCAAGGCCGCCGGGCGCCAGACCCATGTGGTCTTTTCCCGGGCGCTGAGCGCGGTGCGCGAACGCCGCCAGAGCCTGGCCGAGGCGCTGCGCGGGGCGATCGTCGCCGACACGCTGCGCGTCGCCTTCCAGCCCATCGTCGAGGCCGGCAGCGGCCGTCACAAGGGCTTCGAGGCGCTGGCCCGCTGGACGCTGGACGGACAGGCGATCTCGCCGGCCGAATTCATTCCGCTGGCCGAGGAGACCGGCCTTGCCGTGCCGCTCGGCCGGCTGCTGCTCACCCGCACGCTGAGCCTGGCGCGCCGGCTCGCCGACACCGGCATCGACCCCGGCACCATCTCGGTCAATGTCTCGGCCGCCCAGCTTCGCGAGCCGGACTTCGCCGCCAGCATCGCCGCCGCCCTGCGCGACTACGGCTTTCCGCCTCAGCGGCTGGAGATCGAGGTGACGGAAACGGTCATTCTCGGCCGCTCCGCCGAGCGGATCGCGCTGACCCTGCGCGAGTTGCGCCGGCTCGGCACCCGCATCGCGCTCGACGATTTCGGCACCGGCTATGCCTCGCTCGCCCATCTCAAGCGCATCCGCGTCGACCGGCTGAAGATCGACCAGTCCTTCGTCCGCGACATCGAGACCGATGCCGACGACGCGGTGATCGTGCGCACGGTGATCAGCCTCGCCAAGTCGCTCGGCATGGACGTCGTCGCCGAAGGGATCGAGACCCGCGAGCAGCTCGCGTTCCTGCGCCACTATGGCTGCGATCTCGCCCAGGGCTATCTGTTCGGCCGCCCGACCACCTCCGAGACCGACCTCGTCAGCTATCTCTCCGGCATCGGCCAGGCCTGATCCGAGCGCACCTGACCCGGCCCCTCTCCCGCCCCGTCTCGCAGGCCCCGCTCGGCGCCCGGACACGCGCACGGGCGCGGAACCCTCGTCCCGCGCCCGTCCATTGTTCGCCGTTATGGCCGCTCAACCGTTGCGACCGCTCAGCCGTTGCGGCCCATCAGCCGTTGCGGCCAATCAGCCGTTGCGGCCAATCAGCCATTACGGAATGTGTAGCCGTAGCCGTTCAGCGCCGGGGCGCCGCCCAGATGCGCGTAGAGCACCTTGGAGCCTTCCGGGAAATAGCCCTTCTTGACCAGGTCGATCATGCCCTGCATCGACTTGCCCTCGTAGACCGGGTCGGTGATCATGCCTTCCAGGCGCGCGCACAGGCGGATCGCCTCCTTGGTCTCGTCCGACGGCACGCCGTAGATCGGATAGGCATAGTCCTCCACCAGCACCACGTCGTCCTTCTCGATCGGCCGGCCGAGTTCGACCAGTTCCGCCGTGCGCGAGGCGATCTCGAAGACCTGGCCCCGGGTCTGTTCTGGGGTTGCCGAGGCGTCGATGCCGATGACGTTGCGCGCGCGCCCGTCCTTGGCGAAGCCGACCAGCATGCCGGCATGGGTGGAGCCGGTCACCGTGCACACGACGATATAGTCGAACCTGTAGCCGAGCGCCTCCTCCTGCGCCCGCACTTCCTCGGCAAAGCCGACATAGCCAAGGCCGCCATACTTGTGCACCGAAGCGCCGGCGGGGATGGCGTAGGGCTTGCCCCCCGAGGCCTCGACCTCGGCAATCGCCTCTTCCCAGCTCCGGCGGATGCCGATGTCGAAGCCCTCGTCGACCAGTTGCACGTCGGCGCCCATGATGCGGCTCAGCATGATGTTGCCGACCCGGTCATAGACCGCGTCCTCATGCGGCACCCAGCTTTCCTGCACCAGGCGGCACTTGAAGCCGATCTTGGCCGCCACCGCCGCCACCATGCGGGTGTGGTTGGACTGCACGCCGCCGATCGAAACCAGCGTATCGGCACCGCTGGCGATGGCGTCCGGCACGATATATTCCAGCTTGCGCAGCTTGTTGCCGCCGAAGGCGAGGCCCGAGTTGCAGTCCTCGCGCTTGGCATGGATCTCGACCTTGCCGCCCAGATGCTGGCTCAGCCGCTCCAGCTTCTCGATTGGAGTGGGACCGAAGGTGAGCGGATAGCGTTCGAATTTCCCGAGCATGCCTGTCCTCGCCAGTGATGGCCCGTTGCGGGCCTTGTGGAACCGGCGAAAAAGCTAGCAACGAAGCCGTGAAATGTGCTCTCTAATTCAAAGCCTGAACATCCATTCAGACCGCATGAAAACGCAGTTATCCTCTGCAAGTTTTCGATTAAGAGACATAAAATGAAAGATCCTTCCACGACCGGTCGCCTCGACCGCACCGACCTGAAGATCCTCAAGCTGCTGCAGGAGGACGGCCGGCTGACCAATGCGGAACTGGCGCAGCGCACCAACACCTCGCCGGCCACCTGTCACCGGCGCACCCAGCGGCTGTTCGCCGAAGGCTATATCCGCGGCGTGCGCGCGATGATCGCCCCGGAGAAGGTCGAGCGCGGCTCCTTGGTGCTGGTCGGCGTGGTGCTGGACCGCTCGACGCCGGAGAGCTTCAGCGAATTCGAGGCGGCGGTGCGCAAGCTCGCCTTCGTGCTCGACTGCCATCTGGTCGCCGGCGATTTCGACTACATGCTGAAGATCCGCGTGCGCGACATGGCCGACTTCAACCGCCTGCACGGCGACAAGCTGATCGCCCTGCCCGGTACCCGCCAGACCCGGACCTTCTTCGTGATGAAGGAGGTGATCGATAACGCCCTGCTGGAGTTCTGACGCGCGCGGGACGTACCGGCACTGGCACGGCACGCGGCCAGCTTGACCCCGGCCGGAGCCCGCCGATAGACTTGCCGCGCGCGGGGCCTGCCCCTCGCTTTTCAAACCGGCCACCCGGTGTTCTTTGACACTGTCGAGGAAAGTCAACCTCTTGGGCCCTAGGGGTTCCCCCACACGCGTGGGGATAGGCCCTCGGTAAGAGGCCGAAGGCCGCGAAGGTCATGGGTTCCCCCACACGCGTGGGGATAGGCCCGGCGCGGGCATCAGGACACCTCCTCAAGAGCGGGTTCCCCCACACGCGTGGGGATAGGCCCCTCATACTTGCCGCTGATCTGGTCGCCGACCGGGTTCCCCCACACGCGTGGGGATAGGCCCTTGAGATTCTCGTGCCAATCGCGGCCGCTCGCGGTTCCCCCACACGCGTGGGGATAGGCCCTTCGACATGTTGCGCGGCGAGAAAACCTGAACGGTTCCCCCACACGCGTGGGGATAGGCCCACCCGCTTTCAGTAGGAGTAGCAGCCATGGCGGGTTCCCCCACACGCGTGGGGATAGGCCCTCGGCGAGGATAAGGGTTTGAGGCCGCTTGCCGGTTCCCCCACACGCGTGGGGATAGGCCCGTGATGAAGACCCTCGGCCGGGACGCCTATCGGGTTCCCCCACACGCGTGGGGATAGGCCCCCGTCATCCAGCGCGTTCTCCAGGGTGACGGTGGTTCCCCCACACGCGTGGGGATAGGCCCAGACGATGGCGTCATCGACATCGCCGGCAAGCGGTTCCCCCACACGCGTGGGGATAGGCCCCGAGGACCAGGACGAGCGTCCGGACCCTTTGAGGTTCCCCCACACGCGTGGGGATAGGCCCCTGGCTCTCGACATCCCCGAGGCGCGGGTGGCGGTTCCCCCACACGCGTGGGGATAGGCCCGGGACCATGCCCGAACAGCTAAAGAGGATAGAGGTTCCCCCACACGCGTGGGGATAGGCCCAGGGATGCGATGCCCTTCGGCAAGGCGCGCCTGGTTCCCCCACACGCGTGGGGATAGGCCCGGAAACACCATGATGGCCTCCGGTGTCGATAAGGTTCCCCCACACGCGTGGGGATAGGCCCATCAGGCGGCCGTTGATGTAGCCGGACATCATGGTTCCCCCACACGCGTGGGGATAGGCCCGCCAAGTTCGCCGATGTGGTGCAGACCGAGAAGGTTCCCCCACACGCGTGGGGATAGGCCCCCGTTGTGCTCGACGCCGTCGAGCTGCCGGCCGGTTCCCCCACACGCGTGGGGATAGGCCCATCGGCCAAATGGCCTTGATCCAAGCTTCCCAGGTTCCCCCACACGCGTGGGGATAGGCCCTGAGGAGACTACCCTTGACCCAACCCGCCAACGGTTCCCCCACACGCGTGGGGATAGGCCCGAGATACCTGCCCCTGCTCTGGTCGGACGAGAGGTTCCCCCACACGCGTGGGGATAGGCCCTGGAGCCGTGGGAAGTCTCCATGCTGCTGATGGGTTCCCCCACACGCGTGGGGATAGGCCCTCTGAAGAGTTCGTCGCCTATGAGCGCTTCTCGGTTCCCCCACACGCGTGGGGATAGGCCCGGCACCGGCGGCGTGGGTTTTCGCGACGGCGCGGTTCCCCCACACGCGTGGGGATAGGCCCGGGTTGTAGCGGTCCTGGATGGCCTGAACCTGGGTTCCCCCACACGCGTGGGGATAGGCCCCACGCCGGCACCTGCTCGAAGAGCACCCAATGGGTTCCCCCACACGCGTGGGGATAGGCCCGTAAGGGTGAATTGCCTACTGCCGCCTATCGGGGTTCCCCCACACGCGTGGGGATAGGCCCGGCATACTGGAGGACGAGCTTCGCGACATTTTGGTTCCCCCACACGCGTGGGGATAGGCCCCGGGCTCAGTGAAGAAACGCTTTTTGTCGGCCGGTTCCCCCACACGCGTGGGGATAGGCCCACGAGGCCCTTGCGCCGCGCACGCTGTTTGCAGGTTCCCCCACACGCGTGGGGATAGGCCCCATGCCAGCCCAGCTCTCGCAGAACACATCCGGGTTCCCCCACACGCGTGGGGATAGGCCCATCTACAAGGTCGCGGGCGACGACGTCCTGACGGTTCCCCCACACGCGTGGGGATAGGCCTCCGCCCACGGGCGCCGGCGGGGCCGCCGGATCGGTTCCCCCACACGCGTGGGGATAGGCCCTACCTCAACGAGAACCGGGTCAACACGATCGTGGTTCCCCCACACGCGTGGGGATAGGCCCAGCCCCTGCCGATCGACCCGCTGTCCTGCCATGGTTCCCCCACACGCGTGGGGATAGGGCCTGCCTTACTTCCCGCCACATCGGGTCGTGGATGGTTCCCCCACACGCGTGGGGATAGGCCCCAGCCCCTCAGGGGCGCCGCCGTCCGGATAATGGTTCCCCCACACGCGTGGGGATAGGCCGACTCCCGCCGCCACCCCCAAGATTTCGGCGCTGGCGGCCAAAATGACACAGGCCGAGCATGCACACCTAAAGGCGGAGGCCGCAAGGCGCAGTTCCAGCATCCAGGACATGGTCAAAAGCTTACTGAAATCCGAAGGACTGATCTGATGCACCTCACCCACCTTTCCCAAGCCCTTGTCATCCGCGCCATATCCCGCCCGGATGGCAAGACCATCATGAATGGCGCGGCGCTGGCCGTCCTGCGCGCCGGCACTCTGACCGGATTGCACGACGATCACCCGGCGGCGGCCGGCGCTAAGGAAATCCGGCGCGATATCATGGCGCTGACCGTCGCGGACATGCCGCCGCCGACGGATCTTGTCGCCATCCTGCTGGAGACCCTGTCCCAGCGCCTCGGCGGCCTCGGCCACGCCGCCGCGTGGCGGTCGATCGGCATCAATCCCAATCGCGGACGCGACCTGTTGGCCCGATACTCCCGCGCGGTCGACTGGCCCATATGGAAGACGCTGCGCGACGCCGCGCTGCCGGACGGTCTGGAGCCGGTCGAATAAAGGCCGGTCGGCGCCATTTGAAATTAAGATGATTCTCCCACACGCGTGGGGACAGATCCAACAGCATCATTGCCTTCGGGGCGGCCGCGAGGGTTCCCCCACACGCGTGGGGATAGGCCCTTGGGCCGGCGGGCAGAAATTCAGGACAGGTCTTCTGTCTTGACGCAAGGGAGAAGACGCCTCTACTCTGCCTCCCAAGTTGCATTGATATTTTTTCCATTAGGCGTTTCATGCCAGTAACCGACACTGACCTTGGCGAGCCCTGGGGCAAACTGCAAGACGGGGCTCGCCACCATCTCTTGCACCATTGCGCTGACGTTGCGGCCTGTTTCGACCTGCTGGTCCGCCTGCCGGTGGTGCGGGCGCGGCTGGAGCGCGCCGCGGCGCGAAAACTGACCGAGACCGATCTCAGCCGGCTTGCCGTGCTGGCCTTCCTGCATGACTGCGGCAAGCTGCATCCCGGCTTCCAGGCCAAGGGCTGGCCGCAAGGGATCTGGCATGCTGCCCTGCGCGGCCACTTGCGCGAAGGCGCGTCGATCTTCATGGCAAGGGACCTGCCCTTCCAGGGCCGGATGGCGGAGCACCTTTGCCTGGGCGAGTTGCAGGACTGGGGCGTCGGGGCGGATCTCCTGCTCGCCGTCCTTGCCCATCACGGCCGGCCGTTCGCCCTCGACATGTCCGGCGCGGCGCGGGACTGGCAGCCGGTGGCCGCCAGCGGTTACGATCCGCTGGCCGCCGGCGCGCAGATGGGTGCCTGCCTGCGGCGCTGGTTCGCCCCCGCCTTCGCGGGCGACAGCCAGCCGCCCCTGCCCGATGCGCCGGACTTTCAGCATCTCCTGTGCGGCCTGCTGTCCCTGGCCGACTGGCTCGGCTCCGATGCGCGCCTGTTCGCCTTTCAGGCAGACCTCGACCCTGACTATATCGAGACGGCGCGCGCCCGCGCCCGCCTCATGCTGTCCGGGGTCGGCCTGGTGACGGAGCCCTGGCGCATGGCGATGCCGGCGCCCGACAGGATCTTCACCGCCCTGTCGCGGCACGGCGCGCCCCGCCCGGCGCAGGCCGCCCTGTCCGACTGGCCGCTCGACGATCCGCTGGTCATCCTGGAAGCCGAGACCGGCTCGGGCAAGACCGAAGCCGCGCTCTGGCGCTTCGCCCGGCTCTTCGCCGCCGGGCAGGTGGACAGTCTCTATTTCGCCCTGCCGACCCGCGCCGCCGCCAAGCAGATCCATGGCCGCGTCGACGCGGCGATGCGGCGCCTGTTCGGCGACGGCGCCCCGCAGGCGGTGCTCGCCGTGCCCGGCTATCTCGCCGCCGGCACCGCCACGGGGCGGGCCCTGCCCGAATTCAAGGTGCTGTGGGACGACGATCCTGGCGAGCAGGCCGCGATCGCCCGCTGGGCGGCGGAGAGCGGCCGCCGCTATCTCGCCGCGCCGATCGCCATCGGCACGGTCGACCAGGTGATGCTCGCCGCGCTGCAGGTGAAACACGCGCATCTGCGCGGCGCCGCCCTGTCGCGATCCCTTCTCGTGATCGATGAAGTCCATGCCTCCGACCCCTACATGTCGGCGATCCAGTCGCTGCTGCTCGACATCCACCTTGGGCGCGGCGGCCATGCGCTGCTGATGTCGGCGACGCTCGGCGCCTCGGCGCGCAGCCGCTGGCTCGGCGGCGCCAGGACGCGGCCGCCGCCCTTCGCGCAGGCCGCCGACACGCCCTATCCGGCTCTCTGGGGCAGACACCGGCAGACGCCCCACGCCGTCGAGGGCGACGGCCGGGCGAAATCCGTCGCCATAACGCTCGCCCCGTCCTGGGAGGCGGACCAGGCCGCCGAAATCGCCCTCGATGCCGCCCGGCGCGGCGCCAGAGTCCTCGTCATCCGCAACACCGTCGCCGCCGCCGTCGCAACGCTCGAGGCCGTGATCGCGGCGGACGGCCGGGACCTGCTGTGGCAGGTGGAGGGCGGCCCGGCGCTGCATCATTCCCGCTTCGCGCCCGAGGATCGCGAGTTGCTCGACACCGCGGTGGAGACCGCCCTTTCGCCGAACTCCGACATCCGCCCCGCCGGCGGCGCCATCGTCATCGGCACCCAGACCCTTGAGCAAAGCCTCGATATCTGCGCCGACATGCTGGTCACCGACCTCTGCCCGGCCGATGTGCTGCTGCAGCGCATCGGCCGGCTGCACCGGCACGCGCTTGCCCGCCCGGCGGGCTTCGAGGCGCCGCGCTGTGCCGTGCTCTCCCCGGCCGGCGGGCTCGCTCATCTGGTCGCCCCCGCCTTCGAGAACGGCCTCGGCAGCTTCCGCGACGGCGGCGGCGTCTATCGCAACCTGCATGCCTGCGAGTTGACCCGCCGGCTGGTGCTCGACCATCCGCTCTGGGTGATCCCGCGAATGAACCGCCTGCTGGTGGAAAGCGCCACCCATGACGAGCGGCTCGAGGCGCTGAGCGACGAGCTCGGCCCGGCCTGGGCCGCCTATTGGAACACCCAGTATGGCCGCGACCTCGCCGACACCGCCGGCGCCGGCCATCTCGCGCTTCGGGTCACCGACCCGTTCAGCGAGATCGGCCTCTTTCCCGACCAGGACGAAAAGATCCGCACCCGGCTCGGGGCGGAGGGCGCATCGATCCGCTTCGCCGAGCCGGTTCCCGGCCCCTTCGGCCGGATGATCGGCGGCATCACCCTGCCCGCCCACTGGAGCAAGGGCATCGTCGCCGACGAGCCGGTGCGGCCGGCCCCCGCCGGAGACGGCACACTCCGCTTCGAGGCCGGCGGCAGGGCGTTCCTGTATGGCCGGTTTGGCCTTGCGAGGACCACATGACCGACGACCCGACAAACCTCCTCTCCCGTCCGCTGATCACCGCCGAGCCTTGCGGCGCGCTGACGCTGCCCGGCGCGCTCGCGGCGCTGGCCCGCGATGCGGTGACGGGCTTTCCCGCGCTACGCCCGCATCAGGCGATGTTCTGGCACATGTTCCTGGTGCAGCTCGCCGCGCTGGCGCTGCACCGGGCCGGTCTCGCCGACATGCCGGAGAGCGAGGACGGCTGGCGCGAGCTGCTGCGCGGCCTCACCCCAGATTTTCCCGAGGACGAGCCCTGGTGCCTCGTCGTCGACGACCGGTCGCGGCCCGCCTTCCTGCAGCCGCCGGTGCCGGACGGGGTGAAGCTCCCCAATGACGTGCCGACGGCGGACGCGCTCGACCTGCTCATCACCTCGCGCAACCACGACCTGAAACAGGCCATCGCCCGGCAGGGCGCCCCGGAAGACTGGATCTTCGCGCTTGTCGCGCTGCAGACCGGCGAAGGCTATGGCGGTGCCGGCAATCATGGCATCGCCCGGATGAACGGCGGTTCGTCCTCGCGCGCGCTGCTGACGCTGGCGCCCCTTGCCGGCGGCGCCTCGGCGAAGGACATGGCGCCGCGTCCCGGCGCCTGGATCCGCCGCGACGTCCGGCTGCTGCTGGGCAATCGCGCCGCCTGGCACACGCTCGACTATCCGGACCAGGGCGGCATCGGCCTGACCTGGACCCGGCCCTGGCCGGAGGGCGCGCAGTTGCGCACGCGGCAGCTCGACATCTGGTTCATCGAGGTCTGCCGCCGTGTCCGCCTGCACCTGCGGGACGGCGTGCTGGCCGGCGTCAAGGGCACCTCGGCCGCCGCCCGCATCGACGCCAAGCCCCTCAAGGGCGCGGTCGGCGACCCCTGGGCGCCGGTTCACAAGACGGAGGCCAAGAGCTTCACCCTCGCCGGCGGCGACTTCGACTATACCACGCTGATGGAGCTGCTGTTTTCCGGCACCTGGGCCGTGCCGCCGCTGGCCCGTCCGGCCGGTGCCGAAGGGAGCGCCGGCGGCCCCGGCGTGACCATCGTCGCCATGGCGCTGGCGCGGGGCAATTCCAAGACCGAAGGCTACAGGTCCCGCCTCGTTCCGGTTGCCGGCAAGGCCGCGATCGCCCTCGGTCCCTCTCGCGACGAACTGCACCGGATGGCCAAGGCCCAGGCGGAAGCGGTCGCCGCCTTCGACAAGGCGCTCGCCTATGCGCTGGTGCTGGCCGCCGCCGGGGGCGAGCGGGAGCGGATCCGGCGCGATGCCTATGCTTTCGCCCGCCCGGCGCGCGACAGTCTCGCCCGCTTCGCCGACAACATCTTCTTTGAGCACCTGTGGGCGCGTTTCGAGGCCGAGGAGGCCGACGCCGAGGCGAGACGCGCGGCGGAGCTCGCCTTCGCGTCCCGGCTCAAGGAGTACGCCTGGGCGCTGTTCGACGAAGCCCTGCCGACGATGCCCTGCCCCTCGCTCTACCGCCACCGCGCCGAGGCGCGGGCGCGCCGCGCGCTCTACGCCCGCGCCCTGCGCGATGCGTGGCCGGAGCTGTTCCCGCAAGCCCCGCTAGGGAGGACCGCCAGCGATGCCGCCTGAACCGACAGCCCACCCCGCATCCCAACCGCCCCCCGAAACCGCACCGGCCCGGGAGACGGACGGCCCCGCCGCCACCGTCGCCAAGCTCGCCGCCGCGATGCTGCGGCTCGATCCCGGCGAACTCGCGCGCCTGCGCCGGATGGAGGTGGACGGCCCCGGCGAGCCGGAATTCTGGAAGCTCGCCGTCGGCTGCGGCCTCCAGGGCGAGCCGCGCGACCTGCGGCTGGTGCGTCTCCTCGCCCTGCTGGCGCCGAAGGGCGCGCGCGCCACCCGCGTACCGTTCCACAAATCCGGGACCGAGCATGCGCTTGGCCGGGCGCTGCACAAGGCCGGCCTCTCCGAGGCCCGGCTCGCCCGGTTCCTCGCCCTGCCGCGCGGCGGGCGGGCGGACGCGCTCGAACGCCTGGTGCGCCTGCTTGCGGCGCGCGGCGCGTCCGCCGCGGGCATCGACTGCACCGACATCGCCCGCCTGGTCTGGTTCGATACGCCCAGGGACCTGCGAAAGCTCGCCGAAACCTATTATCGCGGCCTCGACGCGGCCGCCATCAACGCCAAGGACACCGCCCGATGACCGCGCCCCGCTTCCTGCAGATCCACACGCTGCATTCCTACACCGCTGCCCTGCTGAACCGCGACGACACCGGCCAGGCCAAGCGCCTCGCCTATGGCGGCACCAACCGCACCCGCATCTCGTCCCAATGCCTCAAGCGGCATTGGCGCATGGCGGAAACCGACCCGCATGCGCTGCAGACCCTTGCCGGCTATGTCGGGTCCTTCCGCTCCCGCGAACTGGTCACCGAGAAGGTGATCGCGCCCCTGCGCGGCCGCTATCCGGACGAGATCGTCAACGCGCTGGAGCCGGAGTTCCAGCGGCTCGTCTATGGCAAGAACGCCGACAAGGGCAAGAAGAGCCGCCAGACGCTGCTGCTCGGCCAGCCGGAACTCGAGTGGCTCGCCGCCCGCGCGGAAGAGATCGCCGCCGCCTCGGCCGATGCCAAGGCCGCCGAGAAGGCCGTCGCCGACTGGGTCAAGGACAAGAACTTCAAGGCGATGGCGGAGAACACCGCCGTTCCCGGCGGTCTCGCCGCCGCCCTTTTCGGCCGCATGGTCACGTCCGACCCGGCCGCCAATATCGAGGCGCCGGTCTATGTCGCCCATGCCTTCACCGTCCACGCGGCGGAAGCGGAGGGCGATTATTTCACCGCCGTCGACGACCTCAAGCACGACGAGGACGACAGCGGCGCCGACACGATCCAGGAGACCGAACTCACCTGCGGCCTGTTCTACGGCTATGTGGTGGTCGATCTGCCGGGCCTGATCGGCAATTGCGGTGGCGACCGGGATCTGGCCGCGCGCGTGCTGCACAACCTGCTGCACCTGATCGCCGAGGTCTCGCCGGGGGCCAAGCTCGGCTCCACCGCCCCCTTCGGCCGCGCCGACCTGATGCTGGTGGAAGCCGGCGACCGCCAGCCGCGTTCGCTCGCCACCGCCTTCCGCAAGGCCCTGCGGCATGATGCCGACGCGGCCGTCGCGGCGCTGAGCGCCCACCTGGCGAAGATCGACGGAGCGTATGCGACCGGCGAGCAGCGGCGCTATCTCTCCACCGTCGACACGCCGCTCGAAAGCCCGGCCGACAGCGGGCTCGCCTGCCTGTCGCTCGCGGATCTGGCGCAATGGGCGGCAGGCCGGGTCGAGGCCGCTCCCGATGCCTGACCACCGCTGGCTCGCGCTTGTGCTGGAAGCGCCTCTGCTCGCCTTCGGCGGCGTGCGGATCGATCATGTCGGCGTCACCCGCGACTTTCCGGCCGCCTCGATGCTGACCGGACTGCTGGCCAATGCGCTCGGCTGGCGCCGGACGGATTGGCAACAACACCAGGCGCTCCAGGATCGCCTGGTCTTCGCCGCCCGCCGCGAGCGGGAAAACCCCGCCGGACTGCTGACCGACACGCAGAACGCCCGGCTGGAGAAGACCGAGAGAGGCTGGACCACGTTCGGCGCTCCGGAAGGGCGCGACGGCGCCAGCTACGGCGCCCCGCATCGCCGCCAGCGCGATTTCCACATGGATGCGCGCGTCGGCATCGTCCTTCGGCTGCAGCCGGCCGACGAGACGCCGGACCTCGACGCGCTTGCCGACGCGCTGCAGCGTCCGGCCCGGCCGCTCTTCATCGGCCGCAAGCCCTGCCTTCCCACCGCCGGGCTGTTCTCCTGCTTCGTCGCGGCGGAGACGGCCTTCGAGGCGCTGTGCCGCCTGCCGGTCGGCGAGGGGGACGCGCGCGCCCTCCCCCATGCCATGCGGGCGCTGTGGCCGCTCGGCGAGGGCCCCGTCGACGGCGCCGATGTGGAGCGCATCGTCGAACTGCCCGACCTGCGCAACTGGCGCACCGGCCTGCATGGCGGCGCGCGCAAGGTCGTCGAGGGCCGGATCCGGATGGAAGGAGCCGCGGCATGAGCCAGCCCCTCAACATGGTCAGCCTGCCGGTCCACCTGCGGGATCTGCGCCGCCTTGCCGCCCATCGCGGCCATGGCGACGACGAAGGCCGCGCCCTGCACCACCTGCTCGGCGAGACCTTCGGACCAAAGGCGCTGCAACCCTTCCGCCTGATGGTCTCGCCCGGCGGGCGGGCGGCGACGCTCTACGCCTACACGCCAAGGAGCGGCGAGGACCTGCGCGACACGGCGGCGGCGGTCGGAGCGCCGGAAGCGCTGGCCGCCTTCGCCATCGACCGGCTGGCGGTCAAGACCATGCCCGACGCCTGGAAGACCGGCCACCGCCTGGCCTTCGACCTGCGGGTGCGCCCGGTGCGGCGGCTGCTGAAGCCTCTCGCCCAGGCCGGCCCCGCGACGGACGGCAAGCCCTTCGCGGCGAAAGCCGAGGTCGACGCCTTCCTGGTCGATGCGATCCGCCGTCATCCCGACGGCCCGCCGGCGGACGGGGAGCCCCCGCTGCGCCGCGAGGAGGTCTATCGCGACTGGCTCGCGCACCGGCTGAAGGACGCGGCGGAGCTGATCGTGCACGGCACGCATCTCGTCGGCTTCGAACGGCGGCGGGTGCGGCGCGGCTCGTCCGTTTCCGAAGGTCCCGACGCGACGTTCCATGGCGAGTTGCGGATCGGTGATCCGACCGCCTTCGCCCGCCTGCTCGCCACCGGGGTCGGGCGCCATGCCGCCTATGGCTACGGCATGTTGCTGCTCAGGCCGGCCGGGAGGTGAGCGGTGCTGGTCGGCCGTCTGGGGCTTGAAAAGGCCCGCATCCCCCATGCCGACCGGCATGGCCTCGTCTGGCTGGACCGGGGGCGGCTTGAGGTCGAGGATGGCTGCCTGCGCTTCCTGACCGCCGGCGGCGGCGAGCTTGCCGCCGGCGACTACCAGATCCCGCACCAGTCGCTGTCCATCATCCTGCTCGGCCCCGGATCGAGCGTCACCCACGATGCGCTGCGGCTGCTGGCGCGGCATGGCTGTGCGCTGGCGGCCATCGGCGAAGGCGGCGTGCGTTTCTACACCGCCCCTCCCCTGATGCCCGACAGTTCGGCGCTGGCGCGCGAGCAGGCCCGCCTGTGGTCGGATCCCGGTACCCGGATGGAGGTCGCCCGCGCCATGTATGCCATCCGCTTCGGCGAGATCGTCCGCACCCGCGACATCGACGTGCTGCGCGGGCAGGAAGGCGCGCGGATCAAGCGCAGCTACCAGCTTGCCGCCGAACGCCACGGCGTTCCCTGGAAGGGACGCAACTATGACCGCGCCAATCCCAATTCCGGCGACCTGCCCAATCAGGGCATCAACCATGCGGCCAGCGCCATGCGCGCCGCCGCCTCGGTCGCCGTCGCCAGTCTCGGCGCCATCCCGCAGCTCGGGTTCATCCACGAGGACTCCGGCCAGTCCTTCGTGCTCGACATCGCCGACCTCTACCGCCACGACCTGGTGCTGGACATCGCCTTCGGCGCCGCCCGCGAGGCGATCAAGTCGGGCGAAGCGGTCGAGCGGCTGACCCGGCGGCGTGCGGCGCTGCTGTTTCGCCAGCGCTCGGTCATTCCCTCGATGATCGACCGTATCAAGTCGCTGATCGGCCCCGGCGAGGAGAACGACACGGAGGCGCCCGCCTGATGCCGATGGTGGTTGTGATCACCCGCGATGTCGAGGGGCGCTACCGGGGGTTTCTCGGTTCGGCGATGCTGGAACTGTCGGCCGGTGTCTATGCCCATCCGCGCATGAGCGCGGGGGTGCGCACGCGGATCTGGGATGTGCTGCGCGACTGGCACGGCCAGTTGCGGCGTGGCAGCATCGTCATGACATGGGTGGACAGCTCCGCCAATGGCGGCCTCGGCCTGCTGGCGCTCGGCGAACCGCCGAAGGATATCGTGCCGCACGACGCCATGCTGCTGGTGCGCCGGCCCTTGCCGGAAATGAAGGGTTTTGACTGAACCCTCCATTGTTCTTTGACATTGTCGATAGGAATCAGCATCTTGGGCCCTAGGGGTTCCCCCACACGCGTGGGGATAGGCCCCACCGACAGCGGTCAGAAGTCGTACGACTTCGGGTTCCCCCACACGCGTGGGGATAGGCCCGACATTGGCGCTCTCGCGGGCGCGGGCGGCGGGGTTCCCCCACACGCGTGGGGATAGGCCCGTATGCTGGAAAGTCTTGATGACGCGCTCGACGGTTCCCCCACACGCGTGGGGATAGGCCCCATGTTCACCTGTGGCGCCAGCCATAAGAACGGGTTCCCCCACACGCGTGGGGATAGGCCCCCGAGCCGCTGCAGCTCGTCCACCACCACCTGGGTTCCCCCACACGCGTGGGGATAGGCCCTTCGTCTTGGTCGGCTCCCCCGTAGTCGTGAAGGTTCCCCCACACGCGTGGGGATAGGCCCCCCGTCCGGCCAGGCACCGCGATCCAGATAGAGGTTCCCCCACACGCGTGGGGATAGGCCGCATAGACGCAGTTGAGGCCGAATACCTCCTCGGGTTCCCCCACACGCGTGGGGATAGGCCCGCCGATCTCGATGACCGCGTCAGCCAATTGGCGGTTCCCCCACACGCGTGGGGATAGGCCTTGCGCGCACGGCAGCGCGCCGTCCGGGCTGATGGTTCCCCCACACGCGTGGGGATAGGCCCGCTTGCCGTCGTGCGGCAGGCTATCGCAAAGGGGTTCCCCCACACGCGTGGGGATAGGCCCAGGCCGGTTTCACCCAAAGGAGTCTCCCATGAGGTTCCCCCACACGCGTGGGGATAGGCCCTCTCCCTAACCGCGCCAACCGCCTAACCACTCGGTTCCCCCACACGCGTGGGGATAGGCCCCCCTGCTCGCCGGTCGCGGGTTTCGACGGCTGGGTTCCCCCACACGCGTGGGGATAGGCCTCGACCACGTATGGTCCGTCATCCTCGACCTTAGGTTCCCCCACACGCGTGGGGATAGGCCCCTCCGACCACCTCCAGCCGCAACTGGCGGATGGGTTCCCCCACACGCGTGGGGATAGGCCCGACCCGAGATTTCAGATCCTGATGGTCCAATGGGTTCCCCCACACGCGTGGGGATAGGCCCCTTCGAGCACCGCGCCGACACGAAGGCCGTCGGGTTCCCCCACACGCGTGGGGATAGGCCCTCCACCCAGGGCCGCACACCTGGCTCGTGCCGGGTTCCCCCACACGCGTGGGGATAGGCCCGATGATGTTGCTCATCACACGACCCTCTTGTCGGTTCCCCCACACGCGTGGGGATAGGCCCGAGCCCATGCGCGTCCCGGGCAGCCGTCAGCGGGTTCCCCCACACGCGTGGGGATAGGCCCCCGCAAGGCAGGCCCGCAACAGGTCCCGGTCAGGTTCCCCCACACGCGTGGGGATAGGCCCTCGAAGCCGTTGGACCGGCTGTCCGCCTGCATGGTTCCCCCACACGCGTGGGGATAGGCCCTGGTGGCACGACTGGTCTCGCGCACGGTGGACGGTTCCCCCACACGCGTGGGGATAGGCCCTGTCCATCTACTTTGCATACGACGGACTCTACGGTTCCCCCACACGCGTGGGGATAGGCCCAGACAAAGGCCCGGAAAACAGCCGGGGGGGGCGGTTCCCCCACACGCGTGGGGATAGGCCCCAGACGCTCCAGCTCGGCGGCAGGCGCCGCCAGGTTCCCCCACACGCGTGGGGATAGGCCCACCGGAGACGGCGGTGGCGGGAAGGCGGTTCCCCCACACGCGTGGGGATAGGCCATGGTCATCGGGGTCGTGTGCCGAGAGTTCGGAAGGCATTTCGAACTCGGAGCCAGAACCACGACCGCGCGACCGGCCGGTCAGCCCCCCGGCTCCGCGCTTGCGCGCGGTCGAGGTCACGGCAAAAGGGATACGAGGCCTACCCTTTGCATTGGCCGTCATCCCGGCCGCGGGCGCAGCCGGAGAGCCGGCGGGGCCAACGCCGGCTCACGGTCTCACAACGACCAGGGGCCCAACGGCCTGCGTCCCGCCAGCATCATGACACAGCCCGAACATACAGGGACCCATTGGCACCCCCGGCAGGTGTTGCCCGCTCTGCCCTCTCCTTGCGTCTTCCCGGACGAGGCCGAAGGCCGACGATCCGGGACCGGGGAGGCACGGCGGTTGCGGTGTCTCGCGCGCGCCGTATGCTCTCGGCTCGCCGGTGCCGGGGCTTGCCGGTGCCGGAGCTTGCCGGTGCCGGGGCTCGCGATGCCGCCCGGAAGGACGCAGGGCAAGCGCAAGACTGCCCCCTGTCTCAGGGGCCGTCCGTTACCCATGTCTGCCGGCCGCACACGGGCCGTACAACAGAAATAATGGCGACCCCGGCAGGATTCGAACCTGCGACCATCGGCTTAGAAGGCCGGTGCTCTATCCACTGAGCTACGGGGCCGTCGCGGCGCGCGGCGCCATTCCTTGAAACCAGTCACTCCGAAAACTGGCGGGCTTGCCGCAGCCTGCCCCGCCTCGCGGCCCCGCCCCGGATCTCCTCCCCAGAATCTCCTCAACCGGATCTCCTCAACAGGATCTCCTCAAGGCCGACCCCTGACATGGCGGCCCCGGCCAGACGGGGCCATGCCGCGCAAAGCGCATCATCCTTGGCGCACCGTCCCTGGTGCCCCCTTGGCGGGTCCTGCCGCCGGCAGACCCTTCCGGACCGCGATGCCCGCCGGCCCGCGTCAATGCGTCCAGGGCATATAGCGGTCGTAACGGAAATTGTCCGAATAGGCGATCTTCGGCACCCGCCGCTCGCGCGGCAGTTCCACCCGGTAGGCGATGCCGTTCTTGCGGGCGTAGGCTTCCGCCTCCTCCTGCGTCTCGAAGCGCAGGCGGAGCTGCTGCTTCATGTCGGTGGAGGAGGTGTAGCCCATCAGCGGCTCGATCGTGCGCGCCTGCTCCGGCTCGAACTCCAGCACCCAGTCATGGGTCTTGCCGCGCCCCGACTGCGTTGCCGTCTTCGCCGGGGAATAGATGCGTGCGACCATCGTGCGATGCCCCTCAAGATGTCCCGCGGCGCGCTCAGCGCTCCGCCTTTCCCGTCGGTTATTCCTTGGTTCGGCCGAGGAAGTCAACTCGCCAAAACGCCTCCCCCGCTTTCGGCCCCCAGCGTTCGCCCCCGGTGTGCGCCTCCAGCGTTCGCCCCCAGTGCGCGCCCCCGGCGTTCGCCGGCTTTCCCCGCCTGCGCCGCGCGGCGGCGCCCGCCCGCCCTTCAGCCTTGACGCCCCGGCGCATCCCCGATACACCGCAGAAATTCAGGACGTCGGGGTATAGCGCAGCCTGGTAGCGCATCTGCTTTGGGAGCAGAGGGTCGCAGGTTCGAATCCTGCTGCCCCGACCATTTCCCTGCCCCTTTCCCTGATCATCCCTCCCCAAGCCCGTTTTCCCGCCCCTTATCCGGTCCTTTCGCCAGAAAATCCGGCCGCTTGCGGCCGTTTCCTGAAGCATCGCGCGAACAGGGCGCACGGCGCGTCTGCTCTCGCCCGCCTTGGGTTCAGGAATGCTTGGGCTCAGGAATGCTTGAGTTCAGGCAGCTTGGGTTCAGGCATGGCCGCCGGCGCGCCGGCGCTCGCGTTTCACGCCATACATGCCGGATTCCGCGTTGCGCAGCACGCTCTCGAACGACATGTCGGTCTGGCGCACGGTGAACAGGCCGGCGGAGGCCGAGGTGACCAGCAGGCAGGCGGGGCTGCCGTCCGGCGGGTTCCAGTGCATCGGCTGGCGGATCCGGTCGATGATCTCGTCCATCCGGTCGGTGATGTCGCTTGCCTCCGCATCGGCGAAGCCGATCATGAACTCGTCGCCGCCCATGCGCCCGACGATGTCGCCGGCCCGCACCGCCCGCTTGAGGATGCGGGCGATGGAGCGGATCACCATGTCGCCGGCAAGATGGCCGAAACGGTCGTTGACCTGCTTGAAATTGTCGAGATCGAGATAGGCGAAGCTGGCGCAGGCGGTGTCCAGGCCGATCCGGGCGATCATCCGCCCGGCCTGCAGGCGAAACTCGACCGGGTTGAGCAGCCCGGTCATCCGGTCGGTCGCCGAAAGCTGCCGCAGGCGCTGCGCCTCCTCGCGCAGCCGGTGCTGCTGCTGCAGGCTGTCGGCCAGCCGCTCGCGATGCGCCGCCGCCTCCTGCGACACCGCCAGGAAGCGCGCCGCCAGCGACTTGGTCTGGTCGTATTGCAGGATGGCGAGCGGCTCGCCATCCGCCCCCGGCACGCCGAGCCGCCAGCCGGAGAAGGTCAGGCTGGCGCCGTCCTCGCCGGGCAGCCCGATAAAGGCGGAGGTGGTGGAACGGAACGCCCGGCCCACCCGCTCCAGCAGTTCCTCCGGCGGCAGGGTCGACAGGGCGAAGACGCCCCTGGCCTCCAGCCCGTCGAACTGGCGCAGCGCCTGCCGGTTGGCCAGCCACACCCGTCCGCTCTCGTCGAGCACGATCGTCGCGCGCGGCATGTTCTCCACCGCGGCGCGGATGCCCTCCATCAGCAGGTCGATGTCGGGGCGGTGGTCCAGGGTTGCCATCACCGCCCTCCCCACCCGCCGGCGGCAGCCGGCATAAGCAAAAAAGCTCCGGCGGCAGCCGGCATATGCAAAAAAGCGCCGGCGGCAGCCGGCAAAACCTTGAAACTCCCGGCGGCGGCCGGCGTCAGGGGACGAGCGGTGAGCGAACGAGCGCCGGGCGCGCCCGGGGATCGCGGGATGCCGGCCTCGCTCGAGTTCGTCTTCTCGCTCGAGTCCGTCTTGCAGTTTCCGACAGTGGCCGACACCATGCTCGCAGCCCTTCCCCGTCCTCGACACGGTCTTCCCGGCGCGCCCAAAGGGCTACCGCGGACGACATCTGCAAACGGCCGGCGCGCTTCGCTCCATAACGAGGCGACCTGCCGCCATGAACTCCGTTCGGCGGCCCACCCGATCCGACCGCCCCAATCGGGCGCCACCAGACCGGAACACCAGACCGGAACCACCACCGGCAATCGGCCGCGCCGCCTCGGCGCCCCCGCTTCGCGGCAGGCCACCGGCGCCGTCCCTGCCGGGATGGTACGGACAAATCCTAGGGTGATTCGTTCCGGTGATTCGCAGCTTACGCGGAAAAAACCCTAATCAACCCCCCCTTGCCGGGGGCTGATAGGGCGAAATAACGATGCAATAACGGGGGAATGACGCCGCAAATAAGGGCTTGACAGGATTTCAGCGGGGTGCCGCATCCTGGATCGTCGGACTGTCGACCCGGTCGCCGATGCCGATGCCGAGCGCCGCGCTGGTGCCGCCCGGCACTTCCAGCACGAAGCGGACCACGGCACCGGAGGGCACCAGGGCCTCCGACAGCGGCACCGTGTTCTCGGCGATGCCGGCGATGCGGCCGCCGCGCTCGATGAACAGCATGTCGAGCGGGATCAGGGTGTTCTTCATCCAGAAGGCGACCTGGCCGTCGCTCTTGAAGTCGAACAGCATGCCGGCGTCGGCGGCAAGAGCCTCCCGGTACATCAGCCCGCGCGAGCGGGCGGCCGGCGTGTCGGCGATCTCCACCTCGAAGCGGTGGATGGTGCCGGCGGCGGTGGTGACGCTCAGCGCCTCGCGCCGCAGCGTCAGCTCGCCGTCGCGGGCAGTGCCCGGCAGCGATACCAGCACAACCAGCAGCAGCGCCGGAACAAGCCGGCTAAGGAACAGGCGAGCCGGCAAAAAATCGAGCGAAAACAATCGGCGCGCCGCCGCCCAGCCTTGGATCGTCCGAAACGACAGTGCCTGTGCGAGCCCCGCGCCGGTGCCGGCCCTGCCCGCTCCCAAGCTCGCCCCCAAACTCGTATTATGAGTAGGGCTCGGATCAGCGAGGCTCGAAGGGGTGTGCCGCAAGGCCGGCCTCAATGCGAGGAGGGAATGTGGACGCCCTCGCCGTCGGGGCGGATCTCGGCGGCCATGCGGCCCTTCGGCCCTTGCCCGAAGCGCACCAGCACGGTCTGTCCGGGCCGCAATTCGGTGATGCCGAAGCGGCGCAGCGTCTCCATGTGCACGAAAATGTCTTCCGTGCCCTCGCCCTGGGTCAGGAAGCCGAAGCCCTTGACCCGGTTGAACCACTTGACGACCGCCGGCTCGTAGCCGCCTTCCGGCGTCACCTGCACATGGGTGCGCGAGGGCGGCAGTTGGGACGGGTGAACGGCGGTGGACTCGTCCATCGACAGCACGCGGAAGGCCTGCAGCCCGCGGCTGCCCGGCGTCACCTCGCAGACGATGCGCGCGCCCTCATAGGCGGTGCGGAAACCGTCGCGTCGCAGGCAGGTGACATGCAGGAGAATGTCCGGCTGTCCGTCGTCGGGGACGATGAACCCGTAGCCCTTGGCCACGTCGAACCATTTGATCGAGCCGGCGACGACCGTCAGGTCGACCCCGGACTCCTCCGATCCCGCGTCCCGCGAGGCCACAACCGGCTTTGCCCCCAAGTCCTTCATAGTCCCGCCTCTGATACGCCGTAAGCTGGATCCGTGAGCGCACAACCGGAAAACCCCCGATTCCGCAAGGCCAAGGATAGCATCCCACGGCCCCGGAACCAGTGCATTTTGCGAAAAAATGCGATGGATACCCTTGAGCAACAGTTTGTCCGGCTCACGCCGATTCGCAAGCCTTGCGCGGGACGTCGCCTCGGAAAGATCGCGGGCCTCCATTGAAGTCGCCGCGCAAGACCATATTCTCTTGCGCGACGCCGGCCCCAGCCGCGCCCCCCCGCCGCGCCCCCCGCCGCGCCGCGCTGCGTGGGGTCCACCCCAGACACCAGACACCGAAACGAAGAGGCAGTCATGCGTTACCTGCACACCATGGTCCGCGTCCGCGACATCGACCAGTCGCTGGACTTCTACTGCAACAAGCTCGGCATGCAGGAGGTCCGCCGCCACGAGAGCGAGGCCGGCCGCTTCACGCTGATCTTCCTCGCCGCCTCTGAAGACGTGGAGGCGGTGCGCGCCGGCCAGGCGCCGGCGCTGGAGCTGACCTACAACTGGGACCCGGAAGACTATCAGGGCGGGCGCAATTTCGGCCATCTCGCCTATGAGGTCGACGACATCTACGAGACCTGCGCCAGGCTCCAGGCCGCCGGCGTCACCATCAACCGCCCGCCGCGCGACGGCCGCATGGCCTTCGTCCGCTCGCCGGACAACATCTCCATCGAGCTGCTGCAAAAGGGCGGCGCGCAGGAACCGCAGGAGCCCTGGGCCTCCATGGGCAACACCGGAAGCTGGTAAGCGGCCGAAATCCGGGAGGGGCGCGAGGCGCCTCTCCCTTGCGCGCGCAAAGCGGCCGCAAACTCGGCAGGACCTGCTGCGCCGGGCTTATGGCGTCAAAAGCGCGGGTTCGAGCCCTGCACTTTAAGTCAAAATAGTTGCATTAAATCAAAATCTTGTTTCCATTATCTCCTAAGCTCCGGCAGGCCGAGCCCAGTCGGGCAAGGCATCGAGATAGATAAGTTCTGCACGCAATACCGGATCGAGCGCCTCGGGGAGCAAGCGGCGTAGCTGCTGCCATTCCGCCGACTCCTCATCCGCCTGCATGCTATTGCGATGGCGCTGCAGATGCTCGCCCACCGTCGTTCTGAGCAGGTCGCAGCTTGCAGTGTTTCCGATCAACTGCGTCAATAGGTTCGCGTAGCGAGCAAATGTGCCCGTGTTCAGAAACGTGTTGAGCATCGCCCGAACGTTTGGGTGGGCGCTCGCGTAATTGCATTTCTTCCCGTTAGCGGTCGCAACGATGGAGAAGGCCGCTGCGACAAGCAGACCTTGGGCCCTCTCAAGGCCCATGAGGGGCTTGTCGCGATCCCACTTGGCCAGCGTTTGAAACCACGGTAGGCGGCGTTGGTGGATGTCGCAGAGGCGCGGAGTGACGATCCGGTCCTCGTGATAGGGCACCTTCGAGCGCGGTATGGTCAATTGGTCAAAGCGAACGAGCCTCGGTCCATCGAATCGGTCACCGTCGGCCAGGTAACACGACAGGACCAAGGTTTTCTGCTCTCGCGAAGCGATGAGCGCTGCTGGATCAAGTACGAAGGCGTTTCCTCTGTGGCGACGGATGACGTCTCGAAAGCTCTGCGGCACCATGCGCGCCGTGTCGATGCCGAACAGGATCCATAGCAATGGAATGCCCTCGCGCTCATAGTGCTTGCATCGAGCCGAAATCTCCGTCTGGAACGTGCCCGACATCTGAAATTCGACGGCGAACGAGCCGAAGCTTTCCCATTCTACATAGACATCAGGGAAGCGGCCGTGCCTATTCTCGGTTGGCGGAAGATATTCAGCGACCGTGTGCCGGATATATCGCTCGTCCAGCGCAACTAGCTCGGCGACTTGTTGGCACATCAAGCGATGAAAATCCGACTCCTGCCGCCCCCTGTATTGAGCAGCGCGGGCATCGTCGGGGGCTATGTTGCGTCCATGATACCATGGGCAATCGGAGGCGCCCCCCGGGTAATGCGCAAAGTGCGGGCTGCTGGAGCCCCGAACCTTGGGCGCGCGAATGTAAACCTCACCTTCGCAAGCCATGCAGCGCGCAACAAGACCATCTTTGCTATGGCGCCTGTCCGTGATCTGGTCGCGGATCATTCCCCAGCTATCGCCGGGCATCGCGAGCAGATCGTGCGCAGTGATGGCACCGATTCGCTCGACAATCGCCGCTTCTACAATGCGTTTTGGTTTCCTCGCCATTTCGACAGTGTATCTACAATTTAGAACAGAGCAAGAACTTGAAGTCACTCGCTAAGCCACCACCGTCGCCCCCATCCAGCCGCACCGCGACGCTGGTCATCCCGTTCTCGGCCGCCTCAACGGCGATGCCCATGGGGAAGCCCCCGGCAGCCAGATCCACACATAGGCTTCGTCCTGGCGCGGCCTAGAAGTCATCTTTCACCGCCTTCCGGCTCTGGCGCACCGCCTTGGGAAGCAGGGTCAGCTTGTCGCGAACTAGGCCGAGGTGACGGGTGAGCGTGGTCGGCCCGGCCTCGAACAACGGCACGCCGACGATCGCCGCCACTTCGAAGGCCGCGCCGATGGAGCAGCCCATGTCGCCACTCTCGATCCGGTGGACGAGGCCGCGCGAGATCCCGGCCCGCTCGGCCACTTCCGTGATCGTCATCTCCCGTTCGATCCGGGCACTGCGGATCATATGGCCGAGCAGCTCGGCGGCCTCCTGCCCGTAGCGCGAGTAGCTGCGTGTCGCCGGCTTGCTCATCCGCGTCTCGTTGTTCCGTAAAAAGAGCCGATAGCGGCTTGCCGCTCCGTTTATGGACCACCCTACCACGAAATCCCGTCGAAAGGCCAGATATGTTCCATAAACGGCTCGCAAAGCCTTAATCGGATCTATTCATGGAACGAAATCGCCCCATTGCGGACGGACTCGACCGCCCTTCCCGGTGGCGCGGCGCATCCCGGCCGGGCAAGAGCGCGAAGATCGGCACCGAATTCCCCGCGCCGCCCTCCCCCTCCTCACCAGCCTGTGGACGATGCGACACCTACCCCCTTGCCCGCCGGGGCAAAGCTGCTTATAACCCGCGCACATCGACGGACCGGGCGCCCATCGTCTAGCGGTCTAGGACGCCGCCCTTTCACGGCGGAAACACGGGTTCGAGTCCCGTTGGGCGTACCACTCCACCGCTTGCCTTCCCATCCCTCTCCCGACATTTTCCTTTGCCGATCGCCGCCGTGCCGCCATCCTGCGCCCGTGTGGGCGGCGGGTGCCGTCACGCGCCCGCAACACCGCGCGGCTATACGGCCCCGTCCGGAAAAGAGGCAGGAGAGACCGACGTGACGACGAGCGCGCCCATGAGCGGGAACGACGGCCCCCAGACCGACACCCCACAAACCGGCGCCCCCCAGACCGACACCCCCCAAACGGGCGCCCCACAGACCGGCGCCCCCCAGACCGAGACCCCCGCAATGCCGCCGCAGGGCAGCACCGGCGAGGTGTTCCGCGCCTTCCTGAAGCTCGGCCTCACCTCCTTTGGCGGCCCGATCGCCCATCTCGGCTATTTCCGGCAGGAGCTGGTGCTGCGGCGCAAGTGGCTGGACGAGGCCGCCTATGCCGATCTCGTCGCCCTGTGCCAGTTCCTGCCCGGCCCGGCCTCCAGCCAGGTCGGTTTCGCGCTCGGGCTGATGCGCGCCGGCCCGCTCGGCGCCCTTGCCGCCTGGGCCGCCTTCACCCTGCCGTCGGCGCTGCTGCTCGTCACCTTCGCGCTCGGGGCCTCGCTGTTTTCCGGCCCGCTCGGCCAGGGCCTCGCCGCGGGGCTGAAGCTGGTCGCCGTCGCCATCGTCGCCCATGCGGTGCTCGGCATGGCAAGGGCGCTGTGCCCCGACCGGGAGCGGGCGACGCTGGCGCTCGCCGCCGCCGCCCTCGTGCTGCTGGTCGCCGGCCCGCTGGCGCAGGTCGGCGCCATCGCCCTTGCCGCCCTCGCCGGGCTGATGCTGAGGCTTCCCGGCGCCGCCCCCGGCCAAGGGCCCGCCGTCGCCGCCCGCGCACCCGTCTCGCGCAGAGCCGGCCTTGTCTGCCTCGCGCTCTTCGCCCTGCTGCTGGTCGGCCTGCCGCTCGCCGTTCACCTGGTGCCGTCGCAGGCGCTTACCGTCCTCGACGCCTTCTACCGCGCCGGCGCGCTGGTCTTCGGCGGCGGCCATGTGGTGCTGCCGCTGCTGGAGGCCGAGGTCGTGCGCGGCGGCTGGGTCGACGCGCAGAGCTTTCTCGCCGGCTATGGCGCGGCACAGGCCGTGCCCGGCCCGCTCTTCACCTTCGCCGCCTATCTCGGCGCGGTGCTCGCCGTGCCGCCGAACGGCATTGCCGGCGCGGCGCTGGCGCTCATCGCCGTGTTCCTGCCCGGCCTGCTGCTGCTGGTCGGCGTGCTGCCGTTCTGGCAGGCGTTCCGCGCCCGCACGGGCGCGCGCGCGGCGATGGCCGGGGCCAATGCCGCCGTCGTCGGCATTCTCGGCGCTGCGCTCTACGACCCGGTCTTCACCAGCGCGGTGACGACGCCGGCGCAGTTCACCCTGGCGCTTGCCTGTTTCGTGCTGCTCACCGCCTGGAAGGCACCGCCCTGGGTGGCGGTGCTGGTCGCCGGGCTCGGCGGCGTGCTGATCGCCGCCGTCTGATGGTCGAGGCCTCATGATGGTCGAGATCGGGGTCTATGGTGGGCTGTTTCTCTCCGCCCTCAGTGCGGCGACGCTGCTGCCGATGCAGTCGGAGGCGGTGCTGGTCGGCCTGTTGCTGAGCGGCCGTCCCGTGCTGCTGCTGCTTGTCGTCGCCAGCCTCGGCAACACGCTCGGCGGGCTAGTCAACTGGGCGCTGGGGCGCGGCATCGAGCGCTTCCGCCACCGCCGCTGGTTCCCGGTCAGCGAGGCGGCGCTTACCCGCGCGCAAGGCTGGTACAGCCGCTGGGGCAAGTGGTCGCTGCTGCTGTCCTGGATGCCGGTGATCGGCGATCCGCTGACGCTTGCCGCCGGCGTGATGCGCGAGCGATTCGTCACCGTCCTGGTGCTGGTGGCGATTGCCAAGACCGGCCGCTATGCGGTGCTCGCCGCCGTCACGCTCGGCCTGTTCGGCTAAGCCGCCGTCACGCCAAGGCGACGACGGAGGAAATCGTCCGCGACGCATCGGTAATCGCCGGGACGAGTTCGCGCTTGACCCGCTCCTCGCTCCATTCGGGGATATAGACCGGCATGCTGATCGCCGCGACCGCCTGGCGGTTGGCGCCGATCACCGGCGCGGCGATGACGATTTCCTGCAGCATGATCTGCTGGTTGGTGATGACATAGCCGTCGCGCTGCGCCTGCGCGACGCGCGCCCGCACGATTCCAGGGTCCTGGCAGGTGAAGGGCGTCACCGGCTCCGGCAGGCCCGGCTCCAGCATCCGCTCCAGCACTTCGGGCGGCGAGAAGGCGGCGATCACCTGGCCGATCGCCGTCACCGCCGCCGGCTGGCGCACGCCGATCAGCGTGGCGTCATAGGCAAGGCTGGTGTGGGGGATTCGCGCCTTGTAGACCACCTCGTGCCCGTCCAGCACGCCGAGATTGATGGTGGTGCGCAGCATCCGGCTGACCTCGATCATCCGCGGCAGGGCGCGCTCCAGCAGCCGGTCGTGGATCAGGAACGCATAGGCAAGATCCAGCATCCTCAGGCCCGGCCGGTAGCGGCGGGTCTTGTCGTCGCGGTCGAGATAGCCGAGCGCGTGCAGCGTGTAGGTCAGCCGCTGCGCCGCGCTCTTTTCCAGCCCGGCCGCCTCGGCGATCTCGGTCAGGCTCAGCGCCGCGTGGTGGTCGCGAAACAGCGCCAGCACGCGCATGCCCCGTTCCAGCGTGCTCGCCAGCACCGGCGGCCTGGTCTGTCCGCTCATCCTGCCATCCTCTCCCCCGAAACTCCCCCGAACGTCCGCCCCCGCTCTAGGGCGAAAACCGCTGCACCGTGAATGCCTTGATCTGTCCCGCGCCGCCGAAGCGGCGGCGCGGGACATCTTTTCCCTAAGCCGCACGATAGAGCGCCGCTTGACAAGCCCCATGTTGTCACATTTAAATATCAATGTCGATAATCACTATTCGATAAAAAACACAAAATATCGATCACAGCCGGCGCCTATCGCGCCTGACATCGATCAAGGGCGATCCAGCGCCCAGGAGGTCTCGAATGTCCCGAAGCATGTCCCGCAGCACGTCCCTTTCCGCATCGCTGAAGTCCCTCAAGCTCGGCACCGCGCTCGCCGCCGCGCTTGCGCTCGGCGCGCCCCTCGCCCCGGCGCTCGCCGGCCCGGCCGACAACAGCTTGGTCTGGTCCGCCCAGAAGGAGCTGACCGCCGCCGACACCTATTTCGACACCTCGCGCGAGGCGGTCGTCGTCGCCCAGCATGTCTATGACGGCCTGGTCTTCTGGGATCAGCAGGCGCAGGAGTTCAAGCCGCTGCTGGCCGACGAATGGCGCCAGATCGACCCGCTGACGCTGGAATTCGACCTGCGCGAGGGCGTCACCTTCCATGACGGCAGCAGCTTCGGCCCGAAGGACGTGGTCTACACGCTGAACTTCGTCACCGACGAGAAGAACGGCGTTCTCAACTACGGCGACATCAAGTGGATCAAGTCGACCGAGCAGGTCGGCGAGCGCACCGTCCGCATCCACCTGAACGAGCCGTTCCCGGCCGCCCTCTCCTATCTGGCGCTGGTCCTGCCGATCCTGCCGGACGGGCATTTCGACAAGGCCGAGACCGGCAGCGACGGCAACAAGCGCTTCGCCGCCGTGCCGCCGGTCGGCACCGGCCCCTACAAGGTCACCAGCTTCGGCAATGGCGACACCGTCGTCATGCAGGCGAACGAGGCCTATTTCGACGGCCCCAAGGGCAAGCCGCAGATCGGCACGCTGACCTACCGCACCATCGCCGACGGCGCGACGCAGATCGCCGAGCTGATGACCGGCGGCATCGACTGGGTCTGGGGCATCAGCAACGACCAGGCCGAGAACCTCGCCCAGGCGCCGCACCTCACCTCGGTCAACGCGCCGACCATGCGCATCAGCTACCTGACCTTCGACCTGAAGGGCACCAGCGGCACCGACGTCTTCACCGATGCGCGCGTGCGCAAGGCCGTCGGCCATGCCATCGACCGCGCCAACATCGCCCGCCACCTGATGGGCGAGAACAGCCAGGTGGTCAATGCCGCCTGCCATCCGGTGCAGTTCGGCTGCACCAGCGACGTCACCGCCTATGACCACGATCCGGAAAAGGCCAAGGCCCTGCTCGCCGAGGCCGGCAAGGCCGACGGCTTCTCCGTCGACCTCTACGGCTATCGCGACCGCGAGGTCACCGAGGCGATCATGGGCGATCTCGCCAAGGTCGGCATCAAGGCCAACCTGCGCTGGCTGCAATATTCCGCCGCCCGCGACCTGATCCGCGAGGGCAAGGTGCCGGTCGCCAACATGAGCTGGGGCTCGTCCTCGATCCCGGACGTGTCGGCCATCACCAGCTACTTCTTCGGCGGCGGCCCGGACGATCCGGCCAAGGACCCGGCGCTGCAGGAGGCCATCCGCCGCGCCGATCTCGCCAGCGATCCGGACGTGCGCCTCGCCAGCTATGCCGAGGCCCTGCAACTGATCGCCGACGAGGCCTATTGGCTGCCGCTGTTCAGCTACACCAAGAACTACAGCTACAACGCGCAGCTCGACTTCACCCCGTCGGCTGACGAACTGCCCCGCTTCTACGCCACGAGCTGGAAGTAACGGCAGGACCGGTGCCGCGCCCGGATGCGGCACCGGTCCATTTCGCGCGCATGAGGAGGCTCGGCGGCGCTGCCGGCGGTGATCCCCCGGTTGACTGCTATGGTGGGCCGCTCCCGTTCGGCCGGCCCCTTTAGGCTGTCCCATTTAGGCTGCCCCGCATGGCGTCACTCCGGTCCCTGTTCCGCAAAGGCCTGGCATGATCCGCTTCACCCTGAAACGCCTGGCGATCGCCGCGCTCGTCGCCCTCGTCGTCTCGGGCATCAGCTTCGGCCTGATGTTCGTCTCGGGCGACCCCGCCATCGCCATCGCCGGCGAGGGCGCGACGGAGGACGATCTCGTCGTCATCCGCGCCCGCTACGGCCTCGACCGCCCGATCCCGGTGCAATATGCCGAATGGGTCGGCCGCGCCGTCCGGGGCGACTTCGGCGACAGCATCTATTTCAGCAAGCCGGTGGTCACCCTGCTGGCCGAGCGTTTTCCGGCCACCGCGACGCTCGGCGTGCTGGCCATCGGCGTCGCCATCGTGCTGGCGATCCCGCTCGGCATCATCGCCGCCATCCGCCAGAACCGCCTGCCGGACCGTGCCGCCCTCACCTTCGGCACCATCGGCCAGGCGACGCCCAGCTTCTGGCTCGGCCTGATGCTGATCTGGCTGTTCGCGGTCAAGCTCCAAGTGCTGCCGGTCTCCGGCTCGCAGACGCTCGCCCATTTCGTGCTGCCCGCCCTGGTGCTCGGCTACTACGCCGCGCCCTCCATGCTGCGCCTGTGCCGCGCCGGCATGATCGACGCGCTGTCGTCCGACTATGTGCGCACCGCCCGCGCCAAGGGCCTGCTGCCGCGCCAGGTCCTGTTCGGCCATGCCATCCGCAACGCCATCCTGCCGGTGATCAGCGTCGCCGCCGTCGAGTTCGGCTTCATCCTCGGCGGCTCGGTCGTGGTGGAAAGCGTCTTCGGCATTCGCGGCATCGGCCTGCTGGCCTGGGAGAGCATCGCCCGCAACGACTTCCCGACCATTCAGGCGATCATTCTCGTCTACGCCATGATCTATGTCTGGCTGACCTTCCTCGCGGATGTGATCAACGCCTGGCTCGACCCCCGCATCCGCGTGAGCTGACCCCATGACCGCCCAATCCCTGCCGGCAACGGCCAAGCTCCCCCACCCCTCGCCGCGCCGCATCATGCTGAAGCGGGCGCGGGCCCATCGCGGCCTGCTGATCGGCGGCGCCATCGTCCTGGCGGTCGTGCTGATCGCCCTTTTCGCGCCGCTGCTGGCTCCGCACGACCCGTATGCCCAGGACCTGTCGCGGCGGCTGCTGCCGCCGGTCTGGTCGGACAAGGGAAGCTGGGAGCATATCTTCGGCACCGACGCCCTGGGGCGCGACTATCTCTCGCGCATCCTCTTCGGCGCCCGCATCTCGCTGCTGATCGGCATCACCGCCGCCATCGGCTCCGGGCTGATCGGCACGACGCTCGGCCTGCTCGCCGGCTATTTCGGCGGCCGCGTCGACAGCATCGTCACCTTCATCATCTCCGTGCGCCTGGCGCTGCCGGTGGTGCTGGTGTCGCTCGCCGTCGTCTCGCTGTTCGGCGGCGACCTGTGGATCGTCGTCACCGTGCTCAGCCTCTTGCTGTGGGACCGCTTCGCCGTCGTCGTGCGCTCGGCGACCCAGCAGTTGCGCAACCAGGAATTCGTCACCGCCGCCCGCGCCATGGGCGCCTCCACCCCGCGCATTCTGATCGTCGAGCTGCTGCCGAACCTCATCGGCCCGCTCGTCGTCATCGGCTCGCTGGAGGTCGCCCACGCCATCCTCTTGGAATCGGCGCTCTCCTTCCTCGGCCTCGGCGTCCAGCCGCCCACCCCCTCCTGGGGCCTGATGGTCTCGGAAGGCAAGGGCCTCGTCTTCTTCGACGCCCGCCTGATCGCCATTCCCGGCGCCGCCATCGCCATCCTGGTGCTCGGCATCAACCTGATCGGCGACGGCTTGCGCGACGTGCTGACCCCGGAGAGCCGGGCATGAGCGTCCTTTCCGTCCGCAACCTCAGGGTCACCATTCCGACCCATGGCGAGCCGCTGCAGGCGGTGCGCGGCGTCGATATCAAGGTCGGCGCCGGCGAGACGCTCGGCATCGTCGGCGAGAGCGGCTGCGGCAAGTCGGTCACCTCGATGGCGATCATGCGGCTGCTGCCCGGCCGCATCTCCGTCAAGGCCGACGAGATGCGCCTTGGCGACACCGATCTTCTCGCCACCAGCGAGCGGCGGATGGCCGACATCCGCGGCGACCGCATGGCGATGATCTTCCAGGAGCCGATGACCGCGCTCAATCCGGTGCTGACCATCGGCCGGCAGATGACCGAGACCTGGACCCGCCATCGCGGCGGCGGCAAGCGCGAGGCGCGCGAGCGCGCCCTCGACCTGCTCGACCGGGTCGGCATCCCGCATCCGCGCGAGCGGCTCGGCGTCTACCCGCACCAGCTTTCCGGCGGCCTGCGCCAGCGCGTGATGATCGCCATGGCGCTGCTCTGCGACCCGGACCTGATCATCGCCGACGAGCCGACCACCGCGCTCGACGTCACCGTCCAGGCGCAGATCCTCGACCTGCTCGCCTCCCTGCAGCAGGAACGCGGCCTCGCCATGATCTTCATCAGCCACGACATCGGCGTCGTCGCCCGCATCGCCGGCCGCGTGCAGGTCATGTATGGCGGGCGCACCGTCGACAGCGGCCCGGTCGGCGAATTGCTTGGCGCGCCCAAACACCCCTACACGCGGGCGCTGCTCTCCTCCGTGCCGCGCCGGGGCATGCGCTGGGGCCGCGACACGCTCGGCGCCATCCGCTGGAGCGACGACACGCCGGAGGCCTCCTCATGAGCGACCAAGTCATGAGCGAGAAAGCCATGAGCGACATCGTCATGGAGCTGCGCGACGTGCGCCGCACCTATCGCCTCGGTGGCGGCGTCTTCGGCACCCCGCGCGACCTCAAGGCGCTGGACGGCGTCAGCCTGCAATTGCATCGCGGCGAGGTGCTGGCGCTGGTCGGCGAATCCGGTTCCGGCAAGAGCACCCTGTCGCGCATCCTGCTCGGGCTCGAGGCGCCGACCTCCGGCGAGGTATTTCTTGACGGCGCGCCGGTCGCCTCGATCCGCCGCCGCGCCTTCGCCGCCCGCGTCCAGCCGGTGTTCCAGGACCCCTATTCCTCGCTCAACCCGCGCAAGACCGTGCACCAGATCATCGAGGCGCCGCTGGTCATCGCCGGCGGCGTCGCGGCGGCCGAGCGGCTGCGCCGGGTGCGCGAGCTGCTCGACATCCTGCGCATGCCCGAGCGCATGCTGGAGGCCTATCCGAGCCAGATGTCCGGCGGCCAGCGCCAGCGCGTCGCCATCGCCAGGGCGCTGATCTCGCGGCCGGAGATCGTCGTCTGCGACGAGCCGACCTCGGCGCTCGACGTCTCCGTCCAGGCGGAGGTGCTGAACCTGTTGATGGAGCTGCGGGCCGAGTTCGGCCTCACCTATCTCTTCATCAGCCACGACCTTGCGGTGGTCGAATATATCGCCGACCGGGTCGCGGTCATGCAGTCCGGCCGCCTCGTCGAGGTCGCCGAGGCCGAAACCCTCTTCGCCTCGCCTCAGCACGACTACACCCGCCGCCTGCTCGCCTCCGCGCTCACCGTCCCGGCCGCCAGCCCGAACCCCTGAACTCGTCTGCCTTTCCCGAAGCCGGCCCCACCCTTGTCCGGCCGGCTTCCCACTCCCCAAAAGGTCAATAAAATGACACGCCCCATCGCCACCCGGCACCTGCCCCTTTGCATCGACAGCGCCGAGCTGCACATCGTCCGCCTGCCGCTGATCTCGCCCTTCACCACCTCCACCGGCACCATGCACGAGAAGGTGTTTCCGCTGCTGGTGCTGAAGTCCGGCGAGCTGGAAGGCTATGCCGAAGGCGTGATGGACCCGCTGCCCGACTATCTCGACGACACCATCTCCGCCACCACCTACTTCCTGCGCGAGGCGATCCTGCCCAACGTCGTCGGCAAAAGCTTCGAGAACCCGCAGCAGTTGGAAAAGGTGCTGGCCCCCTGGCGCGGCCACTGGATGGCCAAGGCCACCGTCGAGATGGCGTTCTGGGACCTGTGGGCCAAGGCGCTCGGCCTGCCGCTCAAGACCCTGCTCGGCGGCAGCGGCGACAGGGTCGCCGTCGGCGTCTCGCTCGGTATCGAGGACATCGAGGCGACCGTCCAGGCGGCCAAGCGCCATCACGCGGCCGGCTACAAGCGCATCAAGCTGAAGATCGAGCCGGGCCACGACCTCGATCTCGTCGCCCGCGTGCGCGCCGCCCTGCCGGACGCGAGGATCAGCGTCGATGCCAACACCGCCTACTCGCTCGCCGACCTGCGCACCCTCAAGGCGCTCGACGCCTTCGACCTGGAATATATCGAGCAGCCGCTCGCCTATGACGACATTCACGACCACGCCGTGCTGCAGTCGCGCATCGCGACGCCCGTTTGCCTCGACGAGAGCATCCGTTCGGCCGCCGATGCCCGCAAGGCGCTGGCGAGCGATGCCGCCCGCGTCGTCAATATCAAGGTCGGCCGCGTCGGCGGCCATCTGGAAGCCCGCCGCATCCATGACATTGCCGAGGCCTGGAGCGTTCCGGTGTGGTGCGGCGGCATGCTGGAGTCCGGCATCGGCCGTGCCCACAACATCCACATGTCGACCCTGCCGAACTTCCGCAAGCCCGGCGACACGTCGAGCGCGCGGCGCTACTTCCGCAAGGACCTGACGGTGGAATGGCTGGAGACCGAGGACGGCATGATGCCGGTACCGCAAGGCCCCGGCATCGGCGTGCGCCTCGACCGTGAGTTCCTGGACGGCATCTCGAGCGAGCGCGAGACCTTCGGCGCGGCCGCGTAAGGCGGCAGGCGCGACGGGAGTAACGACAGCGGGCGGCGGTTGCGAAGCAAGTCCAAGTGACGGCGGTTGGCGGCGACACGCCGCCGTCGCCCGCTCTCGGCCGCTGCCCCACCCTCGGCCGCCGCCCCACCCGTCGCCCTGCACGCACCACCCTCTCGGCGTCTTCCCGGACGGCGCGCAGCGCCGAGCCGGGATCGGCGAGCCGAGGGCCTGTCGGCCGCGCTCCCCGAACGACGCCACACGCACCGTGCCTCTCCGGTTCCGGCTCGCGGCTTCGCCTTGGCCGGAATGACGCAAAGAGAGGTTGGCGCAAAGGAGGGAACAGCGGGGATACCGGCCGCCGCCCCACCCTCAGCCGTCACACCGGGCAAGCGCAGCGCGACCCGGTGCCCATTGGCTCCCAGAGCGGCTACGAGGGCACACCCACCCCTCCCGCGTCCTCCCGGACGGCGCCCGCTCTCGCGCACCCGTCGCCCGGCACGCACCACGCTCTCAGTTCGTCCTCCCGGACGGCGCGCAGCGCCGAGCCGGGATCGGCGAGCCGAGGGCCTGTCGGCCGCGCTCCCCGAACGACGCCACACGCACCGTGCCTCTCCGGTTCCGGCTCGCGGCTTCGCCTTGGCCGGAATGACGCAAAGAGAGGTTGGCGCGACGGGAGGGACGAACAGCGAAGCAGCTACGCGGAAGAAATCCCCGGGGAGGCAGCGCGAGGCCGCCGCCTCACCCTCACCAAGGTTATCCCCGCGCCGGACACGCCGGAGCGCGGCGCGGGGACGGCCCGCCGGCCCGTATCCGGGGCTGACGCGGCTTGAGACGCAAAAATCAAAAAAACGCGATTTCGAGACGGATTTTCGCAAAATCCGTCTCAATTTCAGATCTACACATAAATCATTGATTTAAAACATAAAACCATCAATTCACCTCGAGCCTCGCGCCGCTGTCGCGCTCGAAATAATGCAGGTCCGCAAGATCGTAATCGAGGCTTATCCTCTCGTTGCGGCACAGCGCCACGGTCGGCGCCAGCCGCGCCGTCAGCTCCTGATCGCCGAACCGGCAGATCGCCATCGTGTCGGAGCCGAGCGGTTCGAACACCTCAACCACCGGCGCGATGGCGCCGTCCCTGTCCCCGGCAAACGACAGGTGCTCAGGACGGATCCCCACGTCGATCCGCGCCCCGTCGGGCGCTGCCACCTCGCCCAGCCTGAGCGCCGCATCTCCCACCCTCAGCACCGGCGAAGCCCCTGATCTGTCGAGGTTTCCGCTGAAGATGTTCATCTGCGGCGAGCCGATGAACTCGCCGACGAAGCGACAGTTCGGCCGGCTGTAGAGCTCGATCGGGTGGCCCTGCTGCACGATGTTACCCCCGCGCAGCACCACCACCCGGTCGGCCAGCGTCATCGCCTCGGTCTGGTCATGGGTGACATAGACCGTCGTGGTCTTCAGCATCGCATGCAAGCGCTTGATCTGCGTGCGCATTTCGACGCGCAGCTTGGCGTCGAGGTTGGACAGCGGCTCGTCGAACAGGAACACCGCCGGCTTGCGGACGATGGCCCGGCCCATCGCGACGCGCTGGCGCTGGCCGCCGGAAAGCTGGCCCGGCTTGCGGTCGAGATAGGGCTCGATCTGCAGGATACGCGCCGCCTCGCGCACCTTCGGCGCGATCTCGGCAGCCTTCAAGCCTCTCATTTTCAAGCCGAATCCGATGTTTTCGGCAACGCTCATATGCGGGTACAGCGCATAGTCCTGGAACACCATGGCGACGTCCCGGTCGCGCGGTTCGACATTGTTGACGACCCGCTCGCCGATCTTCAGCACGCCGCCGGAGATCTCTTCCAGCCCGGCGATCATCCGCAGCATGGTCGACTTGCCGCATCCCGACGGCCCGACAAAGGCGACAAACTCGCCATCGCGCACATCGAGATCGACGCCATGGATCGCCCGCACCGAGCCGTAATTCTTGACGATCCCTTCCAGCCGGATTTCGGCCATGGCGCTCTCCCTGTTCGCCGCCCTCGTTCCGGGGCTTGCATTATCGATAATTTGGATGTTATCGATATCGATAATGAAGCGCAAGCCCGGTCGGGAGAGCGGATATCTCCGCCGGGTCCCGCGGCCGACGTTCCGGCCACCCCGGCAATCTCGGGCCGGCGGACGGCGGCAGCGGGGCAAAAAAGCGCGGAAAAGCTGGGCCGGCGGGGGTCCGGCCGCAGGAAGGAGCCGATGTTCGATGGCCGTTGAGAGTTTCTCGACCGCGTCCGTGATGGATCTTGTCCCCCGCCAGTCGAGCCGGCGCAGCCATGCCGTCTTCGTGGCGCTGCAGCGGGAAATCGTGCTCGGCGACCTGCCGCCGGACTCCGCCCTGACCGAGATGGAACTGGCCCAGCGCTTCCAGTGCAGCCAGAGCACCGTGCGCGAGGCCCTGATGCAGCTCTCCGAGGAGGGCCTGGTCAAGCGCCTGCCGCATCGCGGCACGCTGGTCGCCCCCTGCCGCACGGAGGACGCCCGCGCCCTCATCAACATCCGCCGCGAGGTCGAATGCGGCTATCTCGAACGGGTGCTCGGCAATGCCGGACGCGGCCTTGTCGGCCAGCTTCGCGACGAGCTCGACGCCATGCGCAACGCCGCCCGCGACGGCGACGAATACCGCCTTTCGGTTCATGACCGGGCGTTTCACACCGCCCTCTTCGCCGCCGCCGACCTGCCGCTGGTGGTGCCGATCCTGACCCGCTGCCTGATCCACAATCACCGCTACAAGATCATGAATTCGCAGCCGAACCGGGCGCTTGAAGAGACCGCCGAGCGGCATGTCCCCATCGTCGAGGCCTTGCGCGCCGGCAATATCGACCATCTGCGCGCGGTGCTTGCGCACCACATCTCGACCATCGTCGACTTCGGCCCGGACCTCACCGGGAGACCCTGCGGATGACCGCCCGCCAGCCCAGCCCGGCGATGCGTGCCCTGCTCGACCGCCTCGCGCGGGAAGATCAGGGTCTTGCCGACCCGACCACGCTGGAGCCGCAGGCCGGGCGCTCGCTCGCCGCGCTCACCAACATCCGCTGGAACGAGGACCTGCCGCCGGTCGCCGAAAGCCGCAACCTGATGCAGGCCGGCCTGCCCGCCCGCCTCGTCGTGCCGAAAGGCGACACGGGGCGCGACGCGATCCTGCATGTCCATGGCGGCGGCTGGGCCTTCTGTTCCGCCGCGACCCACGAGGCCGCCGCCCGGCGCCTTGCCGATGCGACCGGCGCCCGCGTGCTGACGGTCGAGTATCGCCTGGCCCCAGAACACCCGTACCCTCAAGGACTTGAGGATGTGCTGGCGGCCTGGACCGCGCGCGATCCCGGCTTTCGCTGGTCGATCGCCGGCGACAGCGCCGGCGCCAATCTGGCGCTCGCCGCCATGCTGCGGCTGCTCGAGGACGGCGGCGCGCTGCCGGCCCAGGCGCTGCTGTTCTATGGCGTCTATGGCGCCGACTTCGCCACGCCCTCCTACGAGGCCTACGCGGACGGGCCGGGTCTCACCCGGGCGAAGATGCAGCGCTACTGGAACTGGTATGCGGCGCGCGATCTGCGCGGCCGGCCGACGGTGTCGCCGCTGGCGGCCAGCGACGCGGCGCTCGCCGCCCTGCCGCCGCTCTATCTCAACGCCGCCGGGATCGACCCCCTGTGCAGCGACACCGAATTGCTGGTCGCGCGCTTGCGGGCGCTCGGCCGCGACGACCCTTTCGATCTCATCGGGGGCGTCGTCCATGGTTTCATGCAGATGGGCTCGGCCCTGCCGGAGGCGCGCGGCGCCTTCGAACAGGCCGGCACCGTCTTCAGAAAACGGGCCGCCTGAGGAGCGGCCCATCATCCAGGGAGGAACCAACAAGATGAAAATACTGAGGAAACTCGCTGTCGCCGCCAGCGCGCTGACGCTGATGGCCAGCCTTGCCCATGCCGACAGCACCGTCCGCTTCTGGTATCACTTCGACAATGCCGACAACCCGATGGACGCCCTTGTCGCCGAGTTCGAGGCCCAGAATCCGGGCATCAAGGTCCAGGCCGAGAACATTCCCTGGAACAGCTATTACGACAATCTCTACACCGCGATCGTCGGCGGCAACGCGCCCGACGCGGCGATGGTGAAGATGTTCGCGCAGCCGCGCCTCGTCGAAATGGGCGCGCTGGAGCCGATCGGCGGGCAGATCGACGCCTGGGACGGCAAGGATCGCCTTGAGGACAATCTTCTCGACCTGACCCGTGCCGCCGACGGCAACACCTATTACCTGCCGGTCCAGTACGTGGTGCTCTATCTCTACTATCGCCAGGACATGCTGGACGAGCTCGGCCTCCAGGTGCCCGCCACCTGCGACGAATTCCGCAGTGTCGCCAAGGCCTTGACCCGCGACACCAATGGCGACGGCCGGCCCGATGTCTACGGCTTCGGATTTCGCGGCGGCAAGGGCGGCCATGACCACTGGGCGAGCTTCGTGCTCGGCCGCGAGGGGGTCGACCTCCAGCAGGGGCTGACCTCGGAGGCGGGGATTGCCGGCAGCCAATACGTGGTCGACCTGTTCCGCGAGGACGGCGTCTTCCCGCCCTCCGCGCCCAATGACGGCTTCCAGGAAATCCTCGGCGCCTTCAAGGCCGGCAAGACGGCGATGACCATCCATCACATCGGCTCGGCCAACGGCCTTGTCGAGGTGCTTGGCGACAAGGTGTCGGCCGCGCCGGTGCCCGAATGCGGCGGCGGCCGCTGGACCGCCTTCGGCGACGAGAGCACCGCCATCCTGTCGTCGGCCTCCGACAAGGAGGCGGCCTGGAAGTGGATCTCGTTCCTGTCCTCGCCGGTCAACAATGCCCGGTTCAACGAGGCAACGGGCCAGCTTCCGGTGGTCCGCTCCGATGCGGAACGCTGGTCTCTGCACCCGCGCCGCTTCGTCAAGGCGACGGTGGACTCGCTCCCTCACGCTCACCTGCTGCCGAATGTCTCGCAGACCTCGGACTTCGTGAACACCGTCTGGCCGGTCAACATGCAGCGCGCCCTGACCGGCGAGATCTCGGCGAAAGAGATGAACGAAAAGATCGCCGAACTCTACGCAAACTAGCCGGAACCGGCCCCATCGCCGCCGGGGAGGCCTGCCGCGCGCAGCCTTCCCGGGTCTCCCGCACCCTGGAATCGATCAGCCACGGGACGGCCGGGCGTTTTCGCCCGACCGTCCGCTGATCCAGCCGACGGCCAGACCATGACCGATACAACCGTTCCCGATGCCGGGCCGACCGGGCGCCCGCTCGGCCGGCGCGTGCTCCCCTACGCCATGCTGTCGCCGGCGGTGCTGGTGACGCTCGCCATCGTCTTCTTTCCCATGCTGCAGACGGCCTGGATGAGCCTGCACGACTATGTGCTGTTCCGGCCGCACCGCTTCGAGTTCCTCGGCCTCGACAACTACCGCAAGGCGCTGGCCGACGAGGTGTTCTGGATCTCGCTGCGCCACACCGCGATCTGGATCGGCATCACGGTTCCCGCCCAGTTGCTGCTCGGCCTTGCCACCGCCCTGCTGCTCAACCAGGACTTCCCCTGGCGCCCGCTCGCCCGCGCGCTGATCATCATTCCCTGGGCGCTTCCCTCCGTCGTCATCGCCCTGATGTGGGTGTGGATCTACGACAGCAATTACGGATTGATGAATGATTTCCTGCTGCGCCTCGGCCTGATCGAGCAGGCGATGCCCTGGCTCGCCCGGCCGGACACCGCGCTCGGCGCCATCATCCTGACGCTGACCTGGCAGGGTTTTCCGTTCTTCGCGGTGATGATCCTCGCCGGCCTGCAATCGATCCCGCGCAGCTATTACGAGGCGGCGGCCATCGACGGCGCCAGCGCCTGGCGCCAGTTCTGGCACATCACGCTGCCCGGCATTTCCGGCGTCCTGGTGACGGCGGTGCTGCTGCGGATGATCTGGGTCGCCAATTCCTTCGACGTCATCTTCGTGATGACCGGCGGCGGACCGGGCTACAGCACCTACACGCTGCCGCTCTACGCCTTCGTCAAATCGCGCACCAATCTCGACTTCGGCTACGGCTCGGCGCTCGCCGTCCTGTTCACCCTGCTGCTGATGGGGGTCGTGCTGATCTACCTGCGCCGCACCGGAAAGGCGGTGAGCCGATGAGACTGCGCAAGCCCCCGCTGTGGCGGCGGATCCTGACCGTCGACCTGCCGATGCTGGCGATCCTCGCCTTCACGCTCGGACCTTATGCCTGGATGCTCCTCACCTCGGTGACGCCGGAGGCCAGGCTTTTCGTGGAGGGTCCGTCGATCCTCGGCGCGACCTTCGAAAACTATGCCCGCCTGTTCCGCACCGTCGGCTTCGGCCGCAACCTGCTCGACAGCCTGATCGTGGCGGGCGGCACGGTGGTCGTCGGCCTGTCGCTGTCGATCACCGCCGCCTACGCGTTCTCGCGCTTCGAGTTCAAGGCCAAACGCCTGTTGATGATGCAGTTCCTGCTGATCAACATGTTTCCGCTGGTGCTGCTGATCCTGCCGCTCTTCGTGCTGATGCGCGTGCTCGGCCTGCTCGACACCCATGCGGCGCTGATCATCGCCAACTCGACCATCGCCATCCCCTTCTCGGTCTGGATGATGGTCAGCTACATGAACGGCATTCCCCGCTCGCTCGACGAGGCGGCGATGACCGACGGCTGCACCCGTCTCGGCGCCCTGCGCCGGGTGATCCTGCCGCTCTGCGCGCCGGGCATCGTCGCGACCGGCATCTATATCTTCATCACGGCCTGGAACGAATACCTCTACGCGCTGACCCTCGGCGGCCGCAACGTGCGCACCATCACCGTCGCCGTCCAGACGCTGATCGGCGAGTACGAGGTGCAGTGGGGCCTGCTCACCGCCGGCGGCATCATCGGCGCCATGCCCGCGACCGTTCTCTTCCTGCTCGTCCAAAAACGCCTCATCTCCGGCCTCACCCAGGGCGCGGTGAAGGGCTGAGCCTCGAAAGGACCCTCCTCTTGAAGAACCCGATCGGCATCATCTCCATGCAGTTCGCCCGCCCCTTCACCGGCGCCGACCTGCATCATTTCGCAAGGGCGGCGAAGCTCGGCTTCGACTTCGTGGAGTTGCTGGTGCCCGAGCCCGAGGACGGGCTCGACTTTGCCGAAACACGCCGCGCCGCAGAGGATGCCGGCCTCTTCCTGGTGCTCGCTGCGCGCGTCTCGCCGACCCGCTCCATTGCCTCCGACGATCCGGCGAACCGCCAGGGCGGGCTCGACTACCTCAAGCGCTGCGTCGAGGTGGCGGACGGGCTCGGCGCCCGGATGATCGGCGGCCCGCTCTATGGCGAGCCGATGGTCTTTGCCGGACGCCCGCCGGTGCCGCGCAGCGATGCCGACATCGCCGCGCGTGCCGAACGCACCATCGAGGGGCTGAAGCAAGCCGCCGCCGTTGCCCGCTCCGCCGGCAAGGTACTGGCGCTGGAAGCGCTGAACCGCTTCGAGACCGACGTGATCTCCACCACCCGGCAGGCGATCGAGGTCGTCGACGCCGTCGGCGATGCCGGCCTCGCCCTGATGCTCGACACGTTCCACATGAACATGGAGGACCGCTCGATCCCGGACGCGATCCGCGCCGCCGGCAGCCGCATCGTCCATTTCCAGGCCAACGAGAACCATCGCGGCCATCCCGGCACCGGCCATATCGACTGGCCGGCGGTGATGCGGGCGCTGCATCAGGTCGGCTACAGGGGGCCGATCTCGCTGGAGCCCTTCCGCCGCAACGACGACCGCGTGGCGCTGCCCATCGCCCATTGGCGCGCGCCGCGCGAGGACGAGAGCGACAAGCTGATGGCGGGCCTCGGCGTCATCCGCAACGCGCTGGCGCTGGCGGAGGTCGACCAATGATCAATATCGGCTGGATCGGCTGCGGCCGCCACGCACGGCAGATGCTGCTGCCGCAGCTCGGCCGCAACGGCTTTCGCATCGCCGCCCTGTGCGATCGCGATGCGGCCGCTCTTGGCGAGGCGGCGGCGAACTACGGCGTCGCCGCGCTGCACAGCGACTACCGCGACCTGATCGCCCAGCCGGGGCTCGACGCCATCGGCATGGCCGTCGGGCCGGAACTGCACCGGCTCGCCTCCATCGCGGCGCTGGAGAAAGGCCTGCCGGTCTTCATGGAAAAGCCGCCGGCAGCCGATGCGGCCGGCGCCCGCGAAGTGGCGGCGGCCTCGCAGAAGGCCGGGAAGCCCGTCATCGTCGGCTTCATGAAGCGCTATTCGACCGGCAACCGGATCGCTCGCAACGTTCTGGACGGGGGCAGCTTCGGCACGGTGCTCGGCATCACCGGCAGCTACATGACCGCGCCGACCTATTTCGTCGGCGAGCCGGACTATACCGGCTTCTTCCTGCATCACTGCGTGCACTACATGGACCTTGTCCCGTGGTTCGCCGGCGAGGACTTCGGCGACATGCTGGTGCGATCAGTAAGCCCGGTGCCGGGCAAGCTGCTGCTGCATGTCAACTTCACCACCAGGGGCGGGGTGATCGGCAATGTGGTGATGGGCACGGTGCAGTCGCGCGGCACGCCGATGGAGGAACTCCGCATCATGGGGGACCATGCGCGGCTGGAGATCGACAACATCATCGATGTGCGGCTCTACCGCGATCCGCCGTTCAAGGCGGACGATCCGGCCGCGACCTTAGACCCGGCCTGCGACACGCTGTCGTGGACGCCCAACTTCACCGCCGCCGCCAACGAGGACCACAAGGGCTATGCCGCCCTGCTGGCCGACACGGCGCGCGCCTTGCGCGGCGAAGCGAGCAATGCCCCCGGCATCGAGGCCGGCGTGCGCGCCATGGAGCGGCTGGAGCGGATGATCGCGCAGATCAAGGCGTGAGGCCCCGGGCTCCCGGCCGGGCCCACGGCGCCACGACGGATGCCGGCGGGCGCGACCTGAGACATAGGTGACAGAACGTACCGGACACATGGGTAACACTTTTCGCTTTGCGGGAGGTGTTGATGCCGTGGAAGGAGTGTTCGGTAATGGACGAGCGAGTACGTTTCGTCGGCCG
>NZ_FYAV01000034.1:0-867 GCF_900185745.1 Stappia sp. TSB10GB4 | reverse complement strand
GTCTCTCCGGCGGCATCAACCCCGTGGAGTTGGAAGAGATGCTTGGACGTGTCCATGCCGATGCGCGTAATCTCGTTCATTGGGCGGCTCCTTCGATGTGTTGGGACCATCATCTTGGCGCAAAACGACGCCGGATGGGGGCCGTCCACCCCAACGGGACCGGAGAGGCACGGTGCCACCTTTTTGCCTGAGCGCTGCTGCAACCGCCCTCGGCTCTCCGATCCCGGATCTGCGTTTGCGCCTGCGTCCGGGAGGACGAAGGAGAGGACCGTGTGGGCGAGGCGATGTTGCGGGGGGGCCTGCGCGCGCGCCGTCGCTCTGGAAACCAATAGACCCCGGCGCGCGCTGCGCTTGGCCGGGGTGACGGCAGAGGGGATGAGTGGCCTTGCCATTCTCTTCGGCTGTCATCCCGGCCGCGCGTCAGCGCAGAGCCGGGAACCATTGGCAACCTCGGCAGGCGTGAGGCCGGGCGGCGTCGCCTCCCCCAAGGCTGTCATACCTGCGCAGGCAGGCGTCCAGTATCCGCCGGGGCGTGTTGTTGCGCATCGGCCGCAGCTACGGCCCGGGCAGCCTCCACCCTCCCGAGGCGTCATTCCGGGCAAGCATCGTGCGACCCGTATGTGGACGGCCCCCTGAGGGCAAGCGATTAGTTGAGGCTCGCTCGGATCGACAGCGGTTCGTATGTCCGGCCTGTTTCGGCGGCATGGTGAACCGCCATGGCCCAAGATGGGTTGCGCGTGGGGCGGCGCCTAACGGAACCACGGCCTCGACGGCCGGTCGGGTCGCACGGCGTGTCCGCCTCACGTGATCGATCGAACGCTCCATCTCCCTCTCGGCTTGCCGCTCCCTCAAGCCCGGCCGGCGTGG
>NZ_FYAV01000010.1:0-11978 GCF_900185745.1 Stappia sp. TSB10GB4 | reverse complement strand
CCACGCCGGCCGGGCTTGAGGGAGCGGCAAGCCGAGAGGGAGATGGAGCGTTCGATCGATCACGTGAGGCGGACACGCCGTGCGACCCGACCGGCCGTCGAGGCCGTGGTTCCGTTAGGCGCCGCCCCACGCGCAACCCATCTTGGGCCATGGCGGTTCACCATGCCGCCGAAACAGGCCGGACATACGAACCGCTGTCGATCCGAGCGAGCCTCAACTAATCGCTTGCCCTCAGGGGGCCGTCCACATACGGGTCTATTGCCCGAGCCATCCGGGGATGGGGTATTCCGCCGACGCGCCGGCCGTTTCCGGAATGGCCGACGCCATCATTCACTATCTCGACCTTCTCGACGCGATGGACCTGCCCGAAAAGCCGCATCTGATGGGCTTTTCGATGGGCGGTTGGATGGCGACGGAACTCGCGGCCGTCGCTCGCGAGACGTTCGACCGCGTCGTCCTCGTCGCACCGGCCGGCCTGAACGATCCGGCCCATCCGGCGACCGATCTCGGCGCGATCGCGCCGCAGGACCTTCCGGGATACCTGGCTCACGATGCTTCGGTGGCGCTGCGCTACTTCCCGGACGGCTCCGATCCGGCCTTTGCGGAACAATTCGGCGCCGATCGGGCGCGAGAAGGGGAGGCGGTAGGCCGGCTTTGCGCGCCGTTTGGCATGGGGCACCCGAACCTGCGCCGGATGATGGCGCGGATTACCAATCCGACCCTGATCGTCTGGGGGGAGAAGGACACGCTCCTTCCCGCCAGTCAGGCGTCGCTCTGGGCGGCGGCGCTGCCGGACGCGCAGACCCTTCTGATCGCGGATGCCGGCCACCTGGTGCTCCAGGAGAAACCCGAGAGCCTGAAGACTATCGGCGATTTTCTCGCCGCCTGAATAAATCGAGAGGAGATGCCATGAACAAGCCCATGAAGCACAGATACTGGGGCGACAGTATCGATTATCGTGAGGTCCTGAAGAAGATCGAGGAGATCGGCCCGGCCCTGGAAGCCAACGCCCCGGCGGACGAAGAGGCCGCCGAACTGACGAAAGACACTTTCGAGGCGCTCAAGCCGCTGCGGTTCTCTCATCTTCTGGCGACGGAAAAACTCGGGGGCGCGCAGATGCGTCCGACCGAGGTTCTGCAACTGCTCGAGGCCGTGAGCTGGTGGTCCGGATCGGCTGGCTGGGTGTCGATGGTGCATTGCTGCATCGGGGCCATGTCGGCGGCTTTCCTCCCCGACAGCGCCGTAGAGCGTCTGTTTGCGCCGGGGACCGACAACCGTTTTTCAGGACAGGGCGCACCGCTTGGCATGCTCAAGAAGGTCGAGGGCGGCTATCGCCTGACCGGAAAATGGAGCTACGGCTCGGGTTTCAGCCACGCCACGTGGTCGCACTCTGCCTGCTTCATCGACGACGGGGAGGGGAAGCCGGCCAAGGATGAGGACGGCAACGTCATCGTGATGTGCGCGCATGCGCCCATCGGTGAGCACAAGCAGCTTGGCAACTGGGACGTGCTTGGGCTCAAGGGCACCGGCTCGATCGACTATTCCGCCGAAGATGTGTTCATTGCCGAGGATCTGGTCTTCCCGATCCTGACGGCGCCGCCGCAGCGTCTCGAGGAGCTCTTCAGCCTCGGGATCGTCGGCCTCGCCGCGATCGGCCATACCGGCTGGGCAATGGGTGCGGGCCGACGCATGCTCGATGAGATCGCGAAATTCGCGCGATCCAAGTCCGGCCGCGCCGGCATGCTGGGTGAAAGCGAGAAGTTCTGGCATGACTACGGTCGCGCCGAGGCCAGCTACCGCGCCGCTCGCGCCTTCGTGATGGAAGTCTGGGGCGATATCGAGGCGAGCGCCGAGGCGGGCAAGCAGATGACGACGCGTCAGATCAGTCTCGTGCATCTCGCCAAGGCGCAGGTTCACGAAGTCGGCGTCGACATATGCAACTTCGCCTATCGCGCTTCCGGCGGCGCCGGCCTGCGCGCCGGGGTCCTCCAGCGCACCTTCCGCGACATGATGGTGGCGGCGAACCACTTTACGATCGCGCCGTCGATCGTCACCTCCGCCGGCCGCGAGATCGGCGGGCTCTGGTCCGACCGGGTCTGGCAGTTCTACGACCTGATCGAGAAGTGACGCATATGCAGGGCGGCGCCATGCCCGCGCCGCTCTGCGACGGAAGCAGCCAAGGCATCCCATGATGAAGACAGACACCATCGCGGAAGCGTTCCGCGAAGCTTTCAGGTGCCATCCCGCCGGAGTCGCGGTGATTACCGCCGACCCCGGCGGGAAGCCCGTCGCCATGACCGTGTCGTCGCTGATCTCGGTCAGCGCCACGCCTCCGACCGTGGCGTTCTCGTTGTCGGCGCGGTCCGGCTCGACCGCCACGGTCCTCCAGTCGGAAACGGTGATCGTCCACCTGTTGCGCTATCCGGATCTGGAATTGGCGCGGCTTGGTGCGACCCCCGGCGTCGACCGTTTCGGAGGCGGCGTCGAATGGGAAAGGCTGCCGACCGGCGAGCCTCTCTATACCAGCGTGTCCACGTGGTTCCGGGCACGCATCACCGGCACATTGCCGGTCGAGGGGGCGACACTCGTGGCGGCTGAACTCCTTGAAGGCGCAGCCGCAGGTCTCGACGCGCCTGAGAGGGAATCGCTCGTCTACATGGACAGACGCTGGCATCGACTGCGTGAAAACAGCGAGGGCGTGGCGAGTATCGTTTCGCTCGAGGAGGAATACCGCGACGTCTTCCGCTGAGCCTCGTCCGAGGCGTGCGCCGACCGCGGGGACTTATGCCAAAGGGTGATATTTTCGCGCAGTCATCCGATCTTGCCGTCAGCGTGTCGGGGGTACGGTGATGAAATCGAGGAGGTTGCAGCGGCAGCGCGATCGGGTGATCGAGGGGGAGGGCCATGGCTATCCTGGCAGTAAAGGGGATGTCGAAGAGTTTCGGCGCGCTCAAGGTCACCGATGATGTCAGTTTCGAACTCGCCCCGGGCGAGGCGATGGGCATCATCGGTCCCAATGGAGCGGGGAAATCGACGCTCTTCAACCTGATCTCGGGTAACCTGCGTCCCGACAGCGGCCGCGTTGTTCTCGACGGGCGCGACGTCACCTACGAGAGCGCGATGCAGCGCTGCAGCAGTGGCATCGGCCGGTCTTTCCAGATCCCGCAGCCTTTCGATCATCTCTCGGTTTATGAAAATCTGCTGGTCGCGGCGCGCTTCGGCGGATCTGTGAGCGCCGCAGAGGCACCGGGTTTCTGCATGGATATTCTCGAGCGGGCAGGGCTTGCGCATTTGGCGACCCACAAGGCCGGGGCTCTGCCGCTCCTCAATCGGAAGCGTCTGGAACTGGCGCGCGCGCTCGCCACCCGCCCGCGCGTCATCATGCTCGACGAGATCGCGGGCGGCCTGACCGACGCCGAATGCGGCGAACTGATCTCGACCATACGCGCCATTCACGCCCAAGGCACCGCGATCCTGTGGATCGAGCATGTCCTGCACGCGCTCAATGCCGTCGTCAGCCGGCTCATGGTTCTGAACTTCGGGCGCATGCTGATGGTGGGCAGACCCGACGAGGTCATGGCTGCCCCGGCAGTGCGCGAAATCTATCTGGGGATCGAGGCATGAGCGTGCTTCTCGAGGTCAAGGATCTGACCGCTCACTATGGCGACTTCCAAGCGCTGTTTGGCGTCCACCTTGCGCTCAAGCAGCGCGAAACCCTCGCCATTATTGGCGCCAACGGTGCCGGCAAGACAACGCTGATGCGTGCCATCACGGGGATCGCGCGTGTTACCGCCGGAACCGTGACTCTCGATGGCGGCCGCATCGATCAGTTGAACGCTCCCGACATTCTGAGGGCCGGAATCAGCATGGTTCCCGAGGGGCGACGGTTGTTCCCCAGCCTGTCGGTCGAGGAGAACCTGCTGATCGGAGCACATGCCCGCAAGGGCAGTGGTTTCTGGAACAAGGATCGCGTGTGCGAACTGTTCCCGGTCCTTTCGGAGCGCAGGCATCAGCCCTCCACCTCGCTCTCTGGCGGACAGCAACAGATGGTCGCGATCGGGCGGGCGCTGATGTCGAACCCCTCGGTCCTTTTATGCGACGAACTCAGCCTCGGCCTGGCCCCGGTCGTCATCCGCGAAATCTATGCGGCCTTTCCGACCATCCGTGAAAGCGGGACGGCGATCATCGTCGTTGAGCAGGACATCGGCCAGGCGTTGCAAGTCGCCGATACGGTCCACTGCATGATGGAGGGACGTATCACCCTGTCGGGACGGCCGGACGAGCTGTCGCGCGAGGCCATCCATGACGCCTATTTCGGGATAACGCATTCATGATCTGGCTGGACACGCTCATCCAGGGACTGCTGCTCGGGGGGCTCTATGCCCTTTTTGCCGCCGGCCTCAGCCTCGTGTTTGGCATTATGCGGCTGGTCAATCTCGCCCACGGTGACCTGATCGTGCTCGGCGCCTATCTCATACTGGGGATCGGTACCGCTCTTGGCCTCAATCCCTTCGTGGCGGCGCTGATCGCCTTGCCACTGATGTTCCTGCTGGGCTGGCTGTTGCAGACGGTTCTTCTGAACAGGGTGCTGGGCGACGACATCCTGCCACCGCTTCTCGTCACTTTCGGATTGTCGGTGGTCATCCAGAACGCATTGCTCGAACAGTTCACCGCCGACAGTCGCAGACTGCCTGTCGGCCCCATCGAGGCCAAGTCGCTTGCCTTCGGCTCGGTCAGCGTCGGGGTGATGCCGCTGATCACCTTCGCCTCGGCCATTCTCGTGATCCTGTGCCTCAACTGGATCTTCTATCGCACAGCGATCGGACGCGCCTTCCGGGCGACATCGGACGACTCCGTCACCGCGCAGCTCATGGGCATCCGTCCGCGCCGGGTCTTTGCGCTCGCCACCGGCATCGCGCTGGTCGTCGCCACGATCGCGGCGCTCTATCTCGGCGCACGGGCGAATTTCGATCCATCGATCGGCCCGGCACGCCTGCTCTATGCATTCGAAGCGGTGATCATCGGTGGCCTCGGCAGCCTATGGGGGACGCTGATCGGTGGGCTCATCATCGGCGTGGCCCAGGCGTTCGGTGCGGCATTGAAGCTCGAATGGCAGATCCTGGCAGGCCACGTCGCCTTCGTTCTGATTCTGCTCGTGCGGCCGCGGGGGCTCTTTCCCCGCGCCCATGATTGAGGATCACAGATGAAGAACGCCCTAGGCCTCCTGTCGCTCCTCGTCATCGTCGCCGCTCTGGCCGTCGTCCCACTGTTCGGTCTGCGCGCGCTCGTCCAGGATCTCTTCATGGTCCTGTGCCTCCTGGTTCTGGCGCTCAATTGGAACATGCTGGCCGGCTTTGCCGGGCTTGTTTCCGTCGGCCAACAACTCTTCGTCGGTGTCGGCGCCTATGCGATGTTCGCCGCGGCCATTTTGTGGGGGCTCGACCCGCTCACCGGCGGCCTGATCGGCGGCCTCGTCGCCATGGTGCTTTCGGTGCCCGTCGCCTTCTTCGTTTTTCGCCTGAACGGCGCCTATTTCGCCATCGGCACCTGGGCGGTGGCGGATATCGCGCGTCTTTCCTTCAGCCAGTGGCAGGCACTCGGCGGTGGCACGGGCACGGCGCTGCCACGTGGCGCTGCCCGTGACATGCCGGGTGTCCAGTTGCTGCGTGAGGTTCTCGGCGTTTCGCCTGCTGCTGCGGTCGACATGCTCACCTATTGGCTGGCACTCGGGCTGGTCGTCGCGATGCTGGTCGCCAGTTGGATCTTCCTGCGCTCGCGCATGGGGCTTGGGCTGCAGGCCGTGCGAGACAATCCCGTGGCCGCGCGCTCGGTCGGAGTCGATCCGGTCCGGCTGAAGGCACTTGTTTTCCTGCTCACGGCGTTCGCCACAGGGCTTTGCGGTGCGCTCATCTTCATCCAGACGGGGCGCATTTCACCCGATGCCGCCTTTTCCGTCATCGATTGGACGGCCTTCGTCATCTTCATCGTCGTCATAGGCGGGATCGGCACACTGCCGGGACCGATCATCGGCGTGCTGGTGTTTTACGGATTGCAGCGCCTGCTGTCGGACTACGGCACGGTCTACCTCATCGTACTCGGCGTGATCGGCATCGTGGTCATGCTTTTCGCGCGTCGCGGTCTGTGGGGCGGCTTCACGCAATGGACAGGCGTCAACCTGCTTCCGCTCGAACATGCGCCCCCGAAACGCCCGGACACCGGCATCCGGCGCAACACGCGATCCGTTCATGGAGAATAAGCTCATGAGTTATTTCACCGAAACCAATTCCGTTGAGACAGTCAATGCCCGCATGGGGGCGCAGACCGATCCGCGTCTTGCCGAGATCATGTCCAGTCTGGTGAAGCACCTTCATGGCTTCGCGAAAGACGTGAGCCTGACCCAGGAAGAATGGGATTTCGCCATTGGCTTTCTGACAAGAACCGGCCAGATGTGCTCAGGCGAACGGCAGGAGTTCATTCTGCTCTCCGACGTTCTCGGTTTCTCGATGCTGGTCGATGCGATCAACAACCGCCGGCCGGAAGGGGCGACGGAGAACACGGTCTTCGGGCCATTCCATGTCGCCGACGCGCCGATCCGGCAGATGGGCGATTCGATCAATCTCGATGGCAAGGGCGAAAGCTGTCTGTTCGAGGGCCGAGTGCTGGACCTCGACGGCCATCCGATCGAAGGTGCGTCGGTGGACGTCTGGTCGGATAACGCCGACGGCTACTATGACGTCCAGCAGCCCGACATTCAGCCGAAGTGGAACAATCGCGGCCGCTTCATTACGGCGGCGGATGGACATTACAGTTTTGTCGGCATCAAGCCCGTGAGCTACCCGATCCCCGATGACGGACCTGTCGGCAAGATGCTGGGTCAACTCGGCCGGCATCCCTACCGCCCGGCGCACATGCACTATCTTATCACGGCGCCCGGCTATCAGAAGCTCGTTACCCATACGTTTGTCGGCGGTGACGAGTATCTGGAGTCAGATGCCGTTTTCGGCGTGAAGACCACCCTGATCGCGCCTTACGAGAAGGTCGACAACGGTGAGACGCTCTGGCGGTCCCCCTTCGATTTCGTGCTCGTTCCACGGTGAGGACAGGATGCCCAACATCAAGATCTTCGTCGACGAGACACAGTACAGCGCGGTGAGGAGCGGGCTGGCTGCCTTGCTCCCGGATTTGCGGACCGCGCTGTGCTCCAGCCTCAGGGTCGACAATGCGGCGTTCCAGATTGCCGTTATCCCGGTTCTGGGAATGGCGGACCAGCCCCAGGTCAATGTCGAGATGCAGCTTATGCCGCGGCCCGAGCGCACCCGCGAGGTCGTATCCGAACTCGCAGGGCAGTTGCGCGCGAGTGTCGCCAAAGCAACCGGTCAGTGCGTGGCGGTGCGCGTCGCCATGCTCGACGCCGCGACCTATGTGGCGTTGAAATAGAGGAAAAACTGAGCCGGTCAGCTCCGTCGGTGGGTGACTTGTTCGGCGTGGTCCATCCGCGCCTGCAACCGTTCCGACTCCGCCTGAAGGAAGGTGATGAATTGCTGTGCCGCAGGCGGTCTCTGTCTGTCGCTCTTGGTCAGGATTCCCAGTTGCCGGTCCGGGTGGTCGATCTTCAGGGGCAACACCGCGAGGGGGATGGTACGCCGTGTCTGGAAGACCACTGAGTAGGGCAGCACCGTCAGCGAATCCGATCCGGTCAGCACCGACTGGATGGACGCCAGCGTGCCGCCGGAAAAATTCACCATGAAGTCTTCCTGGCCGATGGATTTCAGCGCCCGTTCGAGGTCGCGATAAAGCGGGCTGTCGGCCGGCGGAGCAATCCACGGGTAATTGGCGATGTGAGACAGCGAGATCGCCTTGATCCGCGTGAGGGGGTGATCGACGCGGCAGGTAATGACATTGCGACCGGAGAGAAGCGGCAGGAAATCCATGTCCGGCGGCACCTGGCGCGGATGAAGCGGCAGGATGGCAATGTCGAGGCCGCCGTTCTTGAGGCCGGCTTCCAGCGTATCGAGATAGCCGTAGGACTGGTCGATATGGACATCCGAATTGCGAGACTGGAATTCGGCGATCATGGTGGCGATGACGCCATCGGTGAAGATCGGCGAGCCGCCGACGCGGAGCCTCCCGGCCAGTCCCTGGCGAAACCGGCGCACCAGAAGGCTCGCGTCCTTATTGGCGATGCGGATCCTGTTGCCGAGGCGCGCGAGGCTTGCGCCCAATTCGGTCGGTCGCAGCGGACGGCGGCCCGGCTCGAAAAGCGGCATTCCGATGCGCTTCTCCAGCAGGGCCATGCTCCTCGAAACCGAAGGCTGCGACTTTCCGAGTTCGTCGGCGCCTTCGGTCAGGCCGCCCTTTTCGACGATGACCGCCAGGATCTCTAGATGTTCGCTGTCAATCTTCATAACTCAATGCGATATTATATTCCGCACATCCGATCAATATTCCTGTGTGGCTGGGCTAGCATCCGAGCTGAAATACAGAGCAGCGGAAGCCTGCAGGGGGAGCCTGGTGTCGTTTTTCCGGGAGGAGTTTATCGCGCGTAGCGCAGCCGTGCGCGTTCGCTTCGGTCCCGGCGTGCGCCGGTCCGTCGCAGAGGAGATGGAAGCGCTCGGGGCCCGGCGCGCGTTGATCCTGACCACGCCGCAGCAGGCCGAACTCGCCGATGAGTTCTCCGCCTATTGCGGCGGGCTCGCTGTGGGCAGCTATACCGGCGCAACGATGCACACCCCCGTGTCGGTGTCGGAGGATGCCACTACGCTGGCGGGTGCACTCGGTGCGGATGTACTGCTTTCGGTCGGCGGAGGCTCGACGATCGGCCTCGGCAAGGCGATCGCGTTGAGGACGGACCTGCCCCAGATCGCAGTCCCCACCACTTACGCCGGTTCCGAGGCGACGCCCATCATCGGCCAGACGGAAAACGGCGTGAAGACCACGCAGTCGACTGCGAAGGTCCAGCCGGAGGTCATCCTCTATGATGCCGAACTGGTCACCACGCTGCCGGTGGAAATGACCGTCACTTCCGCCCTGAACGCAATGGCTCATGCCGCCGAAGGGCTCTATGCCCGTGACCGCTCGCCGATCTCCACACTGATGGCAGTCGAGGGGCTGCGCGCCTTCCGCGATGGTCTGCCACGGGTGCTCGCCAATCCGGAGGACACGTCGGCGCGTGGCGAAACCCTCTACGGGGCGTGGCTTTGCGGAACCGTTCTCGGGCAGGTGGGCATGGCGCTTCATCACAAGCTGTGCCACACGCTGGGTGGTAGCTTCGACCTGCCGCATGCGCAGACGCATGCAATTGTGCTGCCGCATGCCATCGCATACAACGCGCAAGCTGCCCTCGAACAGCTCGCGCCGCTGGCCGAGCTTTTCGGCGACAGCAATCCCGGTCGGGGTCTGCGCAGCTTCGCCAAGCAGGTCGGCTCGCCGATGGCGCTGAGAGATCTGGGGCTGGCGGAGGCCGATCTCGACCGTGCGGCAGATCTTGCTGTCGCCAATCCCTACTGGAATCCGCGGCCGGTCGAGCGCGATGCGATTCGCAAGCTATTGCAGGCCGCATGGGCGGGAGAGGAGCTCGCCGTCTGACACTCTTCGGCGGCCCGCGCAGCCCGCCCTTTCGTTCTCTTGGGAGGAGACTACATGCCCGACATCACAACGGATGTCCTGATTATCGGCACAGGGCCTGCAGGTTCGGCAACGGCCGCGCTGCTTTCGACCTACGGCGTCGCAAACATGGCGGTCAATCGCTATCGCTGGCTGGCCAACACGCCGCGCGCGCACATCACCAATCAGCGTGCCATGGAAGTGCTGCGCGATCTCGGGCGCGAGGTCGAGGACGAGGCCTATATGTTCGCCACGCATCAGGACCTGATGGGCGAGAATATCTTCTGCGAGAGCCTCGCCGGTGAGGAGATCGGGCGGATGAAGGCGTGGGGCAATCATCCCCTCTCCAAGGCCGAACACCTGATGTCGTCGCCGACCAAGATGAACGACCTGCCGCAGACCTTCATGGAGCCGCTGCTGTTCAAGACGGCCTGCTCGCGCGGTACCCAGGCGCGGATGTCGACGGAATATCTCCGTCACATACAGGATGCCGAAGGCGTCACCACCACCTGCCTCGATCGTCTGACCGGCCGTGAGTTCACCATCCGCTCGAAATATCTCGTGGGAGCGGACGGCGGGAAATCGCTGGTGGCAGAGAACGAGAACCTGCCCTTCGAGGGCAAGATGGGCGTCGGCGGCTCGATGAACATCCTGTTCAGGGCAGACCTCTCCAAATACGTCGCCCATCGCCCGTCGGTGCTGTACTGGGTCATGCAACCGGGTGCCGATGTCGGCGGCATCGGCATGGGGCTGGTCCGCATGGTCCGCCCGTGGAACGAATGGCTGATCGTCTGGGGCTACGACATCAACGCGCCCGAACCTGAGGTGACGCCCGAATTCGCCACCGGGGTCGCGCGTCAACTGATCGGCGACCCGGAGCTCGAAATCGAGCTGTTGTCGGCCAACACCTGGACCGTCAACAACTACTACGCCACCAAGACCTCCAACGGCCGCGTGTTCTGCATGGGCGACGCGATCCACCGCCATCCGCCGTCGAACGGTCTGGGCTCGAACACCTCCATCCAGGACGCCTTCAATCTCGCCTGGAAGCTGTCGATGGTCCTGAAGGGACAGGCAGGCGAGCGGCTCCTTGACAGCTACGACGCCGAACGGGCGCCGATCGCCAAGCAGATCGTCACCCGTGCCAACCAGTCGATCGCCGAGACCGGCCCGATTTTCGCTGCGCTCGGCATGGCGGAAGGCGTCGACCCCGAGCAGATGCAGAAGAACCTCGAGGCCCGCACCGACGGGACCGCTGAGGCCGAAGCGCAGCGCGAGGCGATCCGTAAGGCGATCGCCTTCAAGAAATACGAGTTCGACGCCCACGGGGTGGAAATGAACCAGCGCTATCGTTCGAATGCGGTGGTGACAGACGGGCAGATCGAGCCGGCGTTTCAACTGGATGCGGATCTGCACTACCAGCCCACCACATGGCCGGGCGCGCGATTGCCGCATGTCTGGCTCTACCGGCATAGCGACGGGGCCGAGACTTCCACGCTCGACATCTGCGGCCATGGCCACTTCACCCTGCTGACCGGTCTGGGCGGAGAGCCTTGGGTGGATGCTGTTCAAAAGGTGGCTGAGGGACTGGGAATCGAGATCGTGACCCACGTGATCGGTCCGCGTCAGAACTACATCGACCACAGTGGCGAATGGGCGCGGCTCGCCGAAATCAGCGACAATGGTTGCCTGCTGGTCCGTCCCGACCACCACGTTTGCTGGCGCGCCACATCGCTTTCAGAAGATCCGAAAGCCGATCTGAGCCGGGTTCTGAAAGCCATTCTGGCGCGATAGTCGCCCCGCTGCGCCCAATCCGCCGTCGTCCGTGCCCGCGTTGCCCTCACGACGTTGGCCCAGGCGCGGTCGTTTCGGGCGCGGCTGGTTCGGGTCGGCAGGTCTGGCGGTGCCCTCGAGGATGGATGCCGAAACGGATTGCCCGATCCGTCCGAAGACGTGGCCGAGCCACGGCTGGACGATCCGGGGCAACGGCGTGATCGAATCCCGTCACCCGCTCCAGTTTTCCTGCACTGCAATATGTTACGCGAGGCCGCCGTGAGGCGGCCTTGCCGTTTCTGCCGCCGCTGGCAGGTCGTCTGCGGGAACTTTACCCCGTGCCCGGATCGCTACGGCCGGCGTCAGTCTCCGCGCGGCCGCTTGCTGGCGCCCGGCACGGCGAAGCGACGGCCGACAGCAGCGCGATGGCTGCGAGGGCCTTCTCGTCATGTCCCTGTCCGGACGCTGGCGACGCGGCGCGACCTGAGACATAGGTGACAGAACGTACCGGACACATGGGTAACACTTTTCGCTTTGCGGGAGGTGTTGATGCCGTGGAAGGAGTGTTCGGTAATGGACGAGCGAGTACGTTTCGTCGGCCG